>JBDTLV010000108.1:0-17594 GCA_039934615.1 Tahibacter sp.
GATCGTCCGGCAAACCAAAGTGGAAACTCACCACGCGCGGTTTGAAACGCTCCAGTACATTGACGACGTCTGCGTCGATCGGTCGTCGCGCCACCGCCGCCACGGGCTCCTGCGGATCCAGTCCGAACTCGCGGTAATACGGAACCAGCGCGTCCCGCCAGCGCCGCTCACGTTCCGCATCGGGCGTGGGCATCGTGTGGCAGAAGAAATTCAGATTCACCGGCTGCTTCGTGCTGTCGGAAATTCGCTCCAGCTCGCGTGTCAGCTGTGATTCGCTGAGCATCGCGCAGGGCAGGGAACCCAGACCGCCTGCCTCAGACACCGCAATCGCCAACGCTGCATCCTGCACGCCCGCCATCGGCGCCTGGATCAGCGGCCATTCCACACCCAGACGCGAATGCAGCGTGCCCATGCGAGGCCCATCCTGATCCGGCAGAAAGCGGAAGTCAGTATAAGTCCACAATCTTCGCGCAACATCCTGACGCACACACTCGACGGAAAAAAACCGCGGATCGAGGCGATCCCGGCGAGCAATGCCCGCCGGGCAACGCACAGACTCAACCGCCCGACGTGATGTCACCGGGCAGCTCATTGACGCACGGCGGCACGCCGATCGAGAACGCATGCTCTTCGATGACCAGCGACTGATCGTCGACCAGACCGGTGCCCACCGCGCCCGGGCCCTCGACATGCCCGCGCACGCGCACGGTGTAATTGGACGCCGAGGAAATCGTGCACGCGACCACCGTGCCGACGCTGGCCGCGCGCAGATTGCTTTCGGTAGTAGCGCCATCATTCGAGCACAGCGCACTGAGGCTGTCGTTGGTCGGCGATGCTTGCCGTGCGGTAATGGCGAGGATGCCCTTGTTCACCACAATGTCATATTCCACATGTCCACGCTGCACCTGGCATTCGGCGAAGTAGTGGATGGTCAAGGTGCGCGGCCCGCTGACGTTGATCGTCTTGGCAATGAACTCCGCGTCGAGCGGACCAATCGGCACGACAATGCCGCCGGTGTTGGTCTCGACACTCACTTCTTCGGCGCCGACCAGCACGGGCGTCATCAAGCTCAGCACCAACACGACGGCGGATGACAGACGGGTTTGAATCTTCATGGCAATGACCTCAGGGAAAGGGGAATAGGCGATACGCCACATCGACCCGACTGCCGGATCGATGCCAGAGTCGCGACCCGTACGGGTTCCGCGCTCTGGTTTCCCTAGTCGTGAGTTGGCGGGAAAGCCCGCCACCACTTATCGGGAGTACGGGGGAAGGGCCGCGCCGGTGCCTTGTGCACTCAAACTCAGCGGTGCAGCAAGAGGACGCGCGACGCGGCATGTCGATGCCGTTTCAATCAAGCCCGACTGTGATGAACGTCGGATCGATGTGACCATCTCCCCAAGCGCCCGATGCGGTATGTCAGGAGATGGCTCAACTCTTGCGTGGTCGTGAGACAATCACCCCACGCTTTTTCGGAACTCCCCCATGTTTTTGCCGATTTCATCACCTCTTCGCTTCTCGAGTGTCCAATTGCTGGCCGCCACCCTTGTCGGTCTTCTTCTGTCTGCGCCTGCATTTTCGCAGCAGCTTGACATCGATGGTCCTCGCGGCAGCGAACAATTCGGTAAATTTATCGCGCCATTGCCCAACGGCAACGTTGTCGTCTGTGATCCGATCAAGCCAGGGACCCATGGCCTCACCTACGTGGGCGCGGCTTATCTCTACAGTTCGTCGGGCGCACTGATCAGTGTGCTGACAGGTAGCCATCAGGGCGACGGCGTGTGCAGCCGCGGTATTACCGTTCTTGCCAATGGCAATTTTGTAATCGCAAGCAACTTCTGGCATGGCAACTGGGGGGCTGTCACGCTGGTCGACGGAACCGTGGGGTTGAACGGCGTGGTATCGGCCGAGAATTCTCTGATTGGAGGGCACTGGATCGATGAAGTCGGCGGCAGCGAGTTTGGCTACGGTGGGGTTACGCCGTTACCGAATGGAAATTTTGTCGTGGTCACGCCGGACTGGACGTTCATGGATGAACCTGGGGCAGGCGCGGTCACCTGGGTCAACGGCAGTACGGGTCTCGTGGGGCCAATATCCGCTGCCAATTCGCTGATCGGAACCCAGGGCGGTGATCAGGTCGGGTTTACCGGCTACGGACCCGATCAGTACTACGACGCCCGTTTTTCCGGAATCACGGTTTTGGCAAATGGCAACTATGTGATCAGCAGCCTGCGCTGGGCACGTGTCGGTGCGGTGACCTGGGCCAGCGGAACCGCACCGATTGTCGGCGTGGTCGGCGCGACCAATTCGATCATTGGCGATGACTACAACCGACCGTTCGCGAGTGGCGGGATCACGCCGTTACGCAATGGAAACTACGTTATCGGCAGTCCGGAGTGGAGCGACCTGCTGGGCGCCGCCACGTGGGGAAATGGCCAGGGCGGCACCGTCGGTGTGGTATCGCCTTCCAACTCCTTCGTCGGCACAACGAGCAACCAGCGAGTCGGCCAGATTGTGACGGCGTTGTCGAATGGCCATTACGTGATCAGCAGTGCATGGTCCGAGGGACCTGCCTCAAACGTGGGCGCGGCGACGTGGGCGAACGGGGCGACGGGATTGACCGGTTCGGTTTCGCTCGTCAATTCCCTGGTCGGCAGTCGCACGGACGACTATGTCGGTGGCGACGTGCTCGCACTGACCAATGGCAACTATGTGCTGGTCAATTCGTCGTGGCACGATGCAACCAACACCGCAGTCGGGGCAGCGACGTGGGCAAATGGCACCACGGGACTGACGGGCCGCGTTTCCCCGGCGAATTCACTGATCGGAAACGCGCAGACGGGAAAACTCGTCGACTCGGCATTCGGAAGAAATCGAGCGCTGGCCAATGGCAACTATGTCGTTTCCAGCACGAACGCGGTTACCTGGGCGGACGGAATGACGCCAAGGACCGGCACGCCGACGGCTGCCGATTCGATACTGATTGGCAACGGCGTCATCGATTCAGTGGCGCCGTTGACGAATGGAAATTACGTGATCGCCAATCATGTCTGGAGTGACGGCACACGGAGCAACCTGGGGTCTGCGACCTGGGCTAAGGGTAGCGCACCGAGTACTGGTACCGTGTCGGCGGCCAACTCGCTGGTCGGAGCGAGTTCATACGATTGGCTGGGCTATTCCCGCGTGCTCGCGATCGGCAACGGTGACTATATTGTCCCGGCACCCTATTTCAACATTGCGGGCGTCGCGGCAGTCGGACTGATGGCGTTGGGCAATGGTCGGACCGGTTCCACGGGTGTGCCATCGCTGAGCAACGCCATCACTGGGTCGCAGGCCAATGATCAGGTCGGCAGCAAACACATCGTCGTATTGGCAAACGGACGTTATTTGTTTACAAGTCCTTTATGGGATAACGGATCAATCGTCGATGCGGGGGCGGTAACGTTGGGCGGTGGGGGAAAGTCGGCAGGCTTTATCTCGGCGTTGAACAGCGTGCGTGGAACGGTGGCGGGCGGCGGAGCCGCAATGAGTTTCGCCTACGACGCCACAGCTGACCGGCTGATTGTCGGTCAGCCATCGGCGAACAGGGTCAGTTTCTTGAAAGTTGATCAGCTGTTTGCGAACGGGCTGGAGTGAGGCAATCTATCTCGCCGACGGATTTCGTTGGCGAGTTTGATGGCCCGCAATCAGGCGCCGACACGACATCCGTTCTGGCTGTTGATGCATCGCAGCGCGCAAGGTTCAAGCCGAATTTCGTGTCGACTATGCCTCATTGCAAGCCATTGCGAAAAATAAACTCGCTGTTGTACAGCACCTGCACGGCACCGCGATCACCCAGGGTGCCGTCGTCGAAATACGGAACGCCGATGGCGAGATCGCGCGTGCCGTCATCGTTGAAATCGCCCGCGGCCAGTGCGGCACCAAACAGATCGACCGCGACGGGTGGGCCGCTTTCGAGGGACGAACTGCGCGTGAAGCGCATGGCTTCCGCAGGCAGCAATCCGGAGCCCGAACCGGGAATCACGCTGACCGAGCCAGCCTTGAGCACACCATTTACGGTGTCGAAACTCGCGCCGATCGCGAGACTGACGCGGCCCGGGAAAATGTCGAAGGGGATCGCATTGAAACGCCCCGTCGCCATGGCCTCACCGAAACGAAAATCTCCGTCGCTACCGCCAGGCAGCGACGCTGGCGTGATGCGCTGATCGCCGGCGGTCTGCAGTCCGATCGTGGTCTCGCCGTATAAAATGTGCACGGCGTTTTCGCCGGTTGCGATCGCCAGATCCGCGTTGCTGTCGGAATCAAAGTTACCGCTCGCCAGTGTGCGACCGAACACCTGATTGTCGGTGCACGATCCGAGCACGCCAAGTACTCCGGGCCGGAACTGCCGCGTGCCGGTGTTGACGATGCCACTCGCGCTGCCGAGCATCATCACCACGGCGCCGGCAGAGTCCGTGCCATTGGGACACCGCGCGCGCGTCGCACCGATTGCGAGGTCGTCGTAGCCATCGTCGTTGAAATCGCCGCTTGCCAACGCCGTGCCGTAACGTTCGACCGTTGCCGGCGCGACGGTAAGCCCATCGTTGTTGCGAGTGACCAGCTGATCACGCGCACCGGTGATTCCGACCGATGAGCCGTACGCGATCAACACGGCGCCGGCTTCATTCACCGAACCCACGTCCTCGCCTTTCGCGCCGATCGCAAGGTCGTCGTAGCCATCGTTGTCAAAGTCGCCCACGGCGAGCGACGAGCCGAGCCAATCGCCCGGCTCAGCGACACCTGAATAGTCGCTCGTGCCCTGTTCGATGATTTCCTGAGTCGCCCACGTGAGCCCGTTGTAGCGCATCACCAGCACCCGCCCTGCGTTGGACGCGGTGTCACTGAAATCCTGATTGCCGATCGCCAGCTCGTCATCGCCATCGTGATCGAAATCGCCCGTCGCGAGTTTCGGACTGAACAACGGGAAAGGGAGAGAAATGGACGACTCGACAAACTTGCTCGCCGGAGCGGCCCCCACATCCCATTCCTTGCCGAACAGGATCCGCACCTCGCTCGATCCGTAGGCAGCAATCGCCAGGTCCCTGACGTTGTCGTTGTTGAAATCCCCCGCCGCCATCGCCGTGCCGTACTGCACCGACGTCGCCGGCGCCGGGTTGCGCACAAACGCGTTGTCCACCGGCCCCAGGC
The DNA here is from genome assembly GCA_039934615.1 of Tahibacter sp. Lineage (GTDB taxonomy): Bacteria > Pseudomonadota > Gammaproteobacteria > Xanthomonadales > Rhodanobacteraceae > Tahibacter. The sequence continues at coordinate 5,188 of JBDTLV010000108.1, forward strand.
GATACGTGAAATCCGACGCTACCCCCAGCGCCGGCAACAAACCCCACACCACTGCGACTCCACGCAAACCCAGACTCGAAGCAGACGGCAGTTTCATGAACGACATCCCGACGGAGTTGATATCCAACACCACGTCAAAGAACGAGGGCAGGGGACAGGACGCCACCGTGCGCGACAAGCCGTCGCCGCCAAAATGCGAATCATCAATCGGGCTGGCTTCGCCGATGATTCGGTGGGACAGGTCTCGCATCAGCAACGTTTCCACAATAACCAAAAATACTAAAAAATTGCGGATCCAAGATCCGCCGCTTTCAGCGAATCGGGCAAGCATGAAGTGGAGAGGTACCGATGGCTGCGGACCTCACCCCCCAATTCTCGGTCCGGGCCTCGCCCACGGTCAGACCGAGTTCCGCCGCAAAGCCCGTATCGCGCGTGCTGAGAGGAGTTCCGCTGTGCTGCCAGTCGTTTGACATCGTGGTTGGTGTTGGGGCGCTGACAGCGTCAGGGGACCGGCAAGCGGCATTGCGCCTTGACTCGCCGGGCGGAGAGTATTTTTATGCAGGAGATTTTCCATGCGCAGATCCTTTGCGTTGGCCGTACTTGCCTTGTGCATTCCATTCCATGCATTCGCGCAGACCGGCGAACGCCTGAGTTTTCAGGCGTTCGCCCAGGATCCTGCACGGGTTGCATCGCTTCGCCGTGGAATTGCGGTGATGCAGGGTCGAAACACGGCAGCTCACGATTCCGCCGACTACCGACGCAGTTGGGAGTTCTGGTCCGCGATGCATGATTTCATCCCGGACGGTTTGCCAGCCAGCCATCCGCTGCGAACCGGTTTTTTTTCCGGCGAGGCATTCTTTGTTCCACCTGCGACGCCTGGCGGCATAGGCGAAGTTCTCGGCCGCTGCGAGCACGGCACGTTGGGCTTTCTGCCCTGGCATCGCTGGTATCTCTATTATTTCGAACGCGTGCTGCAGGAAGCCGCTCAGGATGCGGGACTCCGCGTACCTTACTGGGACTATTCCGATCCGCTGCAAGGTTCGTTGCCAGAACCTCTGCGCAACAGTGCCTACCGAACGGCCACCGGCGTTGTCGCGAATCCCTTGTTCGCAGAGCGACGAACGCTCGGCATGAATGATGGCTTCATCCAGCCTGCCGTGGCAGCGCTGGGGCTGAAGAGCACGTTCTTGCAAAGTGATTTTGTGACATTTAGTGGATCGTTGGAGGGCAATGCGCACGGCCTGGTTCATTGTGCAGTCGGCCAAGGCTGTCGAGGGCCGCTGATGGGTGCCACGCAGACGGCGGCGAAGGACCCCGTATTCTGGCTGCACCACGCTAATATTGACCGTTTATGGCAGTGCTGGCTTGGTCAGAACGCGATGCCGAAGACGGGCGAAGACGCGCAATGGGACGCTGTTGTGCAAACGAAATACGCGTTTGTTGATGCGGACGGCAGTATCGTCCACGTCGATGCGGCGGATGCGAGCACGCCGCATGTGAAGTACGAGAATGAGGCATGTCCGGAGTTGCCCGCCAAATCCCCGCTTCCGAGAGCAAGACGCAGCGTTCTGTGGTCCGGGCAATCGGCGCAAAACTCCATCAGGCTTGGCGCTCAGGTTGTCGAGATCGAGCGGTCCTTCAGCGGCGCCCGCACGTCGTTGAACGGTGCTCCGATGTTTTCAACTCAATCCCAGAAACCCACGCGGATATACCTGCATGTGGACGGTGTTCGCGTAGAGCACTCGCCAGGTGTTGTATACGAAGTGCGCCTCAAGGCGGCCGACGGAGATGTGGAAGAAACCATCGGTGCGCTGACGTTTTTCGGAGTATCGCACCATGACAGTGGCAGCAAGCGATACACGTACGACGTCACCGAAGCGATCCATCACATTACCGGTGGCGCGAATCCGACGAGCGTCAAGGTTCGGCTCGTGCCGACGCTGGGAGTTACCGGAATGCCGGCGGACGCGGTTTCAATGCAATTTGACGAAAGCGCCAAGCCGAGCGTTGGCTCGATTGATTTCGAGATCGTCCGCTGATTCGAGAATGCAGTTTCCTGTTCTGATCATTACACGGGGGTTTTATGAGCTTTCGAACGAATATCGCTGGCGCAATACGACTGGCCGTCCTGACCGTTGCGTCCCTCGCCATCGTCTCGTGCGGCAAGGCCATCCGGAGTTCGGCCGTCGAACTCGACACCAGCAATTTGCTCCCGGTGGGCACATTGGTCGGGACGGTGCAAAAGGCCATATACGTCGTCAATCATGATGAGCCGGTCGAAGCGCCTGGCGCGCAGCTCCTGAAGGATTTGAAAGCGCAGTGCGACACCATCACCAATGCGGTCATTGCCCATTGCCAGGCGACGCTCATTGACGCACGCAGTGCGTGCGCTGCGCTGCACGGCGAGACCGCGCCGCCGCAATGTGAATCGTTGCTCAAAGCGGCAGAAACCGACTGCGCGAATGCCAACGATGATGCAGCAAAACCGGCGTGTTCGCGGGTCAAGGCGGCCAAATCGGTGAAGATTGCAAAAGCAGTGCTGAATCTGACGACGGTCGCAAAGAATTCAAAATCGTTTGGCGCGGATCTGTACCTTTTCTCATTTGCTCACAAAGGAGGGGCAACGGAATCGAAGAACCTCGTCATTGAATTGCAGCCCAGCCCAAGCGCCTACACGAGCACGCAACTGCAAGAAATTCTCGACCCGTTGAAACCAAACCCGGCACCGGTCATCGAGGCAGCGGTATCTGCCAATCCGGTCGACGCTCGTTCCAACAAGGCGCTCTCCTATCGGTATAGCGTGCAGACCAGGGCACTGGCACCGGCGGCCTCGCCAAGTGTCGAGGTCAACGAGCTGGAGCAGGCAATCGTCGGTATCCTCCGATTGGCCAAGGACATCGCCGGCAATAAATCGGGCTTGCCAGACGGTGCGGCCACGCCGCTCACATTGAAGAATTACACGTTTACCTTCTCGATCGAAAACGCAACCAGCAACGGTTTTACGCTCGGTTGGAAAGCCTCGCCGATCCACGCAAAAGGCAGTATTGGCAGCGACAGCGAGCGCAATCTGGCCAACACGTTCGAGATCACGCTCGGCAGAGATTGAGCGTGTGGTTGGCCGCACGGCTAGAAATGGCGAAATCATCTGCTCTGTCAATTGAGGCGGGCCAACATTCGCGAGCGCTAGCAGCTCGGGGCCAAGTGAACTTCGCTGCACAAACGCCATCGAAACAGGTCCGATCCTCGCCAAGCCATCATCATGCCTGACGCTCTGCGTCGCCGTGCGTTCAAATAGTGGGCGCATGCGTCCTCGCAGTTGCGCTGCTGGGTGTCGCTGCAAACGCATCCGCGTGGACATGTTCGCCACACGTTGAAAACTACTATCTGACGTGCACCGAAGGCGCCTGCGTGGCGGCGTTCCGCGTCACCCAGGTCGGCGCGTTCGGCAGCTGCGGCAGGCGTTCGGAAGTGACCAACATCGACGCCCCGACCGCGCGATTTCTCGCGCCATTGATCGGCGTCGCTGCGCCAAACGCCACCGGTCTCTTCGAACTCACCCTGCCCAACGTATGGTGGTACAACACCGAACTCAGCGAACTGGCGGCACTCGACGAGAGTCTGACGATGACGCTGGGCAGACACCTGCCGGATCAATCCCGAACTGTCGTGGCAATGACGTCCGCCGAGGTCGTTGGGATTTTCAAGGCCGCGTATGGCGACCGATGGCTGAAGCAAATCTCAACCGATCCGTCAGACTCGGCCGTGTTGGCCGCCAAGCAACCCTTGCTCCGATCTGCCCAAAGGGAATTCGTCCACAACCTTCTGAAGTGGATCGCCTACTGGGCAACGATGCTGGCACCTCTGACCATCTACGTCGCAACAACCCATGCGTTCTTCCTTCGCTTGTTCGCCAGTCCTTCCACATCGAAGGCAAAAAGCACATTGGCCCCGGTCGCCATCCAACTGGGCCTCATGGCGCTGATTGTGATCGCCTCCGTGGTGTCGGTGGACGAGTACTGGCCCGCTGCTCTGCTCGTTCCAGCCCTCATGGCCACGCTGCTGGCTGAGGCGTGGGCCAAGTTTTGCGGACGAAGTGCAGTCCGCAATCCGTGGAGGGTTTGATTCGAGTCTCGAGTCAAGAGAGCCCGCATCTTCGCCAACAACCTGCTGCCCTCGATGCGCACAATCCAGCTGGTTTTGCCGCCATGCAACATGGCAAGCGTCTTGCTTTCTTGACAATCGAACGAAGTGTGACGTTGCCACAAAGATACTTCCGCCGAATTTGCAACACCAAAATGGGCATTGACACCTACCTGCGCAAGTTCCAGTGTCAACAAATCCGAAGCCAATCTGCTGCTGAGAGGTACGGCGCTCAAATCGCAGTACCAGGGGCGTCGGTGGAATACACGATCTGTTGCGGGGAACGGAGCAACAAGTCCAAAGGCGGCGCAAATTTCCATCAGGGCTCCCGTGCCATGGCGAAATATCGGGCGTTGCCAGCGGAGAGCAGGAGTCGGCAGGCGATCTGCCGACGGTCGAGAATTTGCGACGGCTCCATGTTGGTGGGCCAGACTGAAGTCATGTTCGTAGACGTGAAAATTCCACCGGATTCATCGAGCCACCTCATTTGCAATGAAAGTACGGGTCCGGTACGGGTTTCCAATCGGTTTTTCCGATAGAAATTAATTGGCAGAAGTCCACATTGCTGGTGGCTGCAGACGCTGCGTGACGAGGTAACCTGGATGAGCGCTTTCGATCTGTTCCTGCTCGATGTGCCGAAAACCAAGGGTGTTGTCGCGCTTGCGCGCCGTGGGGCGGACACGGCCATCGAGCGCGTTTCGCTCGATGCGACCTTGGGAGAGCTGATCGATTTTGGGCGCCTGATCGGAAAGGCGGTGACGGGTAACGCGCAGCGACCGAGCGCGGTTGAACTCGATGACTTTGGTCAACGACTCTTTAATTTTCTGTTTCGTGGCTCGCTGCTGCAGCTATATAGCCGGTTGCCCCAAGGTCCGGTCAGCATGCAGATGCTTAGCGATCGCTCTGAATTGCGCGAAGTACCGTGGGAATACTTGACGACCCCGGACCGGATGCCTGCACCCCACCGCGAACGTTCAGTTGTTCGCGTGCACCCCACCTGCGGTGTTTACGGGCCTACACCGAAAAAAGCGTCCGAGAAAATTCGTGTTCTGTTCGTCTCGGCGGATCCAATGGATCAAGCCGGCGTCGACTGGTCCGAGATCAAGGCGGTGCTTGATCGCACATTGGTCGCCCAAATGCCTGGTGAGGCGACCATCGACGTCGTCGAGGGCGCCACGCGCGCCGGACTTCTGGATATTCTTGCCCGCAGGAATTTCGATGTTTTCCACTTTTTCGGACATGGCGATCTGCGCGGCGGTGTTGGTCACTTGGTGCTGCAGGACTCGAAAACCGGCAAAAGCGACTTTCTGTCAGCGGAAGACCTCGCGGTCGCGCTCGCGGGGAAGGGCGTGCAGCTGGCGATGCTCAGCGCGTGCCTCAGTGGTGCTGGTAAGTACGACGACGACTTCGGTCTGATCGCCACTGCGCTCATTCGCGCCGGCATTCCTGCGGTCGTCGCGAATCAGTACAGCATTCCCATCAAGTCAATTGCGCCATTTGTCGGGGCGGTCTACACCCTTTTGGCGCAAGGTGCCGGTATCGATCAGGCCGTGGCCAATGGGCGCGTCGCGCTGAAAGTCGGCCTCGCGGGCACCACGGGCAATAATGCGGTCCTCGAATGGGGTATCCCGACGCTGTATCGTCTTGCCGATGTGCAGCACATCTTCGAGCGTGCGCCATGAAGAAAATGTCGCCTTACATGCTGGTGCGCAAAGCGTCCTTGAATGAAGTCGAGGAAACAGCCGAATCGTTTTCCACAAAAACTGCTGCGCGCCGTGTCTCTGGTTCGAAAGACGCTGCCGTCAAAGCCAACAAGGAACGTATCGTCGATCACCTGAGTTCCAGTGCACCGCAACTCGCGGTCGCGTTCCGGGAGCTGGAGCCGGCATTTCAGGAAACCCTGCTCGACAGCTGTGCGAGAAGTGCAGTGGCGCCAGTGCGTGGAAAGAAGGCGGATGGGCCCGGTCGAGGTCGGGGCAAATCGACCGCTCGACCGGCGCTCCTGGGCAGCTCCGTCGAGAGTCGACCCGTTCAAAAAAAGGCGCGCGGCGTTGCTGGCACCAGCGAATTTCTTGCGCAGATCACGCACGAGCTCAGTCGAACCACGCGAGTGGAACGTATCGGCATGCTCGACCTCGGTGCGTGGGTTGCCGGTCTCCCGGATCTGCTATCGCGTTTGAACGCCGCGCAAGACCCGTACACCTTGTTTGAGATCAATGCGCCGGTGCCTGCGGGCCTGCGCAAGACCGCGGAAGGCATGCTCGCGTGGATGATGAGTCACGGTATCACCCGATCCAAAGCGCAGCGCGCAAAAGTGGAACCGCACGTGATCGCGGATGAATTCTTTACCGTCGCCGGGGATATCAGAACCGGCATGGGCCTGGACATGGTCGTCGGTCTCACTCCGGCCATGGTTGCGGGTGATTCGGGCGGGGAAATCTACTGGAATCACTATTGCTCGGTGAGTGACGGCACTGCGCTGGTCTCAACCGCGGATCTGCGTGAGTTTGCGATCAAGGCGGGGCGTCCCTTCGAGGCGGCCGTCGGACTGCTGATGGTCGGCGCCGTGCTGGTGCGATTCAACGCCAGTCTCGAGTACCACGCCAATCGGGGCTGTGTGCTTGATTACAACGAAGACCGCGTCAGCCTGATCGACGTCATACGGGATCCAAAAATCTGTCCCGAATGCGCCGAGAAATTGGATCCCATCCAGAAAGTCGCGGCCAGCGAAATGCTCAAAGTGCTGCGCAAGATGAAGAGGAAGACGACATGACTCACGCAGTGATCTTCGTGCCCGGCATCATGGGCTCTGAACTGTGGAACGGTGGAAAAATGATCTGGCCGGGAGGGCCGCTGGAGCTGGTACTGCCGTATGCGCACATGGCTGAACTGCTCGATCCGGCAACGAAAGTCGGCGACATCATCCGCAAAGTCTCCATTTCCACGCAGTATGCTGCGCTCGTGGCGTCGCTCAATGCCTGCGGTTTTGTGGAAGATGGCCCGACGCCGAGCTTGAAGGTGTTGCCCTACGATTGGCGCAAGGACAACGCGCAAGCGGCGAAGCTGCTCGCGGATGCGGTCGATGCGTTAGCACAAACCCTGGGCGCCGATGCTGACATTACGATCCTTGCCCACAGCATGGGAGGGCTCGTCAGTCGCAGCTATCTGGAATCGGGCGCCTACAACGTCCGGCCCGGCTTCGGTGCCATCAAGCGGCTGATCACGCTCGCGACTCCGCACCGTGGTGCGCCTATGGCGCTCTCCGCCGCGCTGGGTAACGAACGCCGACTGTTCCTCAATGAGGATCAGGTAAAGCAAGTTGCCAACAACGTCAATTTCCCGTCCTTGTACCAATTGCTACCGCCCGCCGACGAGAGCTTCGTATGGGACCGCTCCGAGCACGAGCGCTTCAATCCCGTCGATATTTACTCGCCGGCGATTGCCGCAAAGCTTGGCCTCGTTGATGCGAATCTCGCATCGGCAGCAAATTTTCATGCGACCATGAATCTTGCGCGCCGTCCGCCGAACGTCCGATATTTCTTCTTCGCCGGCACCCACGAAACCACGACGACATCTGCGCAGGTTCGCGTGGACGAACCCAAGCCCGCGAATCGCGTGCGCAAGATCGAACGAGACTGCGGGGGCGACGGCACAGTCCCGGTATGGAGCGCGCTGATGACCGGAGTGCAATCCGAACAGACCGGCGGTGAACACGGCGGGATCTACAAGAACGGCGATCTACTAAAGGTCCTCGGCGTTCTGCTCGATCGACCTGGCGTCCTTGCCGCCGCCGGAGACGTACCGGAAGTATGGGTCAGGCACTTCGTCGTCGAACCCGATGCCGACGTCGAACTGACCCTCGAACTTCCGAAAGGCGTCGCCGTCGTCGATGGTGAGCTGCGCGTCGTGCGACGCCGCGATGCCGATTCAGTCGTCGTGCGCACCATGCCGGTAAAATATGCCGGCCCCGCAATCGATCATCTCGCCGTGGTATTTGCGGCGCCCGAACTCCCCGGCGCCTACGAAGTCACCTTCACTTCGCCGACATGGGCAGGCGTAGCGTCGACCGAGTTTTTTGTTCAGAGCCCATGATCGCCGCTGACCGATCAGCTTGACGTTTCGCGAAGTTCAAGCCGAAGACGATCCATCAAGCACGCAAGAGTCAGTTTGGCACAGAGGCCTCTTGTGGACAGTCAAGTGGAAATGCGACGTCACGAAAGTGCGGTGCAAGGGGCTGAAGAAGAACACCTTGCAGTGGGTGACGCTATTCGCGTTGTCGAATCTTGGATGGCGCGTCGACTGACATTCGCAATGAAAAAAGTGCCGGCGGGTAGTTGAGCGCTCACGTTTCGCGTCCAAGCGACATCAACGTCAGCGTTCGCAGTTTCTCGTTTGGACTGGTCAGAACAAAGGTGATGATATACGTGTGCCTTTTGTGTGGAAACCAATTCGTTTGTTCGAAGTTGCCCCAATGCCGGCACTAAGCACTTCACCTTCGCTCAAAAACCGGAGACAACATGAACGCACAATCGTCGCCAACTCTCCCAGCAACGGCAGCCAGCACGAGCGCAGCGTCTGCGCAGCCGACAATTTGTAGCGATCCTCCTGCAGTCGTGGCATTCCGGATGAAGGAATACGAAGATCTCAGAAAAGAAGTCTCCGATCGCCTGAAAGAACTGTGGACATTGGAAAAGTTCGCCTTGGGCGGCGCCGCAGCAATCGCGGCCTGGCTGCTTACACACGTCAAGGAGGTCGGAACAAACAGCATTGCTTGGTGGATACCGTTCATATTCCTCGCGCTCTGCGTGTGCCGCTTCGGTACCGGCATGTATCACCTTGGCTTTCGTGCTTCGATATACATCATGAAAGTTGAGCGGCGCTTCCTGGGCAAGGAAGGGGGCTGGGAAACCAGGTTCAGGCAACAAGGTCCCAATGAAACCTATGCCTACTTCGCAGTGTGGATAGCTGCCCTGGCGGCAGCAAGCTATCTTCCGTTTGCCACGCTGCCAGTGCCAGTGGCAGTGCCATAACAAGTCTCCCTAGAAGACACACCACGCAGTTTGCCTCTGACCCTCAATTCTTGCTGTGCCTTACGCCGACTGCGGCGGCATGTGGTCTGGATGAAGCGCGGGGGCTTTCAACCGCGAAGCGGGCCACCTGGGTTAATCGACCGTCATCCCGGCTTGACCAGCATCGCCAACGAAAGTCCGCACGGTGCGCCTGCATCGAGGTGCTGATTGTGATCGCATGCCCCGGCATCGCAGGAAGCGTACCGGCACGAATTCCCACTCGTTCCCGCCGTCCTGGCCACGCTGGTGGCTGAGGCATGGGCCAAGTTTTGCGCCCGAGTCGTAGCCCGCAACCCGTGATGGGCTGCTTCGAGTCTCAAATCAGTAGGCCGCGGTTCCACGCCAGCCTCCATCCGTCGCCGAATCGAGCGAGGCGGCCCGATTTGCCGCTTTGCAACATGGCAAGACAATTGCTTTGTAGACAAGCGGATTAGTGCGCAGCTGCGTCAACACGGTTTTAGGGATTTTTGCAATCCCCAAATGGGTATTGATACGGACTGCGGGCAGTTCCAGTGTGAACGAACCGGGGTTTGCACAACGTCGGGGAGTGGCGTCGGGCGCGAATCGGCCCCGCGATGCTCACTGCGAGTGCGAGGTGGGGCAACGATAAGAACGTATCGACGCCACAGGGGGCGACGATTTGGCCAGCTTAATACCTGCACGCAGCAGCTGTGTTTCGCGCATGACGAACGGCGAGAAGCGCTTTTCGCAGCGGCTGGAAGACAAGCTGGAAGACGATTACCTCGTCTGGTATGACGTGCCGATCGGGCCGAAGCGGCGTCAGCCGGATTTCGTGATCCTGCATCCGTTACGTGGGCTACTGGTGCTCGAAGTGAAGGACTGGAAGCTCGAGACGATCCACGAGCTGACCAAGACGACCGCCACCTTGCGCACCGAGCGGGGGCTGTCGAATGTGGCCAATCCGCTGCTGCAGGCGCGCACCTATGCGCTGGAGCTCGTTGCGCTGCTGCAACGCGACTCGGCATTGCTCAATCCACCGGTGCATCCACACGCCGGCAAGCTGGTGATGCCGTGGGGGCAGGGTGTCGTGCTCACGAATATCACGCGCGCCGCGTTTGAGGCGAACCAGCTCGGCAATGCCTTGTCCGATCACCTCGTCATCTGCCAGGACGAGATGACCGAAAGTGCCGATGTGGAAACGTTCCAAACGCGACTGTGGGCGATGTTCACCCTGCAGTTCCGCCACGCGCTGACCCTGCCGCAGATCGACCGTATCCGCTGGCATCTGTTTCCGGAAATCCGCGTGCACGCGCCGACGCAGGTCTCGCTGTTCGATGCGCCTGCCACGGCGGCCAGCAACGTGCTGCAGATTCCCGATTTGGTCAAAGTGATGGACCGGCAGCAGGAACAGCTTGCGCGCTCGCTCGGCGACGGGCACCGCGTAATCCACGGCGTCGCCGGCTCCGGCAAGACCATGATCCTCGGCTACCGCTGCCTGCACCTCGCACGTGTATCGGCCAAACCGATCCTCGTGCTGTGCTTCAACCGCACCCTCGCCGCACGCCTGGCCCAGGTGATCCACACCCAAACCGCGCACGGCCAGGTCGACATCCGCAACTTCCACGCGTGGTGCGCGCTGATGCTGCGCACCTATCACGTGGCATCGCCGAAGGGCAGCGGTGAGGCGTTCTTCAGCGCTCAAGTCGAAGCCGTCATCAAGGCCGTCGAGGCCGGTCATATTCCCCGCGCGCAATACGGCGCAGTGCTCATCGACGAAGGCCACGACTTCCAGCCAGAATGGCTGCAACTCATCGTGCAGATGCTCGACCCCGAAACCAACTCGCTGCTGCTGTTATACGACGACGCACAATCCATTTATGCCAAACGCGAACGCCGCCGCTTCAGCTTCGCCAGCGTCGGCGTCGAGGCCCGCGGTCGCACCACCATCCTCAAACTCAACTACCGAAACACCTGGGAAGTGCTCGCCGTCGCCAAAGCCTTCGCCGCCCAACTGTTCGACGGCAAGTCCCTCGACGAAGACGCTCCCGACGCCATACCGCCCGAAAGCGTCGGCCGCCACGGTCCCGCACCGCAGTTGATCCGCTGTGCGAATAGAGCCGCCGAAGCCGACACCATCGCCGCCCTCATCGACGACGCCCGCAACGACGGCTGCGCCCTGGACCAGATCGCCGTGATCTGGCGCCACTGGCGCGACGCCGATCTGATCGCGAGCGCGCTCGCGAAACGGAATATCGCCTTCGTCTCCGCAAAAGACGCCCGCAGCAAAGACCGCCTGTTCGACGGCGAACCCAGCGTCAAACTCGTGTCCATGCATTCCAGCAAGGGCCTGGAATTCGAGCGCGTGTTTATTCCCGCGCTGGACTCGATGCCGGGGGAAGGTGATGACGCAGGTGGTGAGGCGAAGTTGTTGTATGTCGCGATGACGCGAGCCGTGGAGCGGTTGGTGATGACGTGTGTGGAGGGGAAGGGGTTTGTGGGGGAGGTTGAGGGGGCTATGGGTGGATGCGGATAACGATTGGAAAATGGCAAAGGGCTAAAATTAGATCTGTGCTAGGGAGGTCTGAACAGGCGGAATCCTTGATTCCGCAAAACGATATGGGTTCACAATAATCATTGTTCAGCGGATTTCGAGCGGTAAATCCGCGTGCGATTCAGGTGGATCTCGCTCGAACGCGATTTACGTGCGCTCCTGCGCCCTTGAGGCCCTGCTATTCATGCCATCGCCAACAACCACCGACGCGCCATCCACAGATTCGAGAGCGCGAAGAGCGTGATGATCTGCATCGTGTTCTTCATAAGCCCCTTGAATCGTACCTTGGTGAAACCGAACTGTCGTTTGATCACGCGGAACGGATGCTCCACGCGTGCTCGATGGCGCGCTTTCAAGGTTTCCAACTCCTCGGTTACCCGCTTGTAAGCACCGGGCTTCAGGGCCTTGACCACGCTTCGCTTGGCGGCGATGTACCACTTCACCCGACGGTGGGGTGCGCGCTTTTCCGCACCGGTGTAACCCGCGTCGGCATACACCGCTTTCTCCTTGCCGTGCAGCAGGGCATCCACCTGTGTCACGTCCGCGGCATTCGCCGCAGTGGTGGTTACCGTGTGCACCAGACCCGAGTCGGCATCCACGCCGATGTGTGCCTTCATGCCGAAGTACCACTGGTTACCTTTCTTGGTCTGGTGCATCTGCGGATCGCGCGTCTTGTCCGCGTTCTT
>JBDTLV010000109.1:0-17366 GCA_039934615.1 Tahibacter sp.
TTGTTGAAGCTGACGATGTCGCCGGACACGCCGCGCACGATACCGTCGCAGAACGTCGCCGAGTTGGAAGCGACGCAACGATCAAGCTGGGTCTGCGCATCCGGTGCCTGGATAGCGTCTTCCACTTTGATCTTCCAGAAGGTCAGATCGAAATCGAGCTTCTGCGACCAGTCGCTGTTTTCCGCCCAGTTCGGGCTGTAGACCACGCCTGCGGTGATGCTGCGCGAGGTTTCCGGCGTCAGGGCGAGACTGCCGCCCGTGCGCGTGGAAATCTGCGTGTTGGATTGCGAGAAGTTGGCCGGATCGGCCACGCCCTGCGCAATGCAGTTCGTCGCGGTCGCACCGGTGGCGCCGTTGCAGGGATCGGAAATGGTGGCGTCGAATCGTGCCGGCGCGCCATACAGTTCGCCGATCGACGGGGCCCGGAAGCCTTCCGCCCACGTGCCACGCAGGGTCAGCTGATCCGAAGGCTGCCAGCGCAGACCGATCTTGCTGTTGGTGGTTCCACCAACGCTGTCGTAATCGGAGTAACGCGAGGCGAGCGACAGATCCAGGCTCTTGGCGAATGCCGCATCCTTGAGCAGCGGAGCATTGAGTTCGAGGTAGTACTCGTTGACCGTATCCGAACCGCGGGTCGGCAGCGACGGAACGCCATTGCCTTCACCCGCAACCACGACGGCATCGGGGGTATAGAAACCCTCGACGTTGCGATGTTCGTAGCCGGCTGCAAATGCCAGCGATCCCGCGGGAAGCTGGAACAGATCGCCGGACAGATTGGCGGTGAACACTTCCAGCGAGTTCTCGCTGCGGTCATTTTCGATGAAACCGATGTAATCGAGCATGGCCGGTGTGATCGAGCCCGGGCCGCCGAAAATGTTCAGCGGAACGCAGGGCGCGGTACACGCACTGAGGGGGCCAAGCGCGCGCGCGATGTGCGCAATGTTGTAAGTGCCGCGAACCGTCTGGGTCGCCTTGTTGGTGCTGTTGACGTAGTTCGCGTCCCAGTAGAATTCGCGCTCCGCGGCACTGAAGTGACCTTCAAGACCCGTGGCGAAGTAGCGGGTGTCGACATCCTGCGAAAACACGCGCGGACCGCCTTCGATCGGGCGGCGTCCGAGACCCAGGAAGTTGCTGTTCGGATCCAGCGTTACGCCGAACGGATTGTACGGATTGGTGACATCCACGCCGGTATTGAGGCCAAGGTCGCTGGTATTGAGCGCCGAGCCAAGGCCGATCGGTTCCGGTGCCGCCTGGTTGACTGACTTGCGCGTGCTGTAGGTGCCCTTCAGGTACCAGCTGATGTTGTCCGTGACTTTGTAGTGCGCCTGTCCGAACAGTCCATCGCGGTTGCTCGGTGTCAGCAGCAGGTTGTACGGCGCAAAGTTGAAACGATCGGCGTTGGTGAACGGATGGAAGCCGCCCGGGAACGACTGCACGCCATTGCTGACGCCATTGGCGGCGATGTTGCAACGCGCAGGACCGGTGCCGCCTGCGGTACGCGGACACAGCCCGCCGTAGGTATTGCTCGGATCGGTCGGGAAGAAGATCGTGCGCGTGAACGGAATGTACGAACTACCACCGGCCAGACCGGCGCCAGGCGTCGGAAAGGACGACTGATCCCAGTCCGCCGAGCTGATGCGGTTCTGTTCGTAGTGACTGATGTCGAGGAAGAAATCCAGTCGATCGGTGCTGCCGCCCAGCGACAGATTGCCCGACGTGGTCTTGCCGTCACCTTGGGAATAGTCGCCATAGTATATATTGGCACTCATTCCTTCCTGCTTGCGCTTGGTGATGATGTTGATCACACCGGCGATCGCGTCCGATCCATACAGCGACGATGCGCCATCGGTCAGGAGCTCGATGCGCTCAACGGCGCTGGCCGGAATGGTGTTGAGATCGACCGCAGCCGACACGCCCGAACCGGACGACTCATTGACCCAACGCAGTCCGTCGACCAGCACGAGGGCGCGTTTGGCGCCGATATTGCGCAACGAGATGGTCGTCGAACCCGAACCGACGCCGCCGCCATCGGCTGGAAAACCGAAGTTGCCGGCAGAATTGAACTTGGTGTTGAGCGACGAGCCGCTGACCGACAAGCGCTGGATCACGTCACCAATCGAACCCAGTCCGGTGGCCTCGATGTCCTTGGCGCTGATCGTGATGACAGGCGTCTGGCCTTCGAGCTCGGCTTTCTTGATGCGCGAACCGGTGACTTCGATGGCTTCCAGTTTGGTCGTGTCGTCGCCGGAGCGGTCCTGCGCGAATAGCGGCATCGCCCAGCTGCCCGCGAGCATCGCCGCCGTCAGGGTATGTATGGTCAAGCTCAATTTGCGACGCTGCAGCAGTTTCATTGGGTAACTCCCATTACTTTATGTGACCCGATATCCGGATTGAGGACCGCACCGATGTCTCCCGCGTTTCGCGATGCTCCACACATCGCCGAACGCCACCGGCCGGTAGTCTGAAAAACGCGCGCCTCCCCTGTGCGCCATGCGAAAAAGCGGGATGCATGGCGCAACCTTCATGACGGCGACTGAAGGAAGTAAAAGAAATGTAAAACAACTGGCCCGGATTTGCCTAGTGAACTGACGGCAGGGTGACTCCTCCGGCGCGCGGCGGGTCAGTGGCTGCTGGCCACCACGACCCCCATGACGAGCAGGAACAGAGCGAAAATGCGCTTCAGCGCGTGGCCCGACAGGGCGTGGGCAAGGCGCGCGCCGCTGGGCGCGGCCAGGATCGACGCCAGAGCAATACCCGCCGCGGCGGGTAGATAGACGTAGCCGGCGTGCCCGGGTGGCAGGCTGCTTGCGGCGGACTGGCCGCCGTAGACAAAGCCGATCGCCGCCGCGACGGCGATCGCAAATCCGCACGCCGCAGAACTGCCGACGGCCCGCACGGGGCTTACGCCAAGCCAAACCAGTACCGGCACCGTCATGCTGCCGCCGCCGATTCCGACGACCGCCGATAGAGCGCCGATCAACACACCGACCAGCGACAGGAGCCAGCCACTCGGATTGGCGTCAGCCCGCGCTCCGGCACGAACCTGCCCGAATGCAAGCTGAGCTGCTGCCACCACGCAATAGCTCGCCACGATCCAGCGCAATGCCGCGCTGCTCAGCAGACTGGCCATCTGCGCGCCCACCAGGCCGCCCAGCAGCATGCCGGGTGCAAGCCAGCGAACGCTGGTCCAGAGCACGCTGCCGCGACGGGCGTGCGCGCGGCTGGACGACAGCGAAGTCAGCACGATGCTCGCGAGTGACGTGGCGAGCGCGACGTGCATGACGTGTTCGGCGGGGATTCCGCGCGAGGGCAGCAGCCACGCCAGTGCTGCCACGATGATCAGACCCCCGCCGACACCGAGCAGACCCGCCAGCAGACCGGCTGCCACCCCGACGGACAGATACACGAAAAGATCGACCCAGATCATCGGCACGCTGCGCATTCCTCGTTCAATGTCATCGTGACAAATCTTCCCATCGCTGCGGCATCGGCGCTGTCAGACGCTACAATCGCGGCATGTTGCATAAGAAGCTGTCAATGGTTTTCGGGTATCGCGCGGTTCTGATCCTGCTGGTCTGCGGTTGCAGCGTTACCACGCACGCGACGGATCGCCTGCGTCAGCGCGAGGTTTTCCGCCGCGCACTGGATGCCGTCGAACACGGCCACCCCTGGGCCACGAGCGCGAGCGAACTGGAATCGTATCCGCTGTTGCCGTGGCTGGAACAGATGGACCTCAAACGTCGACTCGACAAAGCCAAGCTTGAGGAAGTACAGGCATTTCTCGCCCGCTGGCCCGACACGCTGGCAGCGACCGACCTGCGCGATGTCTTCCTGCGCGAACTCGCACGGCGCGAAGCGTGGGCCGATTTTCAGCGCTTGTATGTGCCGGGCAACAATCGCGAACTGGCCTGCGACGCCTTGCGCGCGCGGCTCGCCGGCAAGGAGAAGCTGGACTACGACCACGATCTGAAATCACTTTGGGAAAGCGATACCGCGCTGCCCTCCGCCTGCGATCCCGTGCTGGCCTGGGCGCGCGACCATGCGCTGATTGATGCAGCGCGGATCTGGGAGCGCATTGATCGGGCGCTGGAAACCGGACAAAGCGCCTCAATCGACGCCATCGCCGACTGGCTGCCAACCGCGGAACGCGACGCGGCACGACGAATCGCGGCCGCCATGCGCGATCCGGCGGCGACCCTGAAGGGCGCGGCGACCTGGCCCGATGATCGACGCCACCGCAGCGCGGTAGTCGCAGGCCTCAACCGGCTGGCGCGACGCGACAGCACAGCGGCCGACGCGCTGCATTCTGTACTGGCGAAACATTTTCATTTTTCAGAAAAGGAACAGGGTTCGATCGCGGCCACGCTGGCGGTCTATCGAGCGAGCGAATTTGACGCAGACGCGCTGGCGCGACTGGGGAATTTGCCAGCGCCCGCGCAAACCGAACAGACCCGCGAATGGCGCGTTCGCGTGGCGCTCGCGGCCAGCGATTGGAGCGCCGCATTGAAGGCACTCGACGGCCTTTCCGACATACAGAAAACCGACGCGGAGTGGCGCTACCTGCGCGCGCGCGTGCTGATCAAGCTTGACCGTCACGCGGATGCCGAACCGCTGTTCTCGACGCTCGCTGCTGAAGCGAATTTTTTCGGATTTCTCGCTGCGGACTGGACCGGGCGCGACTATGCGATCTGTCCGCTGCAGCTGGCAGCGGATCCGGCCGTTGAGCAGCGCTTGCGTCAAGGCGGGCTGGATCGCGCCCTGGAATGGCGCGCCGTGGGCCGCTTGCCGGAGGCGCGGCGCGAATGGGACTGGTCGTATGCCCGACTCGGTACACCCGAGCGGCGCCTGGCCGCGGACCTGGCTTATCGCGAGGGATGGTACGACCGGGCCATTTTTGCCCTGAATAAAGGCGACGAGCTGAAACTCTACGAGCAGCGCTTCCCGCTCGCGCGCGAACGACAGATCCGGCGCGAATCGCATGCAAGTGGCATCGATCCGGCATGGGCCTACTCGATCATTCGCGCAGAAAGTGCCTGGGTCGAAGACGCCCATTCCGGCGCCAATGCGCTGGGCCTCATGCAACTGCTGCCAGGGACTGCGGCGCGCGTGGCAAAAAGTGAAAATATTGCTTATTCACGCGCCGAGGACCTGTATCTGCCGGACACCAATATTGCATTGGGAACTCGTTACCTTGCGCAAATGGCCGCAAAATACAACGGCGCTCCATGGCTCGCGAGTGCGGCCTACAACGCCGGGCCCGCACCGGTGGAGCGTTGGTTGGCTGCGCGCGGCAACCTGGAACCGGATTTCTTCATCGCCAGCATTCCGTACAAGGAGACTCGCGAATATGTGACGCGCGTGCTTGCCTTCAGCGTGATCTACGATTGGCGCATGAATGGTCACACGTTGGCGCTGGCGGCACGCTTGCCGCGCAATGGCCAGGCGTATGTCCCACCGGATGATGCGACGCCGCGCAAATCCGTTACCTGTCCAGCGACAGCAGCGGCTGCAACCCTCGACAAGAAGTCACCCGTGGCCGGCGAAGCCCCCACGCCAGCGACCACCTCGGCGCGCTGACTGTCGCTTACTGGCCGACGATTTGCGGCTTCATCGGACCAAACAATCCCAGCACCTGTTTTTGCGCGGCCTCGCTGAGGTGCACTTCGTTCATCGCAGCGATCAGATCCTCGACGAATGCGCCGAAATCGGCGTCGCTCAAATTCATGCCCGAGTGCGCCTCTTCCATGCTGCGACCGGTGTAGGTGCACGGTCCACCACTGGCGGCGCAAATCTGTTCGATCAACAGGCGGCGCAGATCCGCAAGATCGGTATGCTCGAAAAACACGTTGATGCGCAAGTCGGAATGAATGCGCCCCAAGGCGGCGTCCGTCAGGCGTGCGACACCGGCTTCACCACCGAGGGACTGATACAACGCATCTTTCGGCGCGGAATGGCGCGGCGCACTCGCGCAACCCGCGAGCAATAGTATGGCCAACGATAGCGACCAGGATTTCATGCAGCCTCCATTCGATTCGCGTCTTTGTGGATCATGCTACTACCGAGCAGCAGGTCGTGCTGCCTCGGTTCCCGCGCAGGCGTTGCATCCGGTAGCGCGACACACGCGCTGCTAGACTTCCCATCCATTACGTGACGAGGAACGGCTTAGATGCATGAGTATCTGGTCGGCGGCGCGGTGCGGGACCGACTGCTCGGCAAGGCGGTAAAAGATCGCGACTGGGTCGTCGTCGGCGCGACACCCGCACAAATGCTGGCGCGCGGCTTTCGCCCGGTGGGCCAGGATTTTCCGGTGTTCCTGCATCCGGACAGCGGTGAGGAATATGCGTTGGCGCGCACCGAGCGCAAGAGCGGTCGCGGCTATCGGGGATTCGACATTCACGCCGATGCGGGCGTCACGCTTGAACAGGATCTGTTGCGCCGCGACCTCACGATCAACGCGATCGCCGAAGCAGGCGATGGGAGTCTGATCGATCCGTTCGGTGGGGTCAGTGACCTGAATGCACGTGTCTTGCGCCACGTATCGCCTGCCTTTGCGGAAGATCCCGTGCGAATACTGCGCGTTGCGCGATTCGCCGCACGCTATGCGCCGCTGGGTTTCCGCATCGCCGAGGAAACCTGCGTGTTGATGCACGCCATGGTAGAAAGCGGCGAAGTGGACCATCTCGTCAGCGAGCGGGTCTGGGCCGAGACCCGCAAGGCCCTCAGCGAAGCGCAGCCTTCGGCGTTCTTGCAGGCATTGCGCGGTTGCGGTGCGCTGGGTCGACTGTTTCCCGAGATTGACGCCCTTTACGGTGTGCCGCAACGCGCTGAGTTCCATCCGGAAATCGATTCCGGTATTCATACCGAAATGGTGATCGACATGGCAGCGCGGATCGCGCCGGGCGATACCTTGATTGGCTGGTGCGCGCTGGTTCACGACCTGGGAAAGGCGTTGACGCCGCCCGATGAGCTGCCACGACACGTCAATCATGAACATCGCGGTGTCGAACCGATACAAGCGCTGACCACGCGCTACCGGCCACCCAACGAGTATGCGGAACTGGCCGAGCGGTGCTGTCAGCTGCACCTGCTTGCTCACACGGCGTTCGAACTGCGGCCGACGACCATCATGGCGCTGTTCGAAAAGCTTGATGCGTTTCGCAAGAAAGATCGGCTGCGTCAATTCTTGCTGGTTTGCGAAGCGGACAAACGCGGCCGCCTGGGTCTGTCAGAATCCACCTATCCACAAGCGGATTATTTGCGTCAGGCATTCGCCGCGGCGGCGTTGATCGACGCGAAGGCGATCGTTGCCGAAGGTTATCAGGGTAGCGAGGTGGGCGAACGCCAGCGTATCGAACGCATTCGCGCGATTGCGGCGGTCAAGTCCGCCGCGGCGCATCCAGACGCATAAGCACCCGACCCAAGGGCGTGCCGGCAATCAGCAGGCCCGTGCCGGCACCGAGTGCGTCCGCCACTAAATCCAGTGCCTCGGCGCTGCGATAGGGAACCGACATTTGCAGCAGCTCGATCAGCGCGCCAAGCGCGACGGCGCCGAGTACGCAACGGCAGCGATCGATCAGTGCGGGATAGATTTGTGCATACCAGAGCACCAGACCCGCGAACGCGAGAAAGTGGCCGATCTTGTCGCCGAGAGGCACGGCACCTATGCCGGACGGCATTGGCAGCAAGGCGACGACGACAAAGCTGACAACGAGGGTTCGACCCAGGCCGCGCCAGAGTGTGAGGTGAGACAGCGGATTCGGGCTCATGCGCTACCGTAGCAAGGCCAAGGTGTTGGCGGAGGGCGAAAGCATGGCCATCCAAGGGCAACGATCCGACGCTCAAATGCGGCCATGCTGTTGAGACCAACCGGATCGACATCGCAACCCTGCTGCGCGCAAACACGCCACCTGCTCGCCATCGTCGGCGACTAGCGGCGTTCGAACGCCATGACTTTGAACTTCTCGCCCATTTCGCCGGGCAGAGTCAGACGCTTCACTTCCTGGGCCAGCGCATAGCGTTCCGCCTCATCGCGGGCATCCGCGCTGACAGCGGCAAAAATGTCGGCCAGCCCATTGGCGATCAGGAAGTCCGCCTGCGTGCCCATGCCGGCAATGTGCAAATTGGCACTCCGTCCTGCTTCTGCCAAAGCGCTGAAGTCCACAAAGGCCGTCAGGTCCTGCAGGCCAATCAATCGATACACATCGTCATGCGCCCGATGCCGGTAGTGGGCAATGAGTGTTCCGTCGCGCCGCTCGGCTCGGTAGTACTCGCGTCGCGCATAGCCGTAGTCGGCGAAGATCGCCATACCCTCGCGCAATGCTCCGCACACGGCCTGCATCCAGTAGGGCAGTTGCGGCAGGATTTCAGATCGGTAGCCGTCTTCGAACACCTGTCCGAGGTCACGCTCGATATGCCGCACGGCGTTGCCGACCAGCCCATCTGCGGGCAAATCAATACTTGTAAACTCGGTGTCACCTGCCGCAACCACGTGCTCTTCGAATACCTCGCCGTCCCGCATGGAAAATCGCGAGGTCGGCAAGGCATCGATCACTTCGTTGGCAAACAACACGCCGCGCCAATCGTCTTCGGGCGGGCGATCCAGCCAGGCAACGCGCGCATGGAGATCGGGCGGCAGATTATTCAGCAGCCGCTGCTGCTGCCGTTGTCGCAAATCGGCGCTCGGCTCAAGTATCCAGAAATGCGCCGGCACGGCCTCGAGCCGAGCGAGTTCGCGAAGCGCGTGCTCGGCGAAGGCACCGCTGCCACCGCCCAGTTCAAGTACACAGGCTTCAGCGCCGACGTCATGCAGTACAGGCGCCATTGCGCGCGCGACGCATCGTGGAAAGATCTGCCCCAGTTCCGGAGCCGTCACGAAATCGCCCGCCGCCCCAAACTTGGTCTTGCCGGCACTGTAGTACCCGAGGCCCGGCGCATACAGCGCCAGCTCCATGAAGCGCGAAAAGGGAATCGGACCGCTGCTCGCAATTTCGTTGCGCACAAAGTGGGCCAGCGTGGCGGAGTGGGCGCGCTCGGCGGCGTCGGGTTCTGGCAGTTCAACTCGCAAGAGCGTCATTCTCCCTGTCCGTATGGCAATCACGCACTGTGTTGCCCTCAACCGGACTAGCATAGCGTCCGGCCTGCCAGGAGTGCCAATGAGCGCAATTCATCCGGTGGTATTGATCACGGGCGCGGCGCGGCGCATCGGCGCGTGCTGTGCGCGGCGACTGCATGCCGAAGGATTCGATATCGCAGCACATTGCCATCGGTCGCGTGCGGATCTTGATGCGTTGCTGGCCGAGCTAGAACACATCCGACCGCAGAGTACCTTGGCACTGCAGGCGGACTTCGCCGACACGGAGGCGCTGGCGGGCCTCGTCGAGCGCGTCGTGGAACGCTTTGGCCGGCTGGACGGACTGGTGAACAATGCGTCGACCTTCTTTGCCACGCCGATCGGCAAAGGCACGCCCGAGGATTGGGAAACCCTGTTTGCGAGCAACGCGCGTGCGCCATTTTTTCTGGCCCAGGCGGCCGCACCGCATCTTGCTGCAGCACGTGGTGCGATCGTCAACCTGATCGACATCCACGCCGAGCGTCCGTTGCGCGGTCACGCGATGTACTCGATGGCGAAAGCCGCGCTGGCCATGCTGACTCAGTCGCTGGCGGTCGAGCTGGCTCCGGATGTTCGCGTCAACGCGATCGCGCCGGGCGCGATCCTGTGGCCGGAGAGCGGCAAATCCGCGGAACAACAGCAGGCATTGATCAATCGCACTCCGTTGCAACGCATCGGTCGTCCGGAAGACGTTGCCGATGCCTTGCTCTGGTTGTTGCGCGACGCGCGCTATACGACCGGGCAGACCGTGCGTGTCGATGGTGGGCGCACTCTGATCATCTAGCGGCGGGCCTGACCCGCACCGCGCTCAAGCCAGCTCAACAAGCTCAAACGGTTCGTCGTGTTGCGCGTGGGCTTTCCATAACTGTGTAAAGTTACAATGATTGACGGGATGGCGCTGCAGTGGCGCGATGTCGGCCAGCGGTTTGAGCACAAACGCGTGGCGCAATTCGTCGCGAGGCACCTGCAAGTTTCCAGACCCGTTCAGCACGGCATCACCGTACAGCACGATGTCGATATCGAGAGTTCGATCGGAGTAGCGCGGCACGTCGCGACGCCGGCCCTGACGGGCTTCCAGTGCATGCAGCCATTCGTTCAGCGCGTTTGCGCTGAGGTCGGTATCGATGCCGACTGCGAGATTGACGAAGTCCGGTCCGTCAAATCCGATCGCCGCAAAACGGTACGCTGGCGAAACATCGATGTCGCCGAATCGCTGGCGCAATGCCGTCAGCGCAGCGCTCAGGTGTTGGTGCGGTTGCTGATTGGATCCCAGACTCAAATACACGCGCGTCATCGTGTGCCTCAAAGCGGTCGCGTGCCGCGTTCGATGACCACTCCGACGGAACGCGATCCGCGCACCGCACCGGGCTTGGCCAGACGCAGGCGTAGCCAAACCACGCCGAACTCATCGCGTACAATCGCGGCACAGCGTTCGGCCAGCGTTTCCACCAGTTCAAAATGCGCTTCTTCGACAAAGGCAATCAGTCGCTTGGACACTGCCTTGTAATCGAGCGTGTCTTCGATGCGATCCGTCTTGGCGGGCTTGGTATTGTCAAAGGCCATTTCGAGGTCGAGAGCGACAACCTGGCGGATCTTGCGCTCCCAGTCATAGATCCCGATGACGGTCTCGATGCGCAGGTCCTCGATGAATACGATATCCATGCTGTGTCTTCGCTCGCTGCTCAGTCCGTTGCAGAGGGGTCAATCACGGTGGAATTTCAGTCGCCTGCCATTGCGACGCGGGACAAGGACTCCAAGTCCCAACGCGGCTGCACGCTGATGGCGGGTGACTCGAATTGTCCGGCCGCCAGACGCAGGGCGCCAGCCAGGGCGATCATCGCGCCGTTGTCTGTGCAAAACTCCTGGCGCGGAAAATACACGCGAAATCCACCGTGCTGCGCTGCATCCTGCAATTGTGTACGCAAACTTCGATTCGCGCCAACGCCACCGGCAACCACCAGCGAACCTGCACCTGTCGCCTGCAGGGCCCGCAGGCATTTGATCTTCAGCGTTTCGACGATGGCGTCTTCGAAGCCACGGGCAACGTCGGCGCGCGTCGCCTCGGTTTGATCGCTGCGCTGCCAGGCCAGCAGTACCTGGGTTTTCAGACCCGAGAAGCTGAAGTCCAGCCCCGGCCGGTCGGTCATCGGGCGCGAAAATTTGAAGCGTGCCGGATTGCCGGTGGCCGCGATACGCGCAAGCTGGGGTCCACCGGGATAGGGCAATCCCATCAGCTTGGCGGTCTTGTCGAACGCTTCGCCGGCAGCATCGTCCAGCGTATCGCCGAGCAAGCGATAGGAACCGATCGCATCGACCGCAATGAGCATCGAGTGTCCGCCGGAGACCAGCAACGCGACGAACGGTGGTGAGGGCGGATTCGCCTCCAGCAGCGGCGCCAGCAAGTGGCCCTCCATATGATGCACGCCGATCGCGGGCACCTCGAGCGCCCAGGCCAGTGACCGGGCTGCGGATGCGCCAACCAGCAGCGCACCGATCAATCCCGGCCCGGCGGTGTAGGCGACCCCGCCCAGATCGGCGACGGCGAGCTCGGCGTTGGCCAGTGTCTGGCGGATCAGCGGCAACAGCTTGCGCACGTGGTCGCGGCTGGCCAGTTCAGGCACCACGCCGCCGTAATCGGCATGCAGGGCCACCTGGCTGTATAGTGAATGCGCCAGCAGGCCGCGCTTGATGTCGTACACGGCGACGCCCGTTTCGTCGCAGGACGACTCGATTCCCAGTACAGGCTTTGCTTTTGGCAGGTTGGACACGCTAAACTTCGCGGCTCGCCCAAGAACGGGGCGCAAGTGTAACAGCGGAGATCCCATGCCAAACGTCAAAGTTCGCGAAAACGAACCCTTCGAATTTGCCCTGCGTCGCTTCAAGCGCACCTGCGAGAAGGCCGGTGTACTGGCCGAAACGCGCAAGCGCGAGTTCTATGAAAAGCCGACCCAGGAACGCAAGCGCAAGCGTGCTGCCGCCGTGAAGCGCCATCTGCGCCGCGTCGGCCGCGACGTTACCAAGCGTCAGCGTCTGTATTGAGTAGCCGCGCGGGTTAACGCCCGCGCTGACATCCCCGTTCTGCGGGTTACTCCGCCGGCCGGTGCCATGCAAGTGGCGCCGGCTTTGTGCTTTCTGCAATCCGGAAGATTTTGCCATGTCCCTGAAAAACCGCCTGACTGATGACATGAAAGCTGCGATGAAGAGCGGCGAAAGAGACCGACTGGGCGTGATTCGCCTGATCAACGCGGCGATCAAGCAACGCGAGGTCGATGAACGGATCATGCTCGATGACGATCAGGTATTGGCCGCGATGGAGAAGATGCTCAAGCAGCGCAAGGACTCGGTCACCCAGTATGAAGCCGCGGGCCGCGAGGATCTGGCTGCGGTGGAGCGCTATGAGATCGGCGTTATCCAGACATATATGCCGGCTCCGCTGTCCAGCGAGGAGATCGCCGCGATTATCGCCGCCGCCATTGCCGAATCGGGTGCCACTGGCCCGAAAGACATGGGCAAGGTGATTGCTCTGATCAAGCCACAGGTTGCAGGTCGGGCCGATATGGGCCAACTCTCAGGCATGGTGAAACAAAAGCTCGGCGGCTGATCCCCGCCCGTTGTCCGCCTTTGTCGGGACAGCTGGCGAGCAACGGCTTGTCCCGGCATGATCGCTGCGTCAGCGCGTGTAGGATGCCCAGGTCACTGTTGCGTTGATCGGTCACGCGCCGAACAGGCGGTCAGGGCTCGTCTCCGTCGCTTTTCGCGCCACTTGGAATTCGCCATGAAACGCCTTGCGACTGCCTCAGTATTGTTGGCCTTGGTGTTGCCCGTCGTGGCGCAAGGCAACGACTATTACTTGGTGGAATCAATCGCAACGCAATCCAGGCACGCGCAGTTGCGTGCTCAGGCGCGTGAGTTGACAGCGATCTATCGGGACATGTCGCGGCAGGCAGGGATCGAGGCCCAGCTCGTCTATTCAACGGATCCGGATATCAACGCGTTTGCCACGGAAGTGGGCGGCGAAAAAATCGTCGTGGTGCAGGAAGGGTTGCTGGAAATCATGGGCAATGATCGCGACGCGGTTGCGGCCGCGCTGGGCCATGAGCTCGCGCATCACAAGGCAGATCATATTCGTGCGGGACGACGCAAGCAGGAGGGGGTGCGCGTGCTGGGTACGATCCTCGGCATCGTCGTGGCTGCCAAGGTTGGCCGCAGCAGCGGCGAACTGGCCGGCGCGGTGGCGGGGACTGCCGTTGGCGTTGGTGCGGGACTGATTGCGCTCAAGTTCAATCGCAACCAGGAAATGGAGGCCGATCGACTCAGTCTCGACTGGATGATCAGGGCGGGTTACAACCCGCAAGGCATGCTCCGATTGCAGCGCCGCCTCGGTGAATTGGACGGTCCACATCGGGCGGCCATAGTCAGCACGCATCCGCCCAGTGCGAAGCGCTACCAAGCCGCGGAAAAGCTGATTGCGACGTTGTCTCCTTCTCCTGAGTTGCTGGCACGCGCGGCTGCTCCGTTGAGCAATGAAAAGGCCGTCGCCGACGCGCAGTCAGCGATCGGCGAAGAGGAAGATCAGCGCGTCGCAAGCTTGCTCAAGCCTGGCGCCGAAATTTCGGGGGACGCCCTTGCGCCAGTGGATGGAGTAGCTTTCGAGACCTATGCTGCGATGGGAAATGAGCTGCTATTCGCGGGCGAGCGGGGTAAGTCGCAGGTATTGGCAAAGCACAAATTGAGCGACGCGAAACTGGCGCGGCTGAGCGAAAGCTATTCGGTTCGGATGCAGCAGAGCGAAGCGCTTTCGCTGCGATACAGCGTGGATTTCTTCCGCGCTACCCAGGGCAAGTTTGTTGCGTATGGACGCGACCTCGCGGATTCGTTCGAAAAGGGACTGCCATTGCGATTGGCGCCTCCCTATGCGCTGGAGACTGCGATAACCCTGCACACGGCGATGCGTGAACGCGGCGCGCCCAATCTCGATTTTGCACAACAGAGTGCTGCGGAAGAGACCGTCCTCAAGCCATACGGATTGAGCTACTACGATTTTCTGATAGCGCACAATTGGTGGTCACGAAAGGCCAGGATTGCGTCACTCGACGGCGATTCCAGCTTGATGGAGCGCTATTTGGGCGTCCCTGCGTCCACGGGGCGAGCGGCTGCAGCGAACGCACAGGCGGCGGGTGTGCGCATCGGGGGCAATGTTAAAATTGGCAGTAATGTGCATATTGGTGAAAGTAACAAGACCGGGATCGCCCCTGGCAACGACGCCGCGAAATCAAGCGGCGATTGAAGCGATGGCTACCAAATTGCCGCGTCCGACAGGCTAGCTCAACATGGCCGGCCGCATTCCCGAAAGTTTCATCGATGACCTCCTGGCTCGCGTCGATATCGTCGATGTGATTCAGGAGCGCATTGCGCTGAAGAAGTCCGGGCGTGACTGGAGCGCTCGGTGCCCATTCCACGATGAGCGTTCTGCGTCGTTCACCGTAAGTCCGACGAAGCAGTTCTATCACTGCTTCGGCTGCGGTGCGCATGGCAGCGCGATCCGGTTTCTCATGGAATACGATCGCCTCGAATTTCCCGATGCGATTGAGGAGCTGGCTGGTCGGATCGGGTTGAAAGTCGTCTATGAAGGTGGTCGACGCGACGCGGCGCCGTCGTCGGACACGCCCGACCTTTACGCCTTGCTCGACAGCGCTGCGGGCTACTACCAGCAGGAATTGACGCGCTGTCCGGCGGCACTCGACTACTTCGAGCGCAGGGGTCTGAATCCCGACATCATTGCGCGCTTCCGGCTCGGTTATGCCGCGGATTTGTGGGACGGACTTAAGCGCTTTCTTGGAACGTCGCAACAGCGCTTGGGCTTGCTCGAAAAGGGCGGCATGCTGATTGCTGGCGAGCGCGGGGCTCCCTACGATCGCTTTCGTGACCGCGTCATGTTTCCGATCCAGGACCGACGCGGTCGCGTGATCGCGTTTGGTGGTCGGGTGCTCGGCAAAGACGACGGTCCGAAATACCTCAACTCACCGGAGACTCCGCTGTTTCACAAGGGCAGCGAATTGTTTGCGCTGTGGCAGGTGCGGCAGGCGCAACAGAAGCTGACTCGTATCATCGTAGTCGAAGGCTATATGGACGTGATTGCCCTGCATCAGTATGGATTACCGCAGGCCGTGGCGACGCTTGGAACAGCGACGACGCGCGAGCATGCGGAGTTGCTGTTTCGCAATTGCGCGGATGTATATTTCTGCTTCGATGGTGATCGCGCTGGCCGCCAAGCCGCATGGCGAGCCGTGGAATCGGTGCTGCCGCGAATGCGGGATGGCCGACAGGCGCATTTTCTTTTCTTGCCGGATGGCGAAGATCCCGATTCGCTGATTCGCCAGGAGGGCGTGGCCGGCATGGAGCAACGCCTGCAGTCAGCGACTCCTCTCAGTCAGTTTTTCTTCGCACATCAGGAAGCCGATACCAATCTGCGTACCGCCGATGGCCGGGCGCGTCTGGGAGAACGGTGCAAGGCACTGATCAGTGGCATTCCCGAAGGCACCTTTCGCGATCGCATGCAGGAGCTGCTGATCGAAAAGACTTCGCTGCAGTGGTCGCTGGCGGGCAGTCTTTCGCCACAGATGCGCGAGCGGGCTGAGGCCATGCTCAACGAGCGAGTTGCGAGCTTGAAGCAGGCCGATGAAAAGGACTCGGTGCGCCATCCCATTTCCGCCGATACAGCCACTGCGCAGCGAAACAGTTCGGGCAAACGTAGCCTGGTGCGGCACGCCATCACGGCACTGCTGCAGTTTCCCGGGTTCGTCGAACTGATCGCCTTTCCGCCTGCATTTCGCGTCTTGCGCCAACCGGGCATCACTTTGCTGGTCGACATGATTTCGCTCTGTCGGGACCGGCCGGGAATCTCTACGGGAGCAATCCTCGAGCACTTTTCGACGATTCCCGAGGCTGGCGCGCTGCAAAGACTCGCCATGTCCGATCTGACGGGCGAAAGTGAAGCGGTGCGTAGCGAATTCGTCGATGCATTGAAACAACTCGCTCGTCAGACGCTGCAGCAGCGTATCGACGATTTGCTGATCGAGAAAGCCGAGGCGGGTCTGGGCGAGACCCAAATGCAGGAATTGCGAGGGTTGCTCAATAGTCGCAATCAGCCGGCCACATGAAGATGCTCGAGGTGCCCCCCAGCTGCGTGTTTTGCCTCAACTTGTGCGCTCGAGCCACAATCCGCCACCGGTGACAGCAGGTGCAGCGACGTAGTGGTCAAGTAGCAGGAACGCGAAAAGCAGCATCAAATAGAGGATCGAATAGTTGAATACCTTCATGGCGAACCATTCGTCGGGAGGATTCATCAGGATGATTGCGTAGTAGAGAAATACGCCCCCCAGAACCAAAGCACCGCCAAGATAGAGCATGCCGCTCATGCCCGTTAGCCAAGGCAATACGGTCACCACGAGCAACAGAACGGTGTAGTACAGCACGTGCCAGCGTGTGTATTCCACGCCATGGGTGACCGGCAGCATGGGTACCTGGGCACGCGAATAGTCTTCGCGCCGAAAGATCGCCAGCGCCCAGAAATGCGGCGGTGTCCAGACGAAAATAATCAGAAACAACAGCAGCGCATACGGATGGACATGACCGGTGACGGCTGCCCAACCAAGCACGGGTGGGGCCGCGCCGGCGGCTCCGCCAATGACGATATTTTGTGGCGTTGCTCGCTTCAGGTAGGCGGTGTAAACGATCGCGTAGCCGATCAGCGATGCAAAGGTCAGAACAGCGGTCAGCCAATTGACCCAGAGCACCAGCACGCACATCGCCAGAACGCCCAGCACCACGGCGAATACCAACACCTGGGTCGGAGTCAGCGTTCCCGTCGCCAACGGGCGATGCGCGGTGCGCATCATCAAGCGGTCAATGCGCTGATCGATCAGATGGTTGATGGCCGCTGCAGAGCCCGCCGCAAGCCAGATTCCGACGCTTCCCGCAACCAACGGAACCAGGGGCGGCATACCGGGCACGGCAAGAAACATCCCGATGATTGCCGTAAAAACAATCAGGGCAACCACGCGCGGCTTGGTCAACTCGAAGTATTGGCGCAATCGGAAGGTCGACATTGATGCGCAGACTCCTGACAGGCGCTGAGTCAGTCACACATCAGCATGACTGGACCTGCGATGCGAGCTAAAGCCGTTCGCAGGTCGCGCGAGCAACAAGCAAAACAAAACGCCATTCCGGGAGGAATGGCGTTTTGAGGTGTAAAGGC
>JBDTLV010000110.1:0-17260 GCA_039934615.1 Tahibacter sp.
GGGATTGTTCTGGCGAAGGGTTTGAAGGCATTCGGGCTCAGGATATTCTTCCCCTCGCCATGCAACGATTTGGTTTCGACTTCTTCCTTGGTTACGGAAACATCATCGATCCGTTCGTCGATCGCAGCTTTGGGCCTCACTTCGACGCTGAGAATGAGCTGGATCGTTCTTTCATCGATCGCGTACACGCACGCGACGAGGCGGAGATTTTCGCTGGCAACATCAAACCCACACACATGTTCGCCGTGATGCGGCAGGACCGAAGTGTTCGCCCCATTACGCGCCTACATCTCACGCCGGAATTCTGCACGCGCCCGGTCGCAGCGGCCAAAATGAACGTAAAAACGTAGCTCTGCCCGCTTCGTTCTCCGATCCGCTCAATAGCCGAGATCGATCAGTTCGCGCGATGCAGAAAGCATCGGTGGCAGAAATTTTTGAGAATTCACTGCGTCGACGTTCACCTGACGGGGCTAGCTCGTTTCCCTAACCGATTGCTCGGGTGAACGGTTTCCAAGCCAGACCGCATTGCTGACTCCAGCGACGCGCATGGCGGCGATGAGTTGAGTCGGCTTGACGACGCCCGTCGCAATCAGATCTTCGTCGCGTACCGCAATCTGATCGATCAGCGCAAGGTCATCTCGATTGTTGACGTCGAAGTTCCAGCCAAAGCGGCGCCCCACGATGGGTGGCGCGATGCAGGCGTAGGGAACGAAAAGATCAAATTGGAACAATTGAACGAGCAGACTCAAGATGTCCTGTGCACGAACACCTTCGAAAGCAACATCCGCGTGATTGTAGTTGACGTAGCTGTGACACTGCCTCCTCAACACGTGGTCGAATTTATAGCGTTCCGGCAGGACGTTCCAGAACCTCTCCACTTCGGCCAATGCTTCCGGCCAAAGCTGGTGTCCGTTTCGCCCGATCATGTCGGACGTCAAGAAAAGCCCTTGAGGCTCAACGATGCGAGCGATATTCGCAAAAATTGCTTCCAATTCCACAAAATGATGAAGGCACTGATTGGCGATAACGACGTCAAAGTGTCTTGCAATGTCCAGTCGATTGATATCGCCTCGTTCAAATGCCATGCAATCTGACAGCCCCTCGGACTGCGCCTGCGCTCGTCCACGTGCCAGCATCGTTTCATTGAGATCGAGGCACGTGATACGAAAGCCGACAAGATTCTGCTCCCGGAGTGCCTTTACGATGCGTATCTCCAGATCGCAGTTCCCACTGCCAAGACTCAGCGCATTGAGCGGGCGAGCGAGTCTTTCCATTTCCCTGGCAATGGATTTCGCGAAGAAATCATCCGGGCTGGAAAAACCAAGAGTTTCGAATCGCGGCCGAAGATAGCGGTTGGACCAGTAGTGGAAGATCGGCGGTAAATCGTGCACCTGGCTGACTTTGCGAAACGTCGCTTTCTCGAGCAGGTTTCGTGCGAAATAGTTCAAGCGCGGCGGCAGGACCCGGAGCAAGGCGGCAACTGAACGCCTTGCGTAATAGTGGACCATAAGCGCTCCCAGGATGCTCGCTCACACTATAGGAATTGATCGGCTTTTTAGTAAAAAGATTGTAAGTCGAGATTTACATTCTGGGATGTTCCAAGGAAATTTTCGAAAGCACACATGCTCTACAGCGTGGTGGCTCCACAGCTTCGTGCGTTGGCGATAGCGAAACATCCACTTTCGGCGCACGGGGACGCAGATCCAAGTGCGGAAGCCGGGACCGCATGGGGCCATGCGCGCTCCTGTCTTCCGTTTCCCTACCGATCAAGCGAAGCATCAAACCGGTTCCAACCCCGCGTACGCCAGCACCAGCCATTTTGATCCGGCGTCCTCGAAATTCACCTGAATGTTGGTGTGTGCGCCGGAGCCTTCGCGGTCGGTGACGATGCCGAGTCCAAATGTGGAATGACGTACGCGCTGTCCGAGCTTGAGTGCGGGACCGCTATCGACGGGCTCGGCGAATCGCGCGTTGAAGACGGGTCGGCTGACCTGCACGCGGGGGCGCACGTCGTTCATCAGCTCGCCGGGAATTTCCTGCACGAAGCGTGAGGGCCGCGCGTAGTTTTCCACACCGTGCAGGCGGCGCGATTCGGCGTAGCTGATCGTCAGCAGTTCACGCGCGCGCGTGATTCCGACGTAGGCGAGGCGGCGCTCCTCTTCGAGACGACCGGGTTGCTCGATCGACTTGTGCCCGGGAAACAGTCCTTCTTCGAGACCGACCAGGAACACCAGCGGAAACTCCAGGCCCTTGGCGGTGTGCAGGGTCATCATTTGTACACAATCCTGACCTGCCTCGCCCTGGCCTTCGCCGGCCTCAAGCGCGGCATGCGCGAGGAACGCCGCGAGTTCGCCGAGCCCCGCCTCGATGTCATCCGGCGTCAATTCGAAACGGCTCGCCACGTTGGTCAGTTCGTCGAGGTTTTCCACGCGCGTTTCGGCGTTGCCGCGGGAATCTTTTTCGTAGAAGTCGCGGAGGCCGCTGCGGGCGATCGCGTGCTCGACCTGTTCGGCGAGGCTCAGGGAGGTGTCGTGCGGGGAGGGATTCTCGCCGCCGACCTGTCCATCGCCGGCAATCAAGGTCGCTTGCGCCGGCGCTACGCCGAGGCAGTCCCGCGCGAGGCCTTCGATCAATTCCACAAATGCGCGCAATGCATTCTTGCTGCGGCCGGCCAGCTCGGTGCCTGCGAGCGTGCCGAGCAGCGCCTCCCACATCGAGCAGCGCTGGCGACGCGCGTGCTGACGCAGCAGATCCAGGGTGCGTTCGCCGATGCCGCGCGGCGGCGTGTTGATCGTCCGCTCAAAGGCCGCGTCGTCGTGGCGATTCGCCATCAGGCGCAGGTAGGCCAGCGCGTCCTTGATTTCGGCACGATCGAAGTAGCGCTGTCCGCCGTACACGCGGTACAGCATCCGATGCTGGTTGAACTGTTCTTCGAAGACCCGCGACTGCGCGTTGGATCGGTACAGGATTGCCACGTCGTCGGCGCGACCATCGCTGGCGATGTGTTCGCGGATCCGCTCCACCACATAGCGCGCCTCGTCCTGTTCGTTGTAGGCGGCGTACAGATTGATCGCGGCGCCGCCTTCTCCCGATGTCCACAATTGCTTGCCCAGGCGGCCGGGATTGTTGGCGATCACGGCGTTGGCAGCCTGCAGGATGACCGAGGTGGAACGGTAGTTCTGTTCCAGGCGGATCGTCCTCGCCTGCGGATAATCGCGCAGGAAGTGCTGAACATTCTCCACACGTGCACCGCGCCAGCCGTAGATTGCCTGATCGTCGTCACCGACCACGAACACGCGTCCCGTCGTGCCCGCCAGCACGCGCACCCAGGCGTATTGGAGGCTGTTGGTGTCCTGGAACTCGTCGACCAGCAGGTGCCGCCAGCGCTCCTGGTAGTGCGACAGCAGTGCCGCATCGTTGAGCCACAGCTCGTGCGAGCGCAGCAGCAGCTCGGCGAAATCGACCAGGCCCGAACGCTGGCAGACCGTTTCGTACTCGCGGTAGATGTCGAGCAGCGTGCGTGTGACCGGATTGTCCCCGTGCTCGATCGCGTCCGGTCGCTTGCCTTCGTCCTTGCACGAATTGATGAACCAGACTGCCTGCCGCGGCGGATAGCGCGCCTCGTCCAGTTCCAGTGTTGCAACGACGCGTTTGACCAGACGCAGCTGATCGTCCGCGTCGAGAATCTGGAACGTTTCGGGCAAACGCGCCTCGCGCCAGTGACGGCGCAACAGGCGGTGCGCAATGCCGTGGAACGTGCCGATCGTAAGTCCGCGCGAGCCCTGCGCGACCATCGTCTCGCAGCGTCCGCGCATCTCGCCGGCGGCCTTGTTGGTGAAGGTAACGGCGAGGATCGAGTACGGTGACTGCCGCTCGACTTCGAGCAGCCAGGCGATCCGGTGAATCAACACGCGGGTCTTGCCCGAGCCTGCGCCCGCCAGTACCAGGTAATGTCCTTGCGGCGCGCTGACGGCTTCGCGTTGCGCCGGATTGAGATGATCGAGCAGATGGGAAACGTCCATCCGCGAATTCTACCGGGCTGGCGAGCGGATCGCGGAACCTTTGCGACGCTCGTGGCTCTGAACTGGGCGCACCCGGCGCAGGCTACCCTTCGCCCCACCTTCGATCGCGCACCGAGAGGTCAGCCATGCGCACCCGATTCGCCGCTCTGCTGGCCCTGCCGATGCTGCTCAGCGGCACGGCGCACGGCAGCGATCTGCAGTACACGCTGGACTACAGCGCGGACGGCGAGAGCATGCTGGTGCGCGTATGCAGCGAGACGCCGGCGGCACAACGACATTTCAGCCTCGATCGCGGTGCGTTTGTATATTTGTCCGGAATGCAGCGCAGTCGCGGCGAGGCCCCGCGGCGCGACGATGAGGAATGGATCGCGGAAGACTGGCGCGCCGGCGACTGCCTGAGCTATCGCGCCGCACTCGGCCAAATCGCCGACCGGTGCGAAGGCGACGTCGGCTATCGCATCGGCAAGGATCTGCTGACCTCGCCGCAACAATGGCTGCTGCATACGCGCTCGCGCGAAGCCGCCGACGTGCAACTCACCCTACCCGTCGGCTACAGCGCCTCCGTGCCGTGGCAGGTACAGGTACAGCCAACCGGCGACACCGGCCCGCGCCACTACCGCATGCCCGTGACGCCCACCAGCTGGTCATCAAGCATCGCGATCGGTCGCTTCAGCGAGCGCGCACTGGTGGTGAACAATGCCACAGTGCGCGTCAGTATACTCGACGAGGTCAGTACGGCAACGCGCCGCATGCTGGAAGACTGGATCGCCGAAGTCGCCCAGGTTGCGCGGTCGGCTTACGGCGCGTTACCGGTCGCCGACGTCCAGGTTTTGTTGCTGCCGGTGGTGAGCGGCCGCTCCGGTGCGGTGGGTTTCGGCAAGTCCACGCGGGGTCAGGGCAACGCGCTGATGCTGCTGATTGATCCGAGCCAATCACGGGCCGAATTCCGCGCAGACTGGACCGCGGTGCACGAAATGGGGCACCTGTTTCACCCCTACCTCGGCGACGCGGGACGCTGGCTCGCGGAAGGACTCGCCAGCTACTGGCAAAACGTACTGCGTGCACGCGCTGGCTGGTTGAGCGCCCCACTCGCCTGGCAGCGCCTGGATGCGGGTTTCAAACGCGGCCGCGAGGATGCGCACAGCGGAACGTCACTGGCGGAACTCGTCGACGGTCGCCACGGCGGCAATGCGTTCATGCGCATTTACTGGGGCGGCGCCGCGTACTGGTTGCGCGTGGACAGCGAGCTGCGCACGCGCGATCCGGCGCTGAGTGTCGATGTGGCGCTGCAACGCTTTCGTGACTGCTGCATGGCCGAACGTCGCGAATGGAACCCCGCCGAATTCGTCGCGAAACTCGACGCGCTGCTCGGCGTCGACACGTTCACCCGGAACTATCGCGCGGCAGCGGTAGAATCCACATTTCCGGATTTATCCGACATATACAGAAATCTCGGACTCGTCCGCGGGGTTGACGGATTGGTGCAGCTGGACGATCACGCGAGCGGCCGCGCCGTGCGCGACGCGATCATGCGACGCCCGTAGCACGTCTCGTGTTGCACCTGTCCGTTCATGGCGGCTCAGGCTTTGGCGCCCAGCGCCGCTGATGGCGATGATCGCGCTGAGCGTTGGAAATTTGTCGGCCAGTGGCGATCGCGCAATCGCATGAACGGCGACTCGACGAGGCGATACAGCAGCCATCCAACCAGCGTACAGGCGGCGCCGATCAGCAGCACCGCGGCGAAGGAATTCGCTTCGATGCCGAGCGGAGTCAATCCACCCAGCAGCACGTTCGCCAGCGGCTTGTGGGACAGATAGATCGCATACGACCACGCCGCCAGCGCAGCCGCACCGGGCACGCGGATGCGGTGCAACCAGGAGCGTGGACTCAACGCCGCGATCAACAGCAACGCGAAACTCAGCGCAATCATCGGATAGCCGACCGCGGTCATCGCAAACCCGTATCCGTAGTCCTCGATCTGGTAGTAGCGCAACAGCAGCGCCGCGGTGACGGCCGTGCTGGCGACGCCAGCAAGCAGCCACGACTGTCCGCAGCGCAACATTCTGGCCCAGGTTTCGCGATGAAAATTCTTCAGCAAGGCGACGGCAATGCCAGGCAGGAACTCGTCGAATCGACAAATACTGGAATAGTATATATACGGATAATACCCGCCATCGACCTCGCGCCCGTGCTGGCTCCACAGCACGCCGCGGATCACGATGCCGGCCAGCATCAGCAACCCCAGCGCGATCCACGCGCCGCGGATCGAACGACCCCAGCGCAGCGCCGCCAGCAGGACCAAAGGCAACAATAGGTAGAACTGCTCCTCGATGCACAGTGACCAGGCATGCGAGAACGCGGTGCCGGGTTGCAGCTGGATATTCTGGGTGAAGGTCACGAAGCGCCACAGCGGCGGTGGTTCGCGCCCGCCCAACAGCGCCGGAAACAGCAAATAGGCGGCGAGCACGACGTAGTAGTTCGGCAACGTGCGCAGGAAACGCCGCACATAGAATGCACGAGGCGACAGTTTTTCGCCGCGGACGATGCCGGCGAACAGCTGATTCGCGATCAGGTAACCGCTTAGCACGAAGAACAGATCGACGCCGGTCCAACCGATCGTACTCGCCCAACCGAAGGTCGGCACGCGGCTGACGAAGACCATGTAGTGGTACATGAACACGAGCAGGATCGCCAGCGCGCGCAAGGTATCCAGACCATCCACGCGGGCTCGTGCGGACACATCAGGGCGCAATGGTGTTGCAAGGTTTACTGTGGTCATAGTCGATCAGGTTGCGCGAAAAAAGTGGCGGATTCGTGGCGGCGAACGGGCTTGCTGATGGCATCGGCATGCGCGAATGAATGCCGCCACGTCGGACGCGCTCGCGATGGCATCGTCGGAATTGCCGCTTTTTCACGCCCTCGCCCGCAGGTGAAATCAGGCGGCGCTGATGGCGCGGTATCGATGCGCTGCCGGTCAATACCTGGTGCGCGCAGCAACATGCCCGCATATCCGGTTCGGATACGCGACGCGACCGGGCGACACGGCGTCGTCTGTTGACCGACACGCCGGACGGCCGCGTGCAACTCACGGTGGAACGCGACGGCGCGTTGCTCGAGGTCACACTGCGCCGCGGCCGCTTGGAGCGCAGGCCGCGGCAACAGTGGCGCCGCTGAGCGAGGTGCAAGCTGGCGTCTGGTACGTCGATCTGCAACGCGTGTCGAGCACCGATCTGCAGGCACAACTGGAAACCCTCGCCCTGGGCGAATGCCGTCGTCTTCGACGTACGCGGTAATCCGTACGGCAGCGGTTTCGAGATTCTTCCACATGTGATGACTGTCTAACGCCTCGGCACATCGTGGGTTCCGCCACTGCAGAAACCAATGTCAACATCAACCAGTTCACCGTGCCGAACGGCTATCGCATCCACTTCACCGGCATGCGTGTAACCCGCCACGGTGGAGCGACGCCGTTTCATCGGATCGGCGTTCAGCCGGACGTCGCGGTCGAGCGCCGTCTCGCGGGCGAGCGCACCGGATGCGACGACGTGCTCGAACGGCGCTGTAACGCGTGCAACTGCGACGCGTTGCCGCCACCACCGCGCGCAAGCCAGTGACGCCGGTGGCCCCGGCCACGGGCATCGCAAGCGCCACGGCAACCGTGGGCACGGTCGAGTGCAGACTGCAACAAACGCCACTCCTGCACAATGCAGCCAGTGCGACGGAAAGGACTGATGAGCCGAATCCCGCGTGGTCACCCAGGCAATGACTACGCGACCGGGCTCTGCCGCTCCAGCCACCACAGCATCACGGTGAGCAACAGCCACGCTAGCAGGAACGGCCAGCGTGGCAGTGCGGTTTGCACATTGGCAGCCGTCGTTTCGGTGCGGATCAGGGCGCGTGTCGCATTGGCACGTTCGGCCGCGCGCAAGGTCGGCGCTTCGCTCGCGTCCATCACATAGAACGCGGCGTCGCGGTCACCGGAGCGCAGGCGGTGCCAACCCGCCTCGCGGGGCCAATACGCGGCGCATTGGTCTGCGTCGGACAGCAGTTCGTGCATGGCGCCATCCGGTGACGTCACCTGGGCGGCCGCCTCCAGACCACAGATGACGCTGCGTTCGCCGACCCAGCTGGAAGCGGGCGTGTCCAGCGGTGCCGCGCCGCGCGCACGCGCCAGGGTCGCGACGCTTTCCGCCCACCATTGCGCATAGCGCGTGCGCTCGCCCGCCAGTTCCAGACGATAGCTGTCAAGCAGCCAGGTGACGCCAACGCGACCACGCCCCAGAGCACGCCACACAGCCGTCGATTCGGCGCCATCGTCGCGGTGCAGCGGCAGGATGTTCGCGGAGACACTGCGCAACGGCAGTCGCAACAAAGCAAGGGTTCCACTTTGTCCGACACTTGTCGTCATGTTGGTGGCCGTGGCGATGTCCGCCTCCTGCAGTTCGATACCGAGCCCGCGCCAGTCCGTCGTGACGCTGCGCGGCAGGGCGGAGGTGGCGCGCAGCAGCAGACCCATTCCGTTGCGGACCGCCTGGGTCACGGTTTTCTTTTCGACGCTGCCCAACGCCAGCCATGCTCGGTCATCGACGATCAGCAGGTCGGTCGCCGCGAGGGCCTCCGCACCCAGATTCACCGCTCCATCGTTGAGATCCATCCCGCCGCCAAGCGCCATGCGCGCGGCCAGCGGCATGCCGGCATCCAGCACCCAGCGGCGCAGGTATTTGAGTTCGGCATCGACGCCACCCGCGAGGATCGACACGCGCGCGGCGTTGCCGGTGCGCACGTACAACGGCAGCGGCAGGTCTTCGACGGGATTTCCGGTTGCATCCAGCACGCGCAGACGGAATAGCTGGGCCTGATTTCCTTTGGCAATCGTGCGCACGTCGAAGGCGCCGTGCTCATCGAGTGGCGCGCTCGCCGCCACTGCGCCGGACGGATCGCGCAATTCGACACTGCCGCCGGGCACCTCGCGCACGCGACCGTGAATCGGCCATGCGTTGCCGGCAACGACGTGATCTGGCGCCACGCGTTCGATCACGCCGCGCGGCAATTCCGGCGCATCAAATTGCAGCGCCATCGCGCGCGCCGCGTCGCGATCGCGTGGCGGCAGTCCCGCGCCGATCACGCGCAGTTCGTGGGTCTGCGGATAGCGACGCAACGCAGTGGCCAGATCCGGCGTGCGCTCCACGGTCGGGTTGATCGCGACGTCGGGCAAGGCAACCAACTGGGCGGACGCGGGAATCGAAGCGAGCTGCGCAGCCGTCGTTCCCGGCGTCACGACGACCAGCATGGCCCCCGACGTCGCGCGCAGCAGTGGGAACAATGCGACATAGAGCAAAAGCACGGATGCGACTTGTAAACCCAGCGCCGCACCACGCCGCCATCCGTGCTGACGCAAGGCGCCATGCAGACCGAACAAGAGTCCCGCAAGCAGGGCGATCAATACCAGGGCCTTCATCGATGCGACTCCGCCGGCAGCACAGACTCGTCGAGAGCGTCCAGATAGGCGCCGCCGCCGACATCCGGTGCCACGCGCGCATCGGGGCCCGCCGGTGGCGTCACCAGCAGTGGCCACAACAAGGCACGCAGCCGCGCTCGGCAGTCGATGCAGCGCACATCACGCAGCAATGCATCGTTCGCCGCAATCAGACCCAGTGCCTCGGGCATGCGTGCAGCATGGGCGCGTACCCAGCGGTCGAATGCCGACGCATCAAACGAGACACCGTCAGCCAGCGAATTCCAGGCATCGGCAACGCTGTGGTCGCTCGCGTCCAGCGGCTGCAGGCCACTGCTCCGATCGGCCAGATCCTTGCGCTCGCCACTCAGGCGTCGTGTTTCGTCGACCGGTGGCAGTTCCAGTCCGACCCGGGCCAGATAGATGCGCGTCGCCTGCTGTACCTGCTTGATGTGCTCCAGCGCCTTCATTTCGAACGGCAACGCCGCCGCTGGCTGACCCAGACGCAGTTGTTCTTCGGCACGCCACATCTGATCAAGCGCAGCCTTGAGCACGCGCCGCGTATCGGGATCGAGCAAGGTCGCCGCCTCCGACTGATCATGCGCGTGACCGAACTCGGTCAGCACATTACCGGCGCTGCCGAATGGTTTGGCGGCCGATTGCGGGGCTTCGTGCAACGCGTCGTCGTGCGTCGCCGACGTCGGGTCCGCTGCGCTACCTTTCTCGCCCTTGCTACCGGGCGGCCGATGCTCGCCGGGTTCGCTGTCGAATTCCTCGCCGAGGAATTGTCCGTAGCGCAGACGCAGGATTTTTTCGTCCACGCCGATCGTATCGGATTTTTCGACAAAGTCCGTCTGGGACAATGCGCTCTTTTTCGCAATCAGCGCCTGGGTGTCGATGATGATCTGGCGCTGACTGCGGAAGTACGCCGGCAGCGTCGTGCGCACGAGACCGTCCATGCCCGAACTGTCCGCGCTCGCGTCGGGCGGCCAGCGCAGGATGAAGCTGGCGCTGCGCGTGATGTTCGGTTTGCCCGGATGGGTATCACTGACCGCCAGACGCACCACCACATCGTCGCCTTGCGCGATGCCGAGCGCTGCGAGGTCGAGTGCGTGCCGGTAGCGCCGCTGCCGCGAGTCACCTTCGCCGCGCAGGCGCAGCTGGCTTTCCTTGAACACGATATTCTCGCCGCTGCCCTGGGCGAGCGTGACGCTCAAATTCGCCTCGCCGATGCCGTAGTCGTCGCTGGCTTCGAACGCGAGATCCCAGCGCTGCTGTCCGGTGGTGAGCAGGCTCAAGGTTTTGTCCGGCGCGGTGACGCGCACATCGGGCGGCTCGTCGGCGATCACATCGATGCGATGCAGTTCATCATTGCCGAGCGGCGCTGCGCCGTCGATCGTCACACGATACAGCGCGGACTCGCGCATCTCGCGCGAGCCAGTCCAGGCGTCGCCATTGCGCACCAGCGCGACGTGCTGGCCATCGTGAAATTCCAGGCTCACCGCGGTCGGCGTCACGTCGAATTGCAGCCGCCAGCGCAACTGCGCGCCTTCCGCTACGCGCGCATCCGGCGTGGTTTCATGGCGCACCGGCAATCCGGTGTAGTGCGGCGGCGTGATGTCGAGGTCGAGGCGCGTGAGCGTGGTCGATGCCGGCGCGTGCGCCGCGGGCGGAATCGATGGCGCCGTCACATCGTCCTGCATTGCTGTCTGCGGCCAGAATCGCGGTAGCAGCACGGTCAGCGCCGCCACAATTGCGCAAGCCGCGATGCGCCGCCATGGCCATGCGCTGCGCAGGTCCGGCAGCGCGATGCCGTCGACCAGCCGCTGCATGCGCTTTTGTTGCAAACGCTGCAATGCGGACAATGATTCCTTGTCACGCAGCAACAATTCGCTACTGTCCTGGAAATCCGCACGCGCCGAGTCCAGTCCGCGCAGCAACCATTGATCGTTGTAGCGGCGGGATCGGAACCACGCCACGCTTGCGCACAGGGCGAAACCGCCCAACGCCAGGGCGGTGGCGATCGCGATTTCACCTCGTGCCCACACCCGGGATCCCAGCGCAATCGACCATGGCAGACCCATGGCCATGATCGCCAGCCACTCGCGGCGGCGCGCGGCAATCTGCAGATCACGCAAGCGCGGCGCCAGGCTCATGCGACGCTCCGAACGGGACGCATCGCGATCCCGCGTTCCAGCGCGAACAGCAGCGCGATGAGTGCGATCAGCGAGTCGTCGAGACGGAAGGGCGTGGACGTGGCGCGGCGCGCGCCGTCGCTGGACAAGCTCTGCTCCGCATAGGCCTGAACTGGCGCCGGCGCCGCGCCGCGCAGCAGTGACATGACGCGTTGTGGAAAATTCGCATCGAATACGGCAGGCAACGTTATCGGCGTCAGAGGCACGGACAGCGCGATGCGCCGACCGCGGCCGCGCAGTGTCTCGGTCGCCAGCGGATTGCCTTCGGCGTCGCTCCAGACCGTCTGAGCCTGCGTGTCAGGCCGAGCTGGCGTCGTCAGCGCGATACCGCCGGCGTTGATCCACGCGTCGACTGCTGGCGGAATGTCATCGGCGAGCCACCACAACCACGTGCTGTCCGCGCCGACCGGATGTTCGACGGTCTGGATGTCGGCCACGTAGTGATCGGGATCGAGCGCGTTCCAAGCGGCAACAACGGCGCGTGCGAAACGCAGACCGGGCTCGCCGGATGCGTCGTAGCGAATCGCAACGCGCAGCGGCGTCGAGGTCGGCGCAGGCATCGGTGACGCAGCGGTCGCCGGAAGAATGATCCACTCCAGCGTTCGCGTCAGGCGGATGCGTTCACCGTCCAGACCGCCCAGGCGAGCCGGCGCCACGATGCTCAGGTGGGTGTCGGGCGGCAGCTCCGTATCGAGCTCACGCAGCAGGCTCGCGGTTGCCTGCGGTTCGCTATTAATGGATTTGTCAAT
The DNA here is from genome assembly GCA_039934615.1 of Tahibacter sp. Classification (GTDB taxonomy): domain Bacteria; phylum Pseudomonadota; class Gammaproteobacteria; order Xanthomonadales; family Rhodanobacteraceae; genus Tahibacter. Next base: position 12,422 of record JBDTLV010000110.1, read on the forward strand.
TTCCGGAAAACCCGCTGTCAGCCAGTGCCAGCGCGCGGCGTCGCCAGGCAATCGCGCACGCGCCGCGGCGAGGTCGGCGCCGGGCACCACCACGACCCACGGTCGCGCACCGCGCCAGTCGCCGCGCAACACCGGTTGTGCGAGCAACGCGATGCACGACGCAAGCAGCAACAGGCGCAGCAGCAACAGCCACGGACGTATGACGCGCAACCGGCGCCGTGCGAACGCGGGACCTGCCAGCCAGCGCAGCGCCGCGAACGGCGTGACCCGGTGTTCCTGGCGACGGCTCAGATGCAGCAGCACGGGCAACAGCAGCGCGGCGAAACCGAGCAAAGCCAGCGGCGTCAGCAGGACCAGATTCACGCCTCGGCACCCTCGGCTCCGCGGATGCCGAACAGTCGATTCAGCGAGGCGTCGAGTGGTTCGTCGAGAAACTGGGTGGCATGACGGATGCCGCTTGCGCTGAGGCGCTGGCTCCACTGACGACGCGCCGCCGCGAAGCGCTTCAGGTAATCCTCCCGCGCGCGTGCCGCGTCCAGGCGCAGCTCCGCTCCACTTTCCATATCCACAAAGCGATGTCCGCCACTAAACGGAAACGTGCGTTCGTCGCCACCGATCAGCTGGATCGCCAGCACCTCGCGACGCGCGGCAGCCAGCCGCTCGGCGAGTGCCAGCAGCGCATCATCGAAGAAATCGCCGATGAAGAGCACCAATGAGGCCGGCGGAATACGCTCCCACAGCGGGCGCAATGCAGACTCGTCGGGCAACGCACCCTGGGCACGCCAGCGCAGCAGTGCTTCGATGCAGCGATCGCGATGGCGCGGTCCGCTGCCGGCGGGTGTCGCATCGATGCCTACATCCGACAAGGCAACCACCGCAAATCGGTCGCCCTGGCGCAGCGCCAGTTCGATCACGCCGGCGGCGAGGGATTTTGCCACATCGAGCTTTGTATAATCAGCGCGCGCGACGTCGGCCTGGGACATCGAGGCCGTCGCGTCGAGCACTATCCACGCCGTCAGCGGACTGTCGCGCTCGGATTCGCGCACGAAATAGCGGTCCGAGCGGGCATACAGTTTCCAGTCGACGCGGCGCGGCTCATCGCCCGGTTCGTAGGCACGGTACTGCGCAAACTCGAGACCCACGCCGCGACTGCGGCTGCTGTGCTGGCCGAGTCCGTGCGCGCCACTGGCCGCACGCGCAACGAGACGCAACGCTTTCAGGCGGGCGCGCAGGGCAGCCGGCAGGAGTTCGTGCATCGTCACGCTGCGCGACTCACGCGGGGAACGCGATGCCGGCCAGCAGCGCGGCAATCGCATCATCCGCGCTGCGACGTTCGGCTTCCGCGACGAACGAAAGGATCAAGCGATGGCGCATCACCGGCGCCGCCAGCGCGACAATGTCCTCGCGGGTGACCGCATAGCGTCCATGCAGCAAGGCACGTGCTTTCGCGGCGAGCACCAGCGATTGGCCGGCGCGCGGACCTGCTCCCCAACGCACCCATTCGCGCACCGCGGCAACCTCGCTGGTCTGCGGCCGGCTCGCACGCACCAGGCGTGTCACCCAGGTCAGCACATCGGCGCCGATATGCACGTCGCGGGTCAATCGCTGCAGGGCAATGATCGCCGCGCCATCCATGACCTGCGGCACCGCGGCCACGTTGCTGCCGGTTGTCTGCACCAGAATTTCGCGTTCGTCGCGTTCGTCCGGATAGTCCAGCCGCACGTGCAACAGAAAGCGGTCCAGTTGCGCTTCGGGCAATGGGTAGGTGCCGGCCTGCTCGAGCGGATTCTGCGTCGCCAGCACAAAAAACGGTTGTGGCAATGTATAGGTTGTCGAAGCGTAGCTGACCGTGCGCTCCGCCATCGCTTCGAGCAGCGCGGCCTGGGTCTTCGGCGGCGTGCGGTTCAGTTCGTCGGCGAGCAGCAGATTGGTGAACACCGGGCCGCGCTGGAACTGAAAATGACGCTTGCCGGTGCCATGGTCCTCCTCGAGAATTTCCGTCCCGATGATGTCGCTGGGCATCAGGTCGGGAGTGAACTGGATGCGGTTGAAATCCAGCTGCAGCGCCTGCGCCAGCGAGCGCACCAGCAAGGTCTTGCCGAGACCCGGCACGCCTTCGAGCAGGCAGTGACCGCCCGCCAGCAGCCCGATCAGCAACTGCTCGACGACCTCGTGCTGGCCGACGATGGCTGTGCCGATCGCCGCGCGCAGCTTTTCCAGCTGATCCAGCTGCGCACGCATGGATTCTTCAGTGATTGCGCTGTCCACGTATCGTTCCTTTGCTCTTTTGCTCTTTTATACTTTCAGGCCTGCGTATTCACAGGCCATCAGACAAGGCTCAGTGAGGCGAATCAGGATTGTCCGGTCGCAAGCGCCCGACCCACGATTCCCGCCTAGTTGCTCATCGCATACACCGCGATATTGACCGCGAACTTCGTGTTGTCTTCCGCGAGCCAGCGTTTGTTGCGCCAGTCATAGTCCCATTCGCAGCCGTAGTCCTTGTTGCTGTAGAGCACGCCGAGGCGGCCGTCGATGGCGATGCCCTTGAGATAGTCGTGCACCAGATCGTCGCCCCAGCCATTGAGTTCGAAGCCCGTTGCCGGAGGTCCGTCGAAACGGAAGAAACTGCGATACAGCGGATGCTGCTTCGGCAATTTCTGCACTGCGCTCGCGCCGAAGATTGTCGCCATTTCGATCTCGAACGACTTGGCGAACAGACCATCGATGTCGTGATTGCAATCATCCACGAGTACAAATCCGCCATTTCGAACATAGTTTTCAAAGTTGCGACGCTCGTCGGGATTGAATTCGACGAGCTTGTGGCCGGCCAGATAGCAGAACGGCGCGGTCAGCATGCGCGGGTCGGCCAGCGGTATCACGTGTTCGGTCGGATCCACGCGCAGGGTGGTGTACTGGATCAGCGCGTCGATGAGGTTGGACGGCATGCGCTGGTCGACGTCCCAGTCACCCGAGTCGTACATCAGGCGCGTGAAACTGAAGTCATAGCTGGCCGGTACCGCCATCGATCGCCGCGGCAGCAAGGCCGCGACGCCGCTGCCGAGCAGCATGCGCAGGAAGTCGGCCCGGGTCATTGCCGTGCTGTCGCAAAAAACGGATCGGGTACCCAGCGCATCGGAAAAAAGGCGCGCATCAGCTCACACCGCATCCGACAGGGAGGTGAAGGTGAACTCGCGGACCTTCAGCGCCGGCAAGCGCATCAGCAGCGGCGGCCCCTCCAAGGTGGTCACGCGCATCGGCGTGCCGATGGCCTCGATGTTGTTGAACAAGGTCACCACGGATTCGTTGAAGCGGAAATTCTTGATCGGATACTTGATCTCGCCATTTTCGATGTAGAACGTGCCGTCGCGGGTCAGGCCGGTGAGCAGCAGCGTCTGCGGATCAACTATGTTCACATAGTACAGACGCGTGACGAGTATGCCGCGCCGGGTGCCTTTGATCAGTTCCGCGGTGGATTTGCCGCCGCCGAGCATCAGGATGTTGCCGATTTGCGCGGTGGCCGGTTTGTCGTGCTGTTTTGCCCAGTAGCGCGAGTACTGCAGCGCTTCCACGGTGCCGCGCGTTACCAGAGGCACGCGCGTGCGCGGCAGGCCCGCATCGTCCCAGGGCAAGGCCGCGCAGACGGAATCGGCCGGGTCGCTATAGATGGTGACGCGCTCATCGAATAGTCGCTCGCCGACGCGATTGCCGCCGCCCTTCTTCGACAGAAAGCTGCGTCCTTCGTCCGCTTCGCGCGCATCGAATCCACTGGTCAGGTAGAGCATGATCTGTGCGCAGGCGTGTGGTTCGAGGATGACGGTGTACTTGCCGGGCTCCAGCGCCCGCGCGCCGACCGAGCGCTGCGCCTTGCCGATCGCGACGCGAACCGCCGTGTCGGCATCGAACGTCGATACATCCGTCACATTGCGCGATACCCAGCCGGACCCGCGGCCGTCTTCGGTACGTACCGTGCAGGTAAAATCCACTTCCGTACTTTGTTGATACGCGAAATTGCCACGCTTGTTGGCGAGCACGCTGACGCGCTGCGCATCGCCGAAAAATCCAGCCGCCACGAGTTTGTCCTTGCGGCATGGCGCAATGCAGGCGTTCGCAACCTCGGCTCGCAAGTCGGGGGTGATCCCGGCTGTGGATTCCGCAAAAGTCGCCGTCGCCGGATAGACTTGCTTCTCCAGCGCCGGCATCCATTCGGGATTCTCCGGCGCAAGCTTCGCCAGCTCTTCCGCGCGACGCACCACGGCGAGCAAGGATGCATCATCGAACTGGTTGGTCGTGGCGATACCCGAGCGCTGACCGAAGGCGACTTCAATAGTCAGCTCGACGTCGCTGACGTGGCCGCTGGTCGAAACGTTGTTCAAGGCATAGCGGACGTTGCCGCCACTCGTCCCGTTCAGACTCGCATTGCACTGGTCGGCAACGGACAAGGCGAGAACCTTGGCCAGCAAGGTTCTCGCGTCGTTTTCACTCAACAGGCTCATCCGGAAAATCCGCTATCGCCATCGGCATGTCGCGCGCCGAGCGTCGATCATACGGCGTCGGACAGCGATGTGAAGGTGAAGTCGCGGATCTTCAGCGGCGGGATCATCATCGCGAACGGCGATTCATCGTCGCCGACACGCACCGGCTTGCCGATCTCCTCGATGTTGTTGAGCATGATCACCGGCGATTCGTTGAAGCGGAAGTTCTTGATCGGATACTTGATCTCGCCGTTCTCGATGTAGAAGGTGCCGTCGCGCGTGAGCCCGGTCAGCAGCACGGTCTGCGGATCGACCATGCGGATGTACCAGGTGCGCGTGACGAGGATGCCCTTCTTGGTCGACTTGA
>JBDTLV010000111.1:0-16974 GCA_039934615.1 Tahibacter sp.
CTTCGCCCCTGTCGGTTGAGTTTATCGGGGCGACAACTAGTCTGACGCAAGGGGTGCGGCCGCTTGCATCGGCTGCATGTCACGCGTCGCCAAGAGCAGGCCTGGTTGGCGCAAGAATCGGCTGCGGCTAGGGTGTGGGCAGCTGAGGTGGCGAACCGTCGGACTGTCCCGCTTCGCTGTGCGGGACGCCGCGCTCAGCTCGACCCACGCGCCTCAAATGCACCGGCTGGGGGGCGCAACCGAACGGGGCGCAGTCCCTTCACACGCCGACGTGCACGAGTGGCGCCGCAGCCAGCTCCACGAGATCAAACGGGATTTGTTCGCTTTGCGCAATGTCTCGCAGATAGTGGGCGGCGCGTCGACATGTCCCGCTCGATCCATCGGTCAATCTCACGGTTTCGGTCCACCTCGCATTGAGCCGCTCACGACCACCCATGTACTGCCGTCGTAGCCGATCACCAGGTCGTTGTCGCAGACGAACTCGCGATGACCGTTGCGCTGCGAATCCAGCGCGCCGAATCTCTCGCAACCCCGATGCATGCTTTGGGCTTTTCCGTCCGCGAGGGGCAGATCGCAACGCAGGGTACCCCAGCGCGTATCGATTTCGCACTCCAGTTGCGCGGCCGATCCGTCCACATCGGTATATTTCAATATTTTACTGGTTTGTGCACCTTCATAGAACGGTGCCTCGCCCTCGATCACTGCGCGCGCTGCAAGTTCGGGAACAGTGCGAACCAGATTGAGGCGAGCGCCGTCAAAGCGCAGGTAGCGGGTTTGCACCTGGCCTCTGACTTGCAGCTGACGTTGTGCCTCGATCTCGACGACGTCCACTTCCTCGCCGTCGCTGCCGATCGGAAGGATCACCGGATGCTTGGCACTGCCGGACACGAGAAAGACTTCCGGTAGGCAGCAGGTGCCACCCGTGGAGACGCTCAGCACGGCGTCCTCGTGGCCGTCTCCATCAAGGTCGGAAAGAAGTTCCACGTCGGCCATGTCGCCGGTGCTCAATGACTCGTGATCTTCCTTGCGCGCCAGCGTTCCATCCAGCCGCAACCGCGCGGCCTCCTGCACGGAGCCGGGGCTGGCGAACGAAGTCGCGTCGACGCGCGATGCCGCAAGGAGCGCGATGACGCACAGTGTGCGGAGGACCTGCATTCGATGAGACTCCATGTTCAGTGGTCTGAGGGCGGTGTGCGACACCGATGGCATCACACCGCGCAACAAAAGGGAAAAGAGGAAGTTGCAACATCATTGCCGAAATTCGAGCCGGCCATCGGTGAAAAACGAAATCCCACGCGCGAACCGAACAGGCCTCTGCCGATCTTCTTGAGATGCATGTCTGCTCACGCTTGCTGCGAACCATCGGCTGGCGCGGGGGACACCGCTTACGACGCACAGTGGTCCTTTGATCGGTTCCTTGCGGAACTGCGGCGAACGGCGGAGCAGACTGGTTGTGCGGGGCTTCAGGGGGTGAACGCATGAATGGTCGCTTGTGGATAGGCGCTGCGCTACTGGCTTTGCTCGTCATCGCCACCGGGGGGCTCGCGCGATCGATGCTTGCCCCACTGCACGTCAACCAACCCGCGGATAAACACGACCGCTTCGATGAAGCGGCGGAAGCACGCACCTTTTATCTGGATCGACGGCTGCCCGAGGGATCCCGCGAGTTGCCGGTGGAAAAACTCCTCGCCGCGCGCGAACAAATGGACAAAATGGCGCACGTGTCCAGCGTTTCAGGTCAGCGGTATTCACCCGGCGAATCAATGCAAGCCTCGTCGCTTTCCGCCAAATGGACTGCCCTCGGGCCGGGCAACGTCGGTGGGCGCGTGCTTGCGCTGGCAATAGATCCCGGCAATCACAACGTGCTGTTCGCCGGCGCGGCCGGCGGCGGCGTGTGGAAATCGCTCGACGCTGGCGCCAACTGGAATCCCTTGTCGGACACGATGGCGAATCTTGCGGTTGCATCGCTGGCCATCGATCCGACCAACACCCAGGTCATCTACGCCGGCACCGGCGAGGGCGACGGCAGCATCGACTCGATCCGCGGCGCGGGATTGTTCAAATCGCTGAATGGCGGCACCAGCTGGGCGCGACTCGCCGGCACCACGACCTCAAGCTGGTATTTCATCAACGACATCCATCTGTCGTCCCTGAACAGTCAGCGCCTCGTGGTGGCGAACTCCACCGGTGTCTGGACCAGCCAGGACGGCGGCTCGATATTCACGCGTACACAAATCGCCAACAACTGTTTGTATATAAGTTCGTCCGTGACGGCCGGCGTGGAATCCTGGTTGGCTTCCTGTGGCAACGGCAGTCAGGCGACCGTGTATCGAAGCACCGACGCAAGCACGTGGACGGCCGTATTGACCGAGGTGGGCATGGGGCGCACCAGTCTTGCGATGCGCGGCACGCGCGCCTATGCGCTCGCTGCGAGCTATCTCGCCGGACCGGATCGCACGGGAGATGGTGTGGGGGACTACGACGCGCAGTTGCACGCCCTGTTCCGGTCCGACGACAGCGGCCAGACCTGGAGCGCGACCGTGCGCAATACCAGTCCGAACTGGGGCAGCAGCCTGATCCTGAGCGGCTACTACAGCTGCGCAACACTCACCGTCGCCTACGGTCAGGGCTGGTATGACAACGCCATCGCGATCGATCCACTCAATCCGGACACGGTCTGGGTCGGTGGCATCCTGCTGTATCGCTCGGACGACGGCGGCTTCAGCTGGGGACGGGGGCCGAATATCCATCCGGATCACCACGTGCTGGTATTCGACCCGGGCTTCAACGGCACGACCAACCAAATGCTCTACGACGGTCAGGACGGCGGCGTGTATCGCCTGGATAATTCCCGCGCGGCATTGGGTACGCAGCCGGCGGCGCCGGGGTCGGGTTGTACCAGTGCACAAATTGATGCGCCGACGCTGAACCACGGTTTCGCGGCAACCCAGTTCTATCACGGCACGCCCTATCCGGATGGCACGCGCTATATTGCGGGCGCTCAGGACAACGCGACACGGCGCGGCAGTGATGCGACCGGACCGAACGCTTGGACGTACCTTACCTGCGGCGACGGCGGTTACGACGCGATCGATCCGACCAACACGAACGTGCTGTATGTCGGCTGCAATGGGCTGGATATTCGCAAGAGCACCGATGGCGGCGCGATCTTCAACAGCGCCGACAGTGGCATTCCGAGCAACGAATCGACGATCTTCATTCCCCCGTTTGCCCTCGACCCGAACAATACGCAGCGCCTCTGGTTTGGCGGCAAGCATGCATGGCGCAGCGCCGATGCGGCCGCCAACTGGACCAGCGCCTCGCTGTCATTTGCCAATGGAACCGTTTCCGCGATCGCGATCGCGCCAGGCAATTCCAACCGCGTGCTGATGGCGACCAGCTCGGGTCGCGTGTACCGCAGCGACACCGCGACGACCGACATCAGCAGCAGTGCCTGGACCGAGAGCCTCATCAACGCCGGCGGCTATGTGTCGTCACTGGCGTTCGCACCGAACGACAGCTCGACCGTCTATGCGAGCGTTTCCACGTTCGGGCGTCCGCACATCCTGCGCAGCACTGACGCGGGTGCAAACTGGACGAATATCAGTGGTAGCGGAATCACTGGTCTGCCCGACGTTCCCGCCTTGAGCGTGATGGTCGACATCGGCGATTCGAGCCGTCTGTTCGCCGGCACGGACGTCGGTGTCTTCACCAGCGCCGACGCGGGCGCGACCTGGGCGGTGGAGATTACCGGATTTCCCAATGTATCCACGGAATGGCTGGCGATGACCGGCACGGCCCAATCGCGCAGCCTGTTCGCGTTCACCCACGGCCGCGGTGCGTTCCGCGCGACCTTGGGCCCTGCGTCGGATGTCATCTTCGCAAATGGATTCCAATAGTCCTCGATCGCTGGATGTATCCGGTGATCGATGGGGCGCGTCGGTGTGGCCTCAGCGACTGAGCAGGTAGGCAACTAGGCCAATGATCAGCACGGTCAGGATGGCGAAGAAAATCTTCACCGCGCTGTACGGCCGGCTGCCGGCAATCGTGCCGGTATAGCCATTGGCAACAATCTGGAAATTGCGCGATCCGTAGGTGTAGCTGATCAACCAGACCGGCACCAGGACGTGCTTGAAGGTGCGCCCGGAATATTGCGCCTCCACGTTGAGATTGCGCTGGGTATCGCCCGGTACGGCCTGCGAACACAGCGCACGGGTCTTCGCCTGCATGCCGGCCTGGTTGAGATCGGCGGCTTTGCGCAGATCGATCTGGTAGCGCTCGACGGTCCAGCCGCGCACGAATTCCGGTGAATAGGCTTTGAGATCGGTGGCGGTCGGAAACGGCTCGATCTCGCGCAGAAGATCGGTCGGTACGCCCGCGGAACCGGAAACCAGTTCGTCATCGAAGAAATGTTCGAGGTCGCCGCTGGCGTTCTGCCATCGGGTGCGCTGCACCTGGCGGGTCTGGGTGTTGCCGTTGCCGTCTCTGTACGACTCCGTCTCGTAATAGTAGTAGCCGGCTTCGGCAGTCCAGCTCGCCGCGACATGCGCGTCAAATGTCCAATAAGGCAGATAGATACCATGCAGCGTATCGGTCAGTGCCGCATTCTTGAGCCGGTTCGGCGCGAACCAGCGCGAACCGTACCAGGCACGTACCCGATCACGCACCTGACCATCGCTGATCTTGAACGGCAGCAGGCTTTGCGGTGTGATCGCGTCGCGCTGGCTCTCGTGCGCGATGATCGATGGCGAGCCGCAGAATTCGCAGCGCTGTGCGACCTTGCCATCGACGAACACCGAGATCGCGTGGCAACTCTGGCATTGCACTTCGCGACGCGCATCGCCCCAGTCGCGGCCGGTTTCCGGATTTTGCAGGGCCATCAGCAGATCGAGTTCGACGATCGTCGTGCCCGGATCGGCGGCCTGCGCTGCTGACCACGGCACCTGGGTTCCGCAATACGGGCAGGTCAGCGACTGTTTTGAAGCATCCCATTGCAGGTCGCCGCCGCATTCGGGACAGGGGTGCTTGCCAACCGTTGCATTATCCATAGGTGCAAATCAGCCAGTTTTATCCAAGTATTGCAATATCCTCACGCGGAGAACGTCGTCTCGCGCAGGGCGGGTCTCGGACCCGCCATCCAACCGCCACGCCGCCCAACGGGCGCTTCCAACTCGACGGCGGCCGCGCCTCAACGGTGGGTTCGAGACCCGCCTTGCGTCACCCGCCGCGCAGGAATTCGTCCAGCGAAACCTTGGCGATGCGATACGCGTTGCCGATCTTGCGCGCCTTGAGTTCGCCAGCGGTGATCGATGCCATCACATCCTCGACCGACACGCCGAGCACGCTGGCGGCCTGCTCGGGAGTGAGCACATCGGGTGTCGCCGCGGCGGCGGGCGGGGGCGGTGGTGCCGCGCCACCCTGGCCCTGCTGCATGCCGCGCATCATTTCCTGCGCGATCCCGAAACCCACCGCCATCTGCGCCGGCACCGTGGCCGCGGACGCGCCGTCGCCACCGGCGCCCATCCCCTGTCCCATCTGGTATTTCACGTAGTCGTTGAGATTTCCGATCACGCCCATGCCGGAGCGCGCGTCAATGGCCTTCTCCACTTCCGGCGGTACCGACACATTTTCCAGAAGGAAACTGGTGATTTCTATACCATACTTGTCGCGAATCGCCGGATTGATGATCGGCAGCAGGGCGTCGCCCATCTCGGTGTAGCGCGAAGCCACGTCCAGAGCGGGAACCTGGGCCTTGCCCAATGCGTCGGTAAAGACGCTCACGATCCGCGAGCGCATCGTGTCGGCGAATTCATCGAGACGGAAATTCTGGTCGGTACCCGCGACTTCACGCAGAAACCTCGGCGCGTCGACGATGTGGAAGTCGTAGGTGCCGAACGCACGCAGGCGCACCACGCCGAAATCCTTGTCGCGCATCATCACGGGATTGGCGGTGCCCCACTTGTTGCCGGTGAACTGGCGCGTGTTGAGGTAGTACACGTCGCATTTGAACGGGGACTGGAATCCGTACTTCCAGCCGAGGATGTCCGAAAGGACCGGAATGTTCTCCGTGCTGAGGGTGTGTTTTCCCGGCGGGAACAGATCGGCGAACTTGCCTGCCGCGACGAATTGCACGAGCTGGCTTTCGCGCACGATAAGCTGAGCGCCGTTCTTGATTTCCTTGTCGTCGTCAGGGAACCGGTAGGACAAGGTATCGCGTGAATCGTCGTTCCACTCGATGACTTCCAGCAACTGGCCCTTGATCAGATCGAGTATGCCCATGTGGTGCTCCTGGTCGTGGATGTCCGGATTCTAGCAGGCTGCCCGGCACCGCCACGTGCGCGCTGGCGGCTCGATCGAGGTGCGGTATCGTCTGCCGGCGTCGGGGTTAGCCCGGGGCTCCCGCCGCATCGAGCGTGACGACGCAGCGTGCGTTGCTGCGCAAAGCGGCGAGCGCGTCCTGCAGGAGCACGTGCGCGGCTTGCGGCCGCAACGTTGCGCCGAGCGCAAGCGCCTGCGTGGAAGCCGCCGGACAATTGCCCGCGCTGGCTTCGCTGACGATCAGCCAGAGTTGTGCTTCGAGCAGGCGCGGATGGGAAGATTCAACATGTTGATTTTGTGCGGCAGTCACCGCACTGCGCAATCGGGCGGTCGCAGCCCCGATATCGCCATGCCGCAGGGCAATCTGCGCGAGCGCACTGTTGGCCGGCAACAGCAGCGCATTCCACGCGTAGCTGTCGGCGGCCAGATCCTGCGTGGCCCGTTCGGCCGGATGGTTGGCGCAGGCCGCCGCAAGGCCGTCACCGCGATCGCAGGCCAGAGCCAGCAAGGCGAGTCCGTAGCGACGCAGATACGGTGGATAGCCGCCACCGAGATGCTCGATGCCATTCGCCAGGGTTTGCGCGGCCTGGTCCGGATGGCCCTCGTGCAGCTGGATTTCCCCGAGCACCATTTCACTGCGACCCTTCCAGTTGGCGGGCGCATCGGCCGCGAAGGTGGCCAGCGACTGATCCGCCAATTTTCGTGCGTCTGCCAATTGGCCATCCTGCAGCACTTGCAGCGCCTGCAGGCGTAGCGCACGCCCGACGCTGTTGCCGGGCGTCGTCTCTGACTGACGCGCCAGGTCCACCGCGTGGGCGCAAACCGCCGCTGCAGCCGCGGAGCCGACCGCTATTTCCGCGGTACAGGCCTGTTGCGAACATTGCACTTGCGCATTGCGCGGCTTGCCGCCAAGGCTGTCGAACACGCGCATCGCGCCGCGCAAGTGCTCCAGTGCCGCACCCAGATCGCCGGCCATCAGCTCCGCGGAGCCCAGTCCGCCGAGCGACGTTGCGCTGCGACTGGATTCGCTACCCGTCCGAGACACCCGCGACGCATACACGCGCCGGTAGGCGTCGGCGGCTTCACCGAATCGTCCGACACCTTCCAGCGCGAAGCCGAGATTGGAATACCCGCCGATCGCGTCGTCGCTGTCCGGGCCGTTCATGGCGATACGTTCTGCCAGCGCCGCGCGTTCGTAAGCGAGCGCGCTGGTCGGATCCCCGCTGTCGTTGGCGAGCAGCGCGAGCCCGTCGTTCAAACGAATCCAGCTATAGCCTCGCGTGCCGGTGGCGTGCAAGCGCTGTTCAGCGTCATCCAGCAAGGGTTTCACTTTGGCGTATTCGGACTTGCGCAGCATCGACAGTGCGTAGCTCACCGCGGCTTCCTGCGCCAGCGGGTGATTGCGCCCCAGCTCGGCGTCGGCGAGTTCGCTGGCCCGATGCGTCAGGATCGTCATCTGCTCGCGTTCGTTGAGGTAATCGTATACACGTGCAAACAGCAACAAAAGATCGACGCGCTCGGTCGGCCCCAGGCTGCCGGTCTGGTCGATACGCGAGACGCCCTGACCGACCAGTTCCGTCAGGCTCGGCTGCTTGCCCTCGGCAATCCCATCTCGCAATGGGGCGAACAGTCCTTCGACGAACGCGCTGACACTGTTGGCACGACGTGCTTCCTGGCGGGCCAGCCGGGTCTGCCACAGCGCCAGTCCCAGTGCGGCGATCAATGCGACGACGAACGCGACGCTGCTGAAGACGCCGAGTCGATGCCGTTCCACAAACTTGCGCGCGCGATAGGCGCGCGTCGGCGCGCGCGCTGCGATCGGCTCATTGCGCAGGTAGCGTTCGATATCATCGGCGTAATGGCGCGCCGAGGAGTAGCGTTGCACGGGGTCCGTCGCCAGTGCGGTGCGCAGCACTGTCGCGAGATCCGGATCCAGCGCGCGCCAGCGGCGGCGTATGACCTCGCTGTCTTCCGTCTCGCGCGGCAGGCTCGCATCGGCGCCCAGGCGTGCGCCGAGCAGCAATTCGGAGGCAATCACGCCCAGCGAATACACGTCTGCCGCAGTCGTCACCGGGCCGCTGCGATACTGTTCCGGCGCTGCGTAACCCGGCGTCAACGCGATGTGTTGCGTGGACGTTTCCACTTCACCACTATTATCCAGCAGCTTGGCGATGCCGAAATCGAGCACCTTGATCTCGTCGGCCACGCTGACCAGGACATTCGATGGTTTCAGGTCGCGATGCACGATCAGCGCGCGATGCGCGGCATCGACTGCACGACCGAGCTCCGCGAGCAATCGCAGACGGGCAGGTTCGTTGAGCGCGTGGACACGCGCGTATTCCGTCACGCTCATCCCGTCGACGTATTCCATCGCGATGTACGGAATTCCGGCACTGCTGATACCGGCGTCGATCAGGTGCGCGATATTCGGGTGCGACAGCTGGATCAGGATCGCCTGCTCGCGTTGAAAGCGCCGCTGCGCCTCGCTGGAGAAGAGGCCGTGGCGCATGAGTTTCAGCGCGACGGTCTGTATCGCTCCGCCAACCTCGCGTTCGGCCCGGAATACGACCGCCGACCCGCCTTGCCCGAGGAGGGCTGCAATGTGGAATCCGCCGATGCGCGTGCCGACCAGCGCCTCGACTTCGCTCGCCACCGCCTGGAGCTGGTCGGCCCAGTCAGCCGCCGGTGTGCTGAAGACGTCCTGCGTGCGCAGATCGGCGGACAGCATCGCATCCATCAGCTTGTGTACGCTCTCGGTAACGCCTTGCTCGCGCAGAAACGCCTCGCGCGCTTGCGGCGGCAAATCGGCGCAGGCTTCGAAGAGGTGACGCAATTGCGCCTGGGTGGTTGTGTGCGCGTTCGGATCATTCATGCAGTGCTCCAACGACGTACGCCGGCCCTTTGCGCCATGCGGCGATGGAATTTCACCACCCTCCCGTCGCTCGGCGGTGTGCGGGTGCCGTGCTTCCCGTGCCCCGCAACATGATGCCTGCAAACGCGTGCGGAATGCAGCGCGCGCGCCACCCGTTGCTGACGCGCTCGCACGCTGCTGGCGCGACGCGTGGGTCGGATCGCCGCGCCCGGCATATTTGATTGAGCCTAACGGCGCGCATGTCGCGCCGATGACGAATGCCTCGCCGACGGTTCCAGAACGCAGACCGCCGGGCTCATTCGAAGCCGACCACAAAGATCAGATCGGCGTCGCTGGCGCGCTCGTAAGCGCCCAGATCCATCGGACCCGCCCGATTCGGCACGCCCGACTGATCGACCACGCGCGCCAGTGCGTCCAGATCCATGTCAGGTGCGTCGATGGCGCTGCTGCTGTCGAGTGCCGGGGAATTCGCGGCAAGATGAAAGTTGCCGACACCCGGCGCGGCAAAGCGGGGATCGCCGGTGCGGATATCCGCTTGCTGGGGAAAGTCTGCCGTATCGTGCAATAGCAACGCAAAGGCGCCGAGCGGCGCAGGCGTCTCGAATCCGATCACGTCGCGGCCCGGTTCCCAGATAATGCTGCGGCTCAGATAGAGCGGACCGTTGATGATGAAGAGGGGTTCGGTGGAGGCGCCACCGGTCTGGCTGATCGTGCAGAGATCGCAGATAAACGTCGCGCCATAGACCACGTCTACCAGTCCGCCAGCGGGAACGTTGGACGTGATCCGACTGTTGCTGATCGACATTGAGGCGGGACTGGTGCACAGCGCCGGCTGCGCCGGCGTCGCGCACCGTTGCGCAAACAGGCTGGCGCCGCGATTCGCCGAAATGATCGTCGAGGCGAGTGCAATGGTCGAAACCGCCGACGGATCCGAATTGCGCAGCATCGCCACCGAACCCGGTCGGGAATTGCTGTCGTTGTTGCTGATAAGCAGGTTGCAGGGGTTGTTCGCCGGGCATGCCACGCTGCCCGCCGGTGCGCCGTCGCGCCCTCCCGGCTGCATTGAGATGTGCGCACCCTGGTCGGCGAGCAGCGCGCCGCCGCCTTGCTGCCCGGAGTTTCCATCGAGTATGCCGTCCCACAGCAGCACGCTGGCGCTGGCGGACGTCGCATAGATGCCGCCGCCGTAGTCCGCGCTGTTGTGCGACACGCTGACCGGGTGGGCGGTGTCCGACGTATACAAACGCACAGTGCTGAAATTTCCCACGTGCAGACCTCCGCCGGTTCCCGCGGCCGAATTGCCCGACACGATGCCGTCCGAGCCCGCGCCACCCGAGACGATATCGACGCTGGCGAGGCGATTCGCCGCTGATCCGCGAACGTGGATCCCGCCACCTTCGCTGATCGCACCATTGCGTCGCACGACCGTGCCGGTACCGCTGAGACTGAGATAGGCCTGGCGCACGTCCACGCCGCCACCCGAGCTGCCGGCGCCGACGGTGGAATTGTCCTCAATCTGTACATTGCCACCGACGAAAAGTCGTGTTGATGCGGCACCCAGCGGGCCTTCGATAGAAACGCCTGCGCCATAGAACGCGTGATTTCCAGCGATGCGCGAATCGTCCAGATGGACCGTGACGAGATCTTCGATACGCAGCCCACCACCGCTCGCGCCGATTGCCGTGTTGTCGCCATCGACCAGCTCAAGGCCGCGCAGGTCGACCGCAACCGGTGTGCCGCCCGTGCTCTGGATTTTCAGCACCGCTGCCGCGACTCCGCCCGCGCCGGACAGGCGCGTGCGACCGACGGGCGCCAGCGGCTGGCAATCCGCAAATCCGCCGCTGAGGCTCAGATCCTGCCCGTTCACGACGATCGCCTGATTCGTGTAGCCGGTGCTGCCGATCGCAATGCGGATCTCGTCCGGACCGGGATTGGCCGCCGCCGCATTCACCGCGGCTTGTACCGTGGCGTGGGTGCAGCCAGCGAAGCCGCCGCCCGGCCCGACCGTGTATACATTGGCAAAACAGCTGCTGCAACCTGCAAAGGCGATAAAGCCAGCCAGCCAGCGACAGAACGCGATCATGCTCGACCTCCGGAAAAGCGTGGGTGCTTTTCCGATCTCGACGCGAAAGTGCCGAGCGGGACGACATGTGCCTCAGCGTTGGACGTAAATTCCGATCGCGTGAGGCCGATCTGGCGCTGCTCAACGAAGCAGTTGCTGCACCAGCTCCCAGTCTCCGGGTTCCAGTGCAGCGCGCGCGGCTTCCAGCGCTGATGCGTCACGCGCCGCGGCGCGGGCTTCATCGGCGCGCCCCAGCGCTGCGTACGCTGCAGCGCGGGTTGCCAGAATACGAATCTGCCGACCGGCCGGCTGCGGGCCCATCTTGCGTACGATCGGATCGGCGCGTTCCAGTTCGATCAGCGCATCCTGTGGCCGCTGCAGCGCGACCAGAGTGCGCGCCCGTGAGGCATACAACGCCGCAGCATCCACGCCGGACAGGGTGCCGAGCTGGGTGTGGATCGCCAAGGCCGCGTCGAACGTGGTCATTGCCGCGGCAAACTGCTTTTGCGCATGCTGTACTTCGCCACTGCCACGCAGGGCATACGCATACTCGGCGGTTTTCTCGCCGACCAGTTTGCGACGCAATTCGAGGCTGCGCGCCATCGCGACGTCGGCTTCGTCGATGCGTCCGAGGCGCAACAGGGCGAGGCTGAGTTGCTGCCGGTTCGTGATGCAGCGCGGCTGGCTGTCCATCTTTGCCTCGTCGCAGCGGGTCGCCGAGCTCTGCAACAGGTCGACCGCCTCGGCATAGTGCTGTCGATTGATCGCGAGCGCCCCTTCCGCGCCGAGCGCATTGATCGCATACCGATGATGTGGGTCATACAACGTGGCGATCATGGCCGACGATTCCTTGAGCAGCGCTTCGGCTTCCTCGTACTCGCCGCGTTCGCCAAGCGTCCTTCCGAGCGAGGAAAGCGTCAGCGCCGTGTCTTCATTGGCGCCTTCGTGGATATCGCGCCAGAGGCGCAGGGTTTCACGCAACAGACGCACAGCGCCGCCCACGTCGCCCTGGCGGCGCTTGAATTCGGCCAGGTCGGAAAGTGCCGTTGTATACGATTGACGTTTGGGAAGATTCAGCGTCCGCCAGCGGGCCAGCGTCGATTCGGTCAGTTCGGTGGCTTGGCGGATGTCGGTGTTCGAGAGCGCGTGCCCGAGGAAGAGCAGCGCGTTGAGCGACTTCTCCGAATCGGGCGGATAAACCTTTTGCGCCAGGTCGGTCGCTTCGCGGATCAGCGCCAGCGATTCCGGCACATGACCGGTGGCCTCTCGTGCGTCCGAATAGGCGCTGAGGCCATCCACGCTCAGTTCGTCCGTGACGGAGCGGAGGGCCGCGAGGCGCGGAGCGAGCAGCGTTTCGGCCTCGGCGGCCTTGCCGGCATTAGACAGCGCCCAGGCAAGGCGCACTTCGATGCGCAGCCGTTCACGGGAATTCGTGTCGCCGGCCAAATCCAGCAGGTGCAGCGCCTGCGCCTGATATTCGGCTGCGGCCACCGCATCGCTGGTGCGATAGCTGATGGCGCCCAGCATCGACAGAAATTGCGCGTGCATCGCAGGTGCGAGGCGCGTGTCGCCCTGAAGCTTCTTTGCCGCGGCTCGCGCCAGTACATCCGGTGTCGGGCGCGCATCCTTGGGCAGGTCTTCCTCCGCCGCCTCGAACACGCTGAGCAGGAAATCGCGCGTGGCCTCGGCGCGCAGCGCCTGCTCGCGCGCGACCCGTGCCTGCCAGCCGGCCACAGCGGCGCTCGCCAGGATCGCGATCAGGACGGCGGCCGTCGTCAGCACCCCGCCACGATGACGATTGATAAATTTGCGTGTTGTATACCATCGCGATGGCGGATGCGCGAGTACGGGGCGCGCGCCCAGGAAGCGCGCCAGATCGTCACCGAGTTCCGTCGCGTCGCGGTAGCGGCGCTCCGGTTCGAGTGCACAGGCCTTCGCGATGATCCAGCGAAGTTCGGCGGGCAGGTGACCCGGCAGAACCTTCGCTTCGCCTGGCGTCATCGGCGGTGGAGAGCCGGTCAGCAGCACGCGCAGCAACATGCCGAGCGCGTGCACATCGGTCGCGAGCGTGATCGCACCGCCGCGTGCCTGCTCCGGCGCGCCGTAGCCCGGTGTCATCAGCGGAATCACGGTGCGGGTCTGCACGTCGTCCTCATCGAGCAGGCGCGCGATGCCGAAATCCAGCACCTTGACCACGCCATCCGGCGTGACCAGCACGTTCGACGGTTTCAGGTCGCGGTGCACGATCAGCGCGCGGTGCGCCGCTGCGACGATCTCGCACAATTGCGCGAACAAGGCGACGCAGTTGTGCAATTCTGCACCGCGTTCCACATTCCATTGCTCGATGCTCACGCCTTCCACATATTCCATAATCAAATACGGAACGCCATCGCCACTCACGCCGCCGTCGATCAGGCGAGCGACGCCCGCGTGTTCGAAGCGGGCGAGAATTTCGCGTTCGCGGCGAAAGCGGCGGTGCTCAGCGCTATCGTGGATGCCGCGCCGCAGCAGTTTGACCGCCGCCGTCTGCGCGAAATCGCCGTCCGCCCGGTCGGCGAGATATACCGTACCCTGACCGCCCTGGCCGAGCAGGCGCTGCAGGCGGAATGCGCCAAAGCGCCGGCCGATCAGCGAATCCGGACTGAAGTCCTCCGCGCCGGCTGCGCCGAGCTGGTCGATGTGCGCCACGACATCCTGCTGAAGAAAGCCGCTCTCGCCGCGGTCGGCGGCGAGCAGTAGTTCCAGCTCCAGGCGCAAATCGGTGTCGACGACATGCCGGTCGATCCAGAGCTCGCATTCCCCTTCGGGCATTTCGACGCATTGTTCAAACAGTGCGCGCAGTCGCGTGTAGGTATTGTCCATGCGCTATCCTGACGTGCAAACGGGCCCATCGGCGACATGCCATGGACAAGACGCGTTTCAGGTCTTCAGTTCTCGCTGCAGCCAGGCCCGCGCGACCCGCCAGTCGCGATTGACGGTGCGCTCCGATACGCCGAGCAGCTCGGCGATCCGCGAGAGTTCCAAACCGGCGAAATAGTGCAGCTCGACCACTTCAGCGGCGCGCGCGTCGGCCACGCTGAGCTTGCTCAGGGCGGTGTCCAGTTCCAGCGCCTGTGACGCATCCAGCTGCACCGCATCGACCGACGGCGAATCCAGGTCGGTATGGTGCTGCCCACCGCCGTGCTTGGGGCGCAGGCAGCGACGCGCGTGATCGATCAGCAGATTGCGCATCGAGCGTGCGGCATAGCCGAAGAAGTCACGCGGTGCGGGTGCATTGGCGCGGGCCGAACAAATATCCAAATACACTTCATGAACCAGGGCGGTCGTGTTCAGCGTAAGGCCCGCGGAAAACCGATGACGCTCACGCTGCGCGATCGAACGCAAACGCTCATAGACCTCTTCGAAGGGCAGATCTCCGGCACCGCTCGCTACGGGAGGATCGAGAGGCTGCATGTAGTTCTCCTGGCACGGGCACACTCTACAATGTGCGCGCTCTGAGCAGGTAGTGTTCGTGAGTGGAACCACGGCCGAGTCAGCGCACCGCGCCATCACTCCCAAGCGGCGCAGGTTAAAAAATCCAGAAACGAGCAGTGCGGCACGCTCACCGCCCGAGGACGCTGATCCAAAGGCCACGCCAATGCCCCACCGCCGGGTTGCCGCGTTTCGAACGCAGGCAGGGACCGCAATGGTCGATACACCGGGATACC
Source organism: Tahibacter sp. (assembly GCA_039934615.1). Lineage (GTDB taxonomy): Bacteria > Pseudomonadota > Gammaproteobacteria > Xanthomonadales > Rhodanobacteraceae > Tahibacter. The sequence goes on from JBDTLV010000111.1 coordinate 14,960, forward strand.
GATCGGTGCGACGAGGCTTTCGACGCACGGGCTGCAAGTGGCTGACGACGTCAGCTAGTCGATATGCGCCAGCAGAAACGCGCGTGCATAGCGCCAGTCGCGATCGACGGTGCGCCGCGCCACGCCCAGCACTTCGGCAACCCGCTCCAGCCCCAGTCCGCCGAAATAGTGCAATTCTACTGTCTGTGCGGCGCGGGCGTCTTCCAGTGCGAGCGCGTCCAGCGCAGCGTCGAGCTGCAATGCCTGCTGCGGGCCGAGGTCTACCGCGTTGAACGCGGGATCGGTCAACGAAAGACGGACCTGATCACCGCCCGCCTTGAGACGCAGCCGATGTCGCGCGCGGTCGACGAGGATATGGCGCATCGCGCGCGCGGCGTAGGCGAAGAATTGCGCCGGTTCTTCGAAGCTCGGTTCGCGACCCGTACACAATTTTACGTACAGCTCGTGCACGAGTTCGGTGGTATTGATCGTGCTGCGTCCCGCGGCTCGCGCCAGTTCCCGGTGCGCCATCGACTTGAGGCGATCGTAGACGGCGCCGAACATCGCATCGGCATCCTGCGCGGGCGTGATCGGTAGCGTTGGCGATTGCGGCTCGGTCGGCTCCATTTCGTCATGATACAGCCACGATGAGCGCCTTCCCATCGGGGAACCTGCGAAGTGGGAAGTGAGATCGGGGCCGTATGAGAGTCACATCACATATCGTCGCGGCCGACGTGCCGCCGAGACGTACCGTCGGCCGCGAGACTAGTCTCAAATGTCCGTCGGGTCGCGGTGCATGAACGTCAGTCCTGCCGTGCCATCCAGGCACCGGCTGAGCGCATGGATAGCCGCTCTGCGCTGGTCGTGCACCGTGCTGCTGCTCGTCCTGCTGGCAGTCGTCCTGGATCTCGTCGGTCCACTAGTGCTCGACCCCATCACCCAGAGCATGTGCCCGGCGGGCTGGTGGCACACCGGTCTCAACTGGAGGCACTGTAGCTATGCACCGATTTCCATAGGTAAAACTGTTATTCTTTATACACTGCATCTCGGCTGCGCCGTCCCGCTGACCTTCATCGGCGCGCCTCGCTGGAAGCACCGCAGCTGCCTTGTGCTGCTGTGTGGATGGATGGCATGGCCCGTTTGGAAATTGCTCGTCCATCGGTACTCCTGGATACAGTTCTGGTGAGAATGGCACTGACTCAAGCCGGCCGATTCGCAGTTTGCGTGGACGGCAAGCTTTAGCTGTCTGTCCTGACATTCCGGATCTTCCACAAGGTCATTTCTACAGAAAGGGCCGAATGCCGATAGCGCTGAGCGGGCCAGCGTATGAAGCACCATCGAGCGACGCCCCGCGCACGAGGGTAGGCCTACGCACCATCACACGGACGCCTCTGTGATGGCAGGCCTACACACAAAAAATCTGACACCCTCCCGTGGCCTCGGCACCGATCTCCATAACCGGTAATCGCTCCTCAGCACGACGTTCTTGCCCTTCCTCAACTGCGAGTCTTGCCTCATCAACGACGTCTCGCCCTTCATCAACAGGTCATCGACCCTCCACAACTGATAATCGACCCTGTTCAACAGGCAATCACCTCTCCTGGGACAGGCCTCCCATCCCTCCACAACAGGTAATCGAGCCTCCCGAACAGGGTCGCTCGCCTCCCAAAGAGGCAATCGCGCCTCCTCGACAGGGTTTGGGTCCCCTAAAGTACAGGCAATGGACCTACCTTAAGAGGCGCGTGTGCTTCCCCAACCGGCAAGCGAGCCACCCGAAGAGGCGCGATACCGTCTGACGCCGGCGATCGACACCCTGACTGAGGCGGCAAGCCCTCCTACGCAGGCTGGCTAGCCTCTCGATTCGATGCACGAATCCTCAAAGTCGCCCATCGACACGCGGGTTCAGGGGACGTTTGCTGTCCCATCGCCGAAGCCTCTGCCTTCGACGGCGAGCCCGATAGCGTTCAGTGCTTCGCGAATGCGGCGAGCGGTAATCGCTGAAATCAAAAAGGGAAAAACCATGTCGCAGAATCTCG
>JBDTLV010000112.1:0-16354 GCA_039934615.1 Tahibacter sp.
CCAGCAGCGGAAGTCGTTCCACCGCATTCTGGATCAGTTCACAAGTATCCCACGCTTTCCAGACCGACTCGTCGTCACCCAGATAGGCGGACAGCGCCTTGCGTCCCCAGCCGACCCGACTCGGCGCCACGATCGGCGAGAACGCCGAGACCGATTGATATCGACCCGGGTTGCGCAACGCGCATAGCAGAGCACCATGCCCGCCCATCGAATGGCCAGCAATGCTGCATCGTCCCGTCGTGGAAAATTCCCGATCGATCAGCGCGGGCAATTCGTCAACGACATAATCGTGCATGCGGTAGTGCGCCGCCCACGGATGCTGCGTTGCGTTGACGTAGAAACCCGCGCCCTGACCCAGGTCGTAGGCCGGGTCGTCCGCAACGCCGGTGCCGCGCGGACTCGTGTCCGGCGCCACGAGAATCATTCCCTGCGTTGCCGCGTAGCGCTGCGCACCGGCCTTGGTGATGAAGTTCTGCTCGGTGCAGGTCAGTCCCGACAGCCAGTAAAGCACCGGGCATGCCGAGTGCTCGGCCTGGGGCGGCAGGTACAGCGCAAATTTCATCTCGCATTCGAGTACCGTCGAAGCGTGTTGGTAGACATCCTGCCAGCCGGCATGGCTGCGATTGCGACTGATACGGTGCATGAGCTCACGTGCAGAAGGAGACGCTCGATGAGCGCAGGGCGCAAAGCGTACTTCAGCGCGGACAGCGGTTCCACATGGGCCCGATGCGAGACGACTCCACGCTCGGATTCGGGCCGCCTCGCGCCGACAGCGCGTCGCCCGTCGTTGGATGTGACTGACCAGCGCGGTGATCGCACATGCACCGTCGGGTGGTGCCTGCCGCAGACTCAACCATGCCTGCGTACGTGATGACGGAGGACTTTTGCCGACGTCGCGGTAGGCATGCGCAGCACGCCGCGATAGAACTCCGTGGATATCCGGCACAGTTGGTCGAGGTCGCGACTGCGAGAATACGGCGCATTGATGATCTGCCAACCGGCGCCGTACTTGCGCTTCAGCGCGTCGACCACCGGTAATGCGAGTTGCGAGACCTCGTATTCGTCGGTCGGCTTTTGCGCGGCGACCGAGGCGCTCTTAATCACGTCGGCCATTGCAGCACCTTCCAGCTGGCGCGCGTTGGCGGACAGCAGCTCGCTGAAATTTTCCGTGCTGTCGTTCGTCTGGTACAGATAACGCACGCACAGGTCCGCACTGCGCGCCGCAAGCTCGTCGGCGGCGTCGACCAGAGCCGTTGCATAGCTGGTGATGGCTTCATCGGAGGCGCGCTTCAGACGCGCGTCCAGGCCAAACGTGAAATTGATTTCGTGGCGCGCGGCGTACCGCAGCGCGCTGACGTCCGCCGCCTGCACCGGTTCCTGCGCGCTGACCGCGTCGAGGGTACTCTTATACGTTTCCGCATCGACCTGTTTCATCGCGGCCAGTGGCGGATCCTGTTCCAGGACGGTCGCGACCTGCTGCCGATGGTCGTCGGTTTGGCGCTGCTCGTTCCATTGCCAGCCACCATGGAGCAGCCTGACCGCGGCAAATGCGATCGTCCCGGCCACGATGGCGGCCACGATGGCGGCGCGGCGCTCGCGTGAGCGAGCCATAACGATCACATAGACCAGCAATGCGAACGCAAAGCCGAGCAGACCGGCCAGTGGATTGATGAGCATAGTGAACCCGTTTATGTCGCGGACAGACGTGTCCTGGCCTTTTTTCGGCCGGTGCTGGCCTTACCGTATACCGCGCACGAATTCTGAAAACCGTGCGGTAGCTGGCAGCCCGGACGGCGCACGGGCAGCCGCCATCGGAACTTGATCGCAATCGTTGAAGATCCGATCCGCTATGGAACTCCGTTCCTGGCTGCGACCGCTACCGGCGTTGCGGCGTATCGGCATCGGCGCTCCACGCGGTACCTGCCTGTGGACCGACACGCACCGATGCCCCTGCATACGCGTGACCCTACGACACCGGTCAGTGCCGCCGGCCTCCTTTCAGTGCCGATCCGAGCAGCGCAATAGTCGGCCAGCTGACGGCCAGCAACACGCCCCAATACACGGGGAACATGCCCTTGCTCATCATGCATTGTTCCGACGTTCCGATATGGCAATCGTATACGCTGCAGCAAATTGCACCGACAAGACTCGTTCAGCGCGATCACCGCATAGTGCTTCCACGATCCACCGGGGCCGCCTTGCCTTTGCATCGAGTTCTCCACCGCCGATGGTTGCACAGTGACGACGCAAGTCTTTAAAAATGGATTACCGTGCGTATGCTCTTGCCCGCATGCATCAGGTCAAAGGCCTCGTTGATACGCTCCAGCGGCATGGTATGGGTGATGTAGGGATCGAGTGCGATGGTGCCGGCCATGGTCTGCTCGACCATGCCGGGCAATTGCGTGCGACCGCGCACGCCGCCGAACGCGCTGCCGCGCCAGACCCGACCGGTAACGAGCTGGAACGGGCGCGTGCGGATCTCCTGACCCGCCCCGGCGACACCGATGACGATGCTTTCGCCCCACCCTTTGTGGCAGCACTCGAGCGCGCTGCGCATGACATCGACGTTGCCGATGCATTCGAAACTGTAGTCGACGCCGCCGTCGGTCATATCGACCAGCACCTGATGGACAGGCGCGGAATGATCCTTGGGGTTGACGCAGTCGGTGGCGCCCATCTGGCGCGCCAGCTCGAACTTGCCCGGATTCGTGTCGATCCCGATGATGCGCCCGGCCTTTGCCATGACCGCGCCGGCAATCACCGCCAGACCGATCCCACCGAGACCGAAGACGGCGACTGTGGAACCGGGCGTGACTTTTGCGGTGTTCAGCACCGCGCCGATGCCGGTGGTCACGCCACAGCCGAGCAGGCAGACCTTTTCCAGTGGCGCCGCCTTGTTGATGACGGCCAGCGAGATCTCCGGCACGATCGTGTATTCGCTGAAGGTGCTGGTGCCCATGTAGTGATGGATCGGCGTGCCCTTGCTCGAAAAACGTGTGGTGCCATCTGGCAGCAGACCCTTGCCCTGGGTCGCGCGCACTGCCTGGCACAAGTTTGTTTTTCCGGATTTACAGAATTTGCATTCGCGACATTCCGCGGTGTACAGCGGAATCACGTGGTCACCGACCTTGACGCTGCTTACACCGGCGCCGATCTCCACCACGACTCCGCCACCCTCGTGACCGAGCACGGCGGGAAAGATGCCTTCCGGGTCATCGCCGCTCAGGGTAAACGCGTCGGTGTGGCAAACCCCGCTGGCCTTGATCTGCACCAGCACCTCGCCGACGCGCGGCCCCTCGATATCGATTTCCTCGATGCTCAGAGGGGCGGCGGCTTTCCATGCAACAGCGGCGCGCGTCTTCATGCTCGGCAACTCCGGATAGGAATCGCCGAATTCTAGCAGGCCGACGCCAGACCGCCGCTGCCCTGAATCCTTACGCGAAACGCTGTCGCTGCGATGGCACCAACCCCGCGAGCCGCGGCGTCAGGGCGCAGGGATCCGCGTCACATGACTCACGACGATGCGCCACTGACCGTGACGGCGGATCAGCGTGTCGGTGAAGCGCACATCCAGGGTAAAGGGCTTTCCAGCGGATAGCCCCTCCAGCGACGTAATGCCCTGCACGACGGCGGCATCGCCGTAGATACGCGCGGTCATATCGTGATTGCGGAACACGTGGTATTTGGGCTCGTCCGCATGCACTTCGGCAAGCGTCTGCGCGCGGCTCTGCACCTGCGAATTGGAACTGACCAGGACGAAATCGTCGGCGAGCAGCCGTTCAAGGGTCGGAATGTCGCGCGTGCGAAACGCTTCGCAGGTCGTCTGGGTCAATGCCATCACCTCGACTTCCGTACGCGTTGCCGAAATGGCAGTCCCGGCCATTGCCGCGAGCAGGACCGCGCACAGATTTCGCCATCGCGTGGATGTGACCCGGCTGGTGTTTATTCCGATGATTGACATGTTTGCTTAGTTCCAATTGGCAAGGTGAACATCGACCTTCGCACATGCGCGGCGAATATCCACAATTTCATGCCGGATCGCCAGGGCGATGCGTCCGGTTTACGTGGAGTGTCGGTTTCTGCAAACTCCGCGCAGTGAATCAACGCTGCCCGCCAGCCCGGGTGAACCACTTGGTGCGCTGCCGGGTGCGCCGACTTCGCCGTGGTGATTCTGCCGCGCACGCTTGCGAAGGCCGTTCGGATGGGCGCATCCAAGCGCCTCGGCAGTGGGCGGCGGTGCAGCTGGCGCGCCGTCACTCGGACCCACGATACCCGCTGCATGACCTCGGACCGGAGCACAACGCCGTATCGCCAGCGTGCGAGCAAGGCCCGGAGCTGACGTGTTCCGTTCACCGCGCTGTCGAGGGACGCATCAGCCGCCTGCGGTCCGGCAAACGGCCCGTCATCATCCGCAGCTTGAGTTCGCTGCCGCCGGACGCACGTATGACGCAGCGGCCGCAATAGGTCGAGGCGCCGGGCGCCGGGCGGTATCAATGCCGCGCTGCGGACCCGGGCGCGTGATGCTTCGACGATAGCAATGCTTTACCTCGTCAGCGCTTTACGTAATTCTTGGTCGCCAAGAGGTAAACGGACGCGCGACAAATGGATGGGTCCGCACACGGCATGCAGCGCTATCTACTATTCGCGAACGAACTCTACGCATTGCCGATCCTGCGTCCCCTGGCGCAGGCGATTCATGCGTCACACGGCGAGGTGGCCTGGTTTGTGTCGGCGCGTCTGGCCAAGTATCTGAACCCGGATGAACGTCGTCTGCGCAATGCGGCCGAGATCCAGGCGTTCGCGCCAGCCGCGGTATTTTCCGCGAGCAATTGGGTGCCACATTTTTTCCCGGGCGCAAAAGTGCAGGTTTTCCACGGATTCAACGTGGAAAAGCGCGCGCCGGGTCGCGGCCATTTCCGGATCCGCAATCTGTTTGACCTGTATTGCACGCAAGGACCGGCGACGACCGCGCCGTTTCGCGACCTCGCCGCCGCGCACCGTCACTTTGCGGTGGTCGAGACCGGCTGGCCCAAGCTCGATCCGCTGTTCGCGCCCCGCGACGCGCAGGCCCGCGCGTTGCGTCCCCCCGATGGCCGACCAGTCTGCATGTACGCGGCCACGTTCACCGAGAAACTCAGTTCGGCACGCGCGCTGCACGCACAGATCGCGCAGCAGGTTGCGTCGGGAGAACGTTACTGGCTGCTGACCCTGCACCCGAAATCCGACGTCGAGATCGTCGAGCGCTACCGGGCACTCGCTGGCGACAATGCGCGCTATCTGGAAGCGGTCGACCTGGTACCAATGATGCGCGCCGCCGACGTGCTCGTTTCGGATACCTCGTCCGTCGTGTCGGAATTCGTGGTGCAGGGCAAACCGGTGATCACCCTGCGCAATCGTGCGCCGAAATCGCACATGCTGGATATTGCCGAGCCGGAACACCTCGAGAACGCGCTGCGCACTGCGCTGACGCCGCCGGCCGAATTGCTCAGCGCGATCCGCGATTACTCGGGGCAGATCCATCCGCAACGCGATGGCCGCTCCAGCGAGCGCGTGCTGGCGGCCGCCGAGTCGTTCCTGCGTGGCGAGCTGGGTACGCTCGCCCCGAAACCGCTCAACCTTTGGCGCAAGCTGCAGGGGCGTTTGCGCTACTTCCAGTCGGCGAATTTCTCGACCAGCGACTGACGATACCACCGCGGCGGCTGCCTGGCCCGCGCCGCAGCGCGGTGAGACGCGAATCGGCGCGGCTATTTATTAAGGGACGAATCCACTTGGGGATAAAGATCGGATCTGGCCATCGGACAGACTACCGATCCTGATCGCCTTGCTCCCCGACCTCGACCAGCTGCGCGAGCATGCGTTTCAAGGCGAAATGCCGATAGCTGTGCAATGCGAGACTGCGGACTTCCTTGTCGCTGGGCGCCTTGCTCGCATCCAGTGCGATCCAGCCGTTGTGCCCCAGGTACGCGGGGATGCTGTAGCGCGGATCGTGACGGTACAGGCCTTGCTGCTCGACGCCGACCCAGAATGCGAACATCAGCGGGCCGTTGCAGCGATGCGCCATCGCAAAGGTCTTTTTTCCCGCACGCCACACCGGCGACCCGAACTGGCGGTCTTCTTCGACCTCCGGTAGCGACAGGCAAAATTTGCGCAGCGGCTGCAGCAATTTTTGCACCGCGGCGGATTGGAAGGGATCGATCTCGTCCGCACCGAGATTCTTCTTCGGCGGCTCGATCGCAATCGTCGCACCAATCTGCCGCACCAATACCGGCGGCGCGGTTTTTTCATAGGCCTCGCGCACGACAGCGGCGATGCGCTTCCAGCTCAGACCCTGGTCGAGGTGTATTCCCAGCCAGCCGCGCGTGCCGACATAAGGCGGTACGAAGAAGTGCTTGGGTTCTGCGCGCACGCATTGGTCCTGCACGCCGCTGGCGGCGTTCAGCCACAGCGCGACGCGCCCGTCGCCGTGATGATTCACCAGATAGCTGGCAAAGGTCTTGCCGCGCACGCGGAAATTCGGCGAGCCGTGCGAGAGGAATTCCTCGGACTCGGGGAAGGACAGGCAGACTTCGCGTACCGCTGCGTGAATGTCCTTGGCCATGCTCGACTCCCAGGGATGACAAGAATTTGCCGATGCGCTTTTTTTATCCACTTTTGCCAGCCGAGACCACCTCGCGACATCCAGCCGCTGTTCGGCCAGAACATCGTGCCGGCACGATTCCAGCCCTATGCTAGCCTATGTTCATGCAGGCAAATCGAACCAAGTACACAAAGTTCGTCATCGCGACGGCGCTTCTGCTGATGCCGGCTGTGGTTTCCGCGTCGGAAGCACCGCTGCTGCTGTTCTTCGCCGCGCAGTGGCTGGTTTGTATCACCGTCGCGGCGGTGGGCTGGAAGGTTTGCTCCGTGATCCCATCGGCGATCGCGCGGAGTTATTTGCGCCTGCTGATTGTGGTCCTGATATGCACGCCAGTGCCAACGGGCGATCGGGACATGCCTTTTTACCTGAGCGGGCCCGCGCTATGGTTCTGGGAATCCCACAATTTCGATCATCTGAATACAGCGTTGTCGATCGGGATCGTCGCCGTGCTCGGCGCGATCCTGCTGGTGATTCGTGCCGCGCTGCCCGTTTATTTCGATCGCCCACGCGACTGAGCAAAACGCATGGCAATCGGTGCCAGCGCGAGCAGAAATCCCAGCCCGACCACGATTCCCCAGGGGATCCACTTGGATGTCGTCCGTCTCTCTTGCTCTTTTTTGAATGCGTTGGGCTCCTCGCCCAATCGCGGAACATTGTGCATTTCCGCGCCTAGCGTCACTTCCGCAGGCCAGTCCAGTGCGGGGGGGAAACCCGCGCTCAGGAAACGGCAGTCCGCTGCATACTGTGCCCAAGCGGGCGGCCTGCAGGCGATACGGCGCATGACCGTCTGCTTCGAACATTATCCAGCCGGGCCGCTCCAGGGTTTCGCGCGCCCAATTTCTCGGGATCAAGACGACCACGCTGACCCGGTCAATCGTCAGCTCATCCGGCGCCCGGCTGAAATGCAGCTCTCCAGCCAGTTGCGAGCCCCACACGTTCAGCCGTGACCGCCCGGAATGCGGGTCAGCAAGATTTTCCGCAAGCGCGACGCTGGGTGTGATGCCAACGCCGTAGCGGTTTTGTCCTTCTGTCATTACCGCTACGTATCCGGGTCCTGACGCACTGCTCGTATGCCACTCGATGTCCAGGCTGCTCGCCGCTTCTGCGCCGGACAGTACGGCGGTATCGAAACTCCAGACCCAGGGATGCGTGGCATCCTTCGATGGCACCGGATTCGACGCCTTCACATCGATCCATTGACCGGCGAGCGGCCGGGTCTGCTTGATGGTTCGCACCGTCCCATTCCACTGCACGATCTCGCACCGCAGCGGATCACCCAGGGAATTGAATATGGCCACATACGGCAATTGTTCGATTGTGTAGACGTTCGCAAGTTCAATGCTGCTGCGCAGACGATAAGTTGCCGCAGTGGTCGGCGCGTCGATCGCGAAGACGTGATAGCGATCGTCGGGAACGGTCCCGGTCAGCAGGACGGCGAGGATGGGCAGGATCGTGATCATGACGACGGTGGCGGCTCTCGCGCGGTTTTGCTGCTCAGGCGAAAGGCGAGAGCCGCCAGCATGGCGACCAGCAAGGCTGCGGTGGCCAATACCCACAGCGCCATGCGATCGTTCGCACGCCGTTTCAGAACGTCGGGAGTTTCATCGGCGGATGGGCCGGTGTAGGTGCCCGCCTGCCGCACTGCACCGAGCTTGGCAAAGGGCGTTCGTGAAGCCAGCGTCAGCCCCGTCGCCACGTCAACCAGCTGCATGATCGGCGGCGCGCTCTCATCCCAAGGCCGATCGCTCTTCTCCCCGACGCGCACGCGGTACGGTGCGGTGCCGCGATTCTCGAACCAGACCGTTGTCGACGCGTACGAAACCTGCAGCACTGGCGCAAGCGTCACCGCCGTTGCTTGCGTCTGACGCAGCCAGGTCCAATGACGGACGGTGACTTCCTCGCTGCGCAGACTGTCGCGGCCAAGGTTCAGCTGCTGCGCGGCGCCATCGGGTCTTTGCAGATCGGCGAGGTTGCCGGACTGCAGGACAAATTCCACACTTTCCATTCCGGCATCGTGCAATGCCAGATGCTCCTGCGGACTGATCGAAATGCTCAGGGATGTGGCCCGCGCCGGCCAGTCGGAGCCGATCCGCCAGACGCGGTCGCCAGCCGCCGTCAGTTCGATCGTTCGGTGATGCGGACCGGGTTCCAAAAGCGCGTTGTCCAGTCGGCCCTGCAATCGCATTGACAGGAGTTGCACCGCTGCCGAGGCAGTGCCGATCTCCAGGGGCGCATAGGCGGCCGCGTCAGACAACGGCAGGCTGGCCTGCCAGATTCCTTCCGCGCTGCGCACAGCGGGAAGGGTGCCAAAGTGGAAAAAGCGATTCGGTCGACGCCATGCCCGCACCGCATGCACACCCCACTTGTGCAGATCACCGAGATTCAGACGTTCTGCATCCGCCATCTCGCCTTGCGTCAGTTCGCCGACCCGCCGACCGATCTGCCACTGGATACTCTCCGGCGGCAGCGCCGAGCGCCAGGTCAGCACGAGCCGGGGATCGCGCCAACGCAGGAAGTCGGCCGGCACGGGTTCCGCGACGGAAACGTGAAAGGTCAGCGGCAATACAATGTGCTCGCCGTGTTGCGACCCCGGAGGCGCCCCGCCCGGCGACCGCCCTGCCGCCCCCGCAGGCAGCGATGCATTCGCATCGTTCGTGAAAGCACGCACACTCGACGGCCCTCCGTTCGGAGGTGCAGGCACAATCGCCAGGTCCGCTGCCATGCCCACAACGACGCCGCCGCTGCGGGCGTTCGGTCCGGCACCGTAGAGTCGCTGCTCGCCCAGATCCAAACCCACTTCCGGATGGCGTTCGAGTTCGGTGCACAGATCCGGTGGAGCGGTTTCGCACTGCGGAGGCTGCAGCCGGCGCGTGACTGGCGCGGCAAACGCCAGCGGGAGTTCGACAGGTGCGGCCTCCCCCTCCCTCTTGCCGGGCGGAGTCCATGGCATTTCGCCGCGCGGCATGGCGCGTCCTTGTGCGTCGATCACATCCAGGTATTGCAGATGATCCTGGCCGAGCGCGGCGGTGAGCGTTTCGCCGAGTTCCAGCCGATAGTCCGGCTGCGCCGCATCCAGCGTGATTTCCGCCTGCAGTACCGGTCGGGTTGCCGAAGACGCGAGGGCGAACATCGAGAACAGCGCGGAAGTCAGCATCGGGCCGTCGAAGGGTAAGCGATTCGATAAACGATACACTGCTGGCGCGTTGACAGCGCTCGCCGGGAACAAATTCGAAATTCGCTCGGGTCGTCTTCGGCGAACCAGCGAGACAGGGGTCTGGAGTTTTCATGGGGAATTTCGCCCAAACGATATTTGTCGGCACTGCAACGCAGTCCCGGCGTCCGGCCGGCATCGCTGTGCGTCGATCGTCGGGTGCGGCGTGGCGGCAATCGTTGTTGCGACTATCGTTGGGACTGCTGCTGTATCCGTCAGCGTGCCTTGCGATGCAGGCTGACGACCTTGCTGCCGATGTCCGCGTGAATATTCCTGTGCAGGTGCTCCAGGCTGTGTCAACGTTCGCCGAAGCCGCGCGGTATCGCTTCATCGCGCCGCTGAATCCGTTCTATCTCAACGGAGATTTCGATGGCGACCACGTCATTGATTGCGCCGTGCTGATCCGGCAGGCGAGCGACGAAAAGTCTGGAATTGCCATTGTGAACGGTGCAACACATCGTGTCAGCATCATCGCCGCTGGTCGTCCATTCGGTGACGGCGGAGACGACTTCAGCTGGATGGACGCCTGGACAATCACGCCCGGTGTGGCGGGGAAGCCCGACCTGCTGGTGGTGATGAAAACCGAATCGGCCAGCGCAGCGATCGAATGGACCGGCAAGACGTACCGCTGGCGGCAGCTCGGCGACTGAGGGTCGCACTGGCGCTTGCTCAGCGTCACTGCAGACGTTCCGACTTGCCATCGAAGCAGCGCCATCGGCACAGGTCCCGTGCGCTTCGTAAACACGTGGTACGGCAGCGAGTCATGGTTCAAAACGGCGAAGTCCAGTGTGTTTTGCGCGGAGAATGCCGGCCAGGCATCCGCGGAAGCGCCCGCCTGCCGAGGGTTCCGCAGGAGGGGATTCGGTTCAGCTACCGGGGCTATGATGGTGGCGCCAGCGGGGTGGTTTCGCCGGTCGCGCTCGGAGGGTGCTGGGCATGCAATGGATCCGCGCTGCCAGGTTCGTGCTGCAACTCGTTGCGGGCGTTGCAACGGGTTTTTATTGGGTTCCGGATGCCCGCGCCTTGGAGCCCGGTACGGCCTTCGCCGATTACGCGATCGATAACTGGAATGTCGACAGCGGCCTGCCGCAGCTATCGATCCTGAGCATCGCCCAGGATCACGCCGGCTATCTCTGGATCGGCACGCAAAACGGCATTGCGCGTTTTGACGGATTGCGCTTTGAAATCTACGACCGCCGCTCGGTCAAGGGCGTGGATACCAACGACGCTGCCTACAGCCTGGTCGACGCGCAGGACCGGATCTGGTTTGGCAGCGACCGCGGCGTATTGCTGCATGAAAAAGGACGCTTCGAGGCGATCCGTGCGCCGAAGGGGGCCGTCGCAGTTCATGGCATTGTGGAAATGTCCGACGGCACCATCCTGTTTGCAACACAACGCGGGGTGATGCGCTACGCCGACCATGCCCTGGAGTCGGCCGGAATCAGCGAAGTGCCCAGTCAGAGTCTGCTGCGCGACGGCGATACCTTGTGGATGGGCGGCGTCGGCGAAGTGTCGAGCTGGACGGGCGGCAGGCTGACCCGTTTACCGCTGCCGATCCCTGCGGCCGACGCGCGAGTGACCCACTTGGCGGTATCCAAAAACACGCTCTGGATCGGTAGCACGGTGGGCTTGTTCCATTACGCCAGCGGTGCCATCACACCGGTCGCACTGGATACGCTCGGTACGGACCGCGCCACGTCGAGCAGGAATCGCTTGAACGTCCAAAGTCTGTTGGTGGACCGTGACGGCAACATCTGGCTGGGCACGCTGGACAGCCTGTTTCGCGGACGACCCGACGGCGTGTTCGAGCGTATCCGCGACGAGGATTTCGTTCGCAATTCCTATGTCGCAAGTCTGTTCGAGGATCGCGAGGGAAACCTGTGGGTGGGCAGCCATACGGAGAGTCTGTTCAGGCTCTGGAACGGCTGGGCACGTCGCCTGAGTCTGCGCAACGGATTGACCGATCCGCTGATCTGGAGCGTGAGCAAGTACGGCGGCAAGATCATCCTGGGCAGCAACAGCAATGTGGTCCAGTTGGACGAGGAGGGGCCGCACGAGTTGATTCCCGCGCGTCAGCTGCCGAATCCCGCGGTCTACGAGCTCAACACCGATAATCGCGGAAGGCTGTGGATCGGTACGCGTGGCGGCCTGGCTATTTACCAAGATGGACAAGTCAGCACACCTGCGACGTTCGCCCCGCTGGCCCGATTGCAGATCAACGCAATCGTGCCCCAGCCCGACGGGGACGTATGGATCGGCACCAGCGACGGCCTGTTTCGATTTCGCAACGATGTGCTGACGCGCCTCGGCGAGGCGGACAACGCTGCCGCATCGCGCGTCCGCGCGATTCACGTGATCGACAAGGACACCGTGCTGATCGGCACCGAGAATGGCATCCGACGCGTTCGCGCCGATGCGATCGATACTCCCAATTGGGCGCGGCCACTCGAGGGTACCTTCGTCACCGCCATCAAACCGATCCGTCCCGGCTTGCTCGGCATCACTACGCGCGATGCGGGGCTCTCGCTACTCAGCGCGGAACGAATGCTGACGCTGACCACCGAACACGGATTGCCGTCCGACAACGGTTGGGCAATCGATATCGTGGATGGACAAATGTACGTGCCGACGATTGACGGCGTGTGGCGCGTACCGGTTGCGCAACTACCCAATCCGCTCACCGAGAGTGCCCGACCGATTATCGCCGAGATGGTCCTCGGTCGACGCAGCCAGCGCATGCATTGCTGCAATGGCGGCGGACGTTCGCGCAGTCTGGTCGATGGCACGGGCCTCTGGTTTCCGGCCATCCAGGGCGCGGTGCGCATTGAAACCAAGGCCATCGTCAAACCGACTCTGGCGCCGACGGCGATCGTCGAAGGATTGCGCCATGCTGGAAAGTGGTATCCCGCCGGCACGCCGATCGCGCTCGGCAGTGGGCCTCGCGACGTGGAGCTGCAGTTTTCGGGGATTTATTTCCGCGATCCGAAGAATCTGCACTTCCGATACCGGCTGGAGGGCTACGACCCTGAATGGCTGGAGGCAGGCACCCGTCGCAGCGCGTTCTACACCAATCTGCCGCCACGCTCCTATCGCCTGTTGGTGCAGACCAGCATGGGGCCCTCCATCAGCAGTACCCATGATGGAACCATGGAGTTCTACTTCATCCCGTACTGGTACGAGCGAAACAGTGTGCGTCTGTTGATGGCACTGGTCCTGCTCGCGCTCGCTGCACTCGGCCAGTGGCGGGTACGCGAACGCTATCGCTTGCGCGGTCTGAAACTGGAGGCGCTGATCGAGCAGCGCACCGGCGAATTGCGCCATGCGAACGAACTTGAGCACGGGGCGAACCAGGCGTTGCTGCAGGCGAACGAACAATTGCGCTCCGAAATCGGCGAACGTCTACGTGCTGAAAGCGCTTTGCAGGTGCGCAACGGCGAATTGCTCACGTTGAATCAAAAATTGGAAGGTACACAAACTCAACTTTTGCAATCGGAGAAACTGGCCTCGGTCGGCCAATTGGCCGCCGGCGTGGCGCACGAAATCAACAACCCGATCGGTTTCGTGCGCTCCAATCTGGTCAGCCTGAAGCGCTACGTAATGGATATTTTCGGATTGTTGCGCGCCTACGAAACGATGGAGGAGCATCTGCCGCCGGAGCACCCCTCACGCGAATCCCTGCTCGCGCACCGAAACGCCATCGAATTGGACTATGTGCGGGAAGACACCGTCAGCCTGCTTGCGGAATCGCTGGAGGGCATCACCCGCGTCGAGAAAATTGTCAGGGAGCTGAAAGAATTCTCCCATCTTGATGACGCGCAATGGCAGCGTGTGGACCTGCACCGGGGCATTGAAAGCACCCTCGCGGTCGCGTCGCACGAGCTGCGCTACAAGGCGGAGATCGTCAAGGAGTTTGGCACCCTGCCGCTGGTCGAATGCCTGCCGTTCCAGATCAACCAGGTTTTCCTGAGCCTGCTGGTGAATGCGGCTCACGCCATATCCGAGCGCGGCACGATCACCGTGCGTACCGGCTGCGACGCTGAGGAGGTATGGGTGCAGATAGCCGACGATGGCATCGGCATCGACCCTGCGATCTTGCATCGCATCTTCGAACCGTTCTTCACCACCAAGCCGGTGGGTCAGGGCACCGGCCTGGGTCTGTCGGTTTCTTACGGGATCATCCAGCGCCACCACGGCCGCATCGATGTGGCCAGCAAACTGGGCAAGGGCACCAGTTTTACCATCCATTTGCCCATCAAGGCGCGCCGTCACAGCGAAGCTTTGCCGACGGAGCCAGCGAGCGCCGCGTGAACACATAGCCGCGCAATCGGCTACCCTTCGCGCCCGATCCGCGAAAATGACAGCCGTTCCATTGAATACCACTGATGATGACCTGCTCGGCCGCCTGCGCGCGGCGATCGATCTGCTTGAAGCCGTGGCCGCCGACGGGCGCGTTTCCGAGCGGGTGCCTGAAGCGGACTGGGCGCGCCTGAAACAGGCGGTAGCCCGAGTCGACAGTCCGGACCGGACCAATCGGCGCCTGCGACGCAGTGCGGTCAAACGCGATCGTCGTGACGAGAAGAACCGCCGCGACGACGCGGTGCTCGATGCAACGGGCATTCGCGCGCTGCGTCGCCA
This sequence comes from Tahibacter sp., assembly GCA_039934615.1. Classification (GTDB taxonomy): domain Bacteria; phylum Pseudomonadota; class Gammaproteobacteria; order Xanthomonadales; family Rhodanobacteraceae; genus Tahibacter. Next base: position 14,484 of record JBDTLV010000112.1, read on the forward strand.
GCCGGTCTTCACCACGCCGAATTTCTTCGCGCCGGAAAATTTCGTCCAGCACGAGGCCGCCGATGATGAGTCTGCACCGCGCGAATCGGTCGAGCCGCAGCATTGCTATGTGTGCAAGCGCAAGTATTCGCTGATCCATCGCTTCTACGATCAGCTTTGTAGCGAATGCGCGGATTTCAATTTTTCCAAACGTACGGAACTCGCCGACCTGCGAGGTCGCGTCGCCCTGCTCACCGGTGGTCGGGTCAAGATTGGCTATCAGGCGGGACTGAAGCTGCTGCGCGCGGGTGCGCACCTGATTGTGACGACGCGCTTCCCGCGTGATTCGGCGGCCCGCTACGCACGCGAGGCGGACTTCGCCGATTGGGGACACCGTCTTGAGGTGTTCGGTCTCGATCTGCGCCACACACCGAGCGTCGAGGCGTTCTGTCGCGAATTGATCGCCAGCCATACGCGTCTGGACTTCATCATCAACAACGCCTGCCAGACCGTACGACGGCCGCCGGAATTCTATGCGCACATGATGGCCAATGAGGGAGCGGCATTCGATGAAATGCCCGAGACCGTTCGCCGCCTGATTGGCCGCTATGAGGCCCTGCGCGGTGGCGATGGATTGTTGAATGGTAGCGCATCGGAACTGTCGGAAGGCGCTGCGCGCGCCGGCGATCTGCCGGGCCTGACCCGCGCTGCGGCACTTTCTCAAGTTCCACTTCTGGACGATGAACTGGTCGCGCAGGCGCATCTGTTTCCCGAAGGACGCCTCGATGTGGATCTGCAGCAGGTCGACCTGCGCGGGCGCAATTCCTGGCGCCTGCTGATGGCCGAGGTTCCGTCCGTCGAATTGCTCGAAGTGCAGCTGGTCAATGCAATCGCGCCCTTCATCATCAACGCGCGGCTGAAACCCTTGATGCTGCGCACGCCAGGACGCGACAAGCACATCGTCAACGTGTCAGCGGTCGAGGGACAGTTCTACCGGCAATTCAAGACCACGCGCCACCCGCACACCAACATGGCCAAGGCTGCACTGAACATGATGACGCGCACCGCGGCGACCGACTATCAGCAGGATGGTATACACATGAACAGTGTGGACACCGGCTGGGTCACCGACGAAGATCCGGTCGAGATCGCCGCCCGCAAGACTCGCGAAGAGCGCTTCCATCCGCCGCTCGACATCGTGGATGGCGCCGCGCGCATCTGCGACCCGATCATCGCCGGAATCAACAGTGGCGATCACGTCTGGGGCCAGTTCCTGAAGGACTACAAGCCGGCCGACTGGTGAGGGCAGGCCCACGCGCTCACGACTCGTACTTGTTGCCCGCCCCGACCCGGATCGGGTGCGTGTCGTAGATCAGATCCAGGTGCGTCACCAGTGCGCTGCCGGCGGCGAAACGGAACAGATCCATGACCGTGAAGCTGATCTGCGTTCCGTCGCGCACCGTCCAGTCGTAACGGAAGTAGGCGGTCGCTTGCGGCTGGTCGTTCGCGCTGAGAAAAATATCGATCGGCGTGATCAGATTGCGGCTCGACGCTGCCGCCAGGCGATCGAAAAACTCGCCTGATGCAAGTTCACCGAGGAACGGTGAACGCACCCTGCCCTCGGGCGCGAACAATCGCTTGACCGTGGCGTAGTCCGAATCGCCGAGCGACTTCATATAGATCTGCAGCACATTCACATACGGGTGCATGGAGACGGGTTCCGACCTGGGCCACGCTCGACTGGACATCCGTCTCGCGCAAACGGGTAAAATTCACTAAATAAAATAGCTATTCTTCCAGGAATACCGGCGGCAGGGCCTCGGCGGTCCGCATCCATTCCACGACTGCGGGTCGCGCCATCAGTCGCTGCGCCCAGGCGGCCAGGCGCGGCG
>JBDTLV010000113.1:0-16311 GCA_039934615.1 Tahibacter sp.
GGGATTGCAGCTCACGCCAATTGACGGCGACGTGGAGCAGGCCAAGTTCGATCTGGAGTTGACGATCCACGAAGAGGCGGATGAACTCCACGCCGCGCTGAGCTACAAGACTGAATTGTTTGATCGCGAAACAATCGCTCGCATGGCAGTCCATTTCGAGAGGCTGCTGAGCGCTGCAATCGCTGCGCCTCATCAGCGTGTCGCTGCCCTGGCGATGCTCGATGACGCCGAGCGGCGACAGCTGCTGGTCGACTGGAATACCCCGCAAGCGGAAGAATCGCCGAACTGCACGTGGCAGGCACTTTTCGAGATGCAAGTGCGTTCGACGCCGCGACGCACCGCGGTGGTGTTTGATGGCGAATCACTCGACTACGCCACATTGAACGACCGCGCCAACCGGCTGGCGCGACGATTGCAGCACGCGCGGGTAGGGCCGGATACCTTGGTGGCCCTTTGTGTTGCGCGGTCCCTGGAAATGCTGGTGGGACTGATCGCGATATTGAAAGCAGGCGGCGCCTACGTGCCCATCGATCCCACCCACCCACAGGAGCGCATTGCTCAGGTGCTGGACGATGCACGCCCTATCGTCGTGCTGACTCAGCAGCATCTGCTCGAACGGCTGCCGGCCATCGACGTGCCGACCTTCCTGCTCGATGGCGAGGATAGCTCCGGCCCGCACGAGTCCGTCGAAAATCCCGGACATACCGCTACTCCGGCCAATCTTGCCTATGTGATTTATACGTCGGGCTCGACCGGAAAGCCGAAAGGTGTCGGCGTATCGCATGCCTCCTTAGTGAATTTTGCGGCAATATTGTCCCGGCAGATCTATACCGGCGATCACCTTCAGCTCACCCAGAATGCGCCGTACGTATTCGACATGTCGCTCAAGCACATCTCGATGCTGAGTCGGGGGCATACCCTGCACGTGTTGAAGGAGGAAATCCGACTGGATCCGGAAGCGATGCTGGCGTACTTCCGTGCCAACCGGATTGATGGGTTTGAATGCACACCGTCGCAGTGGAATCTGCTCGTTGAAAGTCTGTCCGCGTCGGACGATGTGGCGAAGTGCCTGCCGGCACAGGTGCTGCTCGGCGGCGAGGCGATCGACGCGCAACATTGGAAACAATGGAAAGAGTTGCCGGGTACGCGCATGTTCAACATGTACGGGCCGACCGAGGCGACGATCGATTGCACCCTGTGTGAAATGACGGGGCAGCCGCTGCCGACCATTGGCCAGCCGGTTTCGAACTGTCAGGTTTTTCTGCTCGATCCGGAACTGAATCCGGTGCCGATCGGCGTGGCTGGCGAACTGTACATCGCGGGTGCCGGCCTGGCGCGCGGATACTGGAATCGGCCCGATGCCACCGCCGAGAAGTTTCTGGTCAATCCGCATAGCGCAGCGCCTGGCGCGCGCATGTACAGGTCGGGCGATCTCGCCCGCTATCGATCGGATGGAACGATCGAATATATGGGGCGTGCGGATGACCAGGTCAAAGTGCGCGGATTCCGCATTGAGCTTGGCGACATCGAGGCCGCCATCACAGCGCTCCCCACTGTTCGCCAGACCATCGTGGTCGCACGAGAACGTGGCAAAGGCGACAAAAGACTGATCGCTTATGTCGTTTGTGAAGACAGTTCTGTAATCAGAGACGCAGCGACGCTCAGGAATCTCCTGCTGCGCTCGCTACCCCTCTACATGGTGCCGGCGAAGTTCGTATTCCTGGATCGGATGCCATTGACCGTCAATGGCAAGGTCGACCGAAAGGCATTGCCCGACGAGGGAGTGGCCGATGACGTCGAGCGCCGCTATCGAGCTCCTTCCAATCAAACGGAGCGGGATCTCGCCGCGATTTGGGAAGAAGTACTGGAATTGGAGCAGGTCGGCACGCAGGACAATTTCTTCGAAATCGGCGGCCACTCGCTGCTGGCGACGAAGATCATTGTTCGGGCGCGCGACCGGATCGGGGTCAATATTCCCATTTTGCGACTATTCGAAACGCCGACCATTTCCGGTCTGGCGGCGTATGTCGCGCTGTCGCAGCAGATCATCGGCGATGCCGGGTTTGCTGCGGGCGAGCAGGAAACGGAGCGTGAGGACATGGAACTGTGAGCATTCTTGCCTTGATCGCCGAATTGCGCGCGAACGACATCAAGCTCTATCTGGATGCGGGAAAACTGCGGATCAACGCGCCAAAAGGCGCGATGACGCCCGAAATGCTGGATCGCATAAAAATACAGAAATTGGAAATCACGGCATTTCTGGAGGAAATTGCGCAGCATCGCGAAGGCCAGCAGGATGGCCGCCGGCGCATCCCGCAGCGACCAGCCGATGCGCCGCTGCTTGCCTCCTTTGCGCAGCAAAGGCTGTGGTTCCTCGATCAATTGGAGGGTGCGGGCGCGGCGTACAACATGCCGGCCGCCTTGCGTTTTCGCGGCCCGCTCAATGTAACGGCCATGCGCCAGGCGCTGCAGTCGATGGTGCAGCGCCACGAAATCCTGCGCACGCGATTTGAAGCTGTCAATGGCGAGCCACGCCTGAGCATTGCCGAACATTTGGACGTGCCGCTGAACGTGAGCCAAGTCGATGAAGGCCGGATCCTGGAAATGGCGCGCGAACATGCGCGGCATCGTTTCGACCTTTCGCGCTTGCCCCTGATCATCGTTGATCTGTTGCGTGTCGATACCAACGATCACGTGTTGCTCCTGAATATCCATCACATCATTTGCGACGGTTGGTCGCTCGGAGTGCTGGTCCAGGAATGGGTGCGACTCTACGCAGCCGTCGGCCTATCCGGAGCGCCGCCATTGCCGGCGCTTCAGGTGCAATACGCCGACTACGCACAGTGGCAGCGCAATGTCGTGCAAGCCACCGTGCTCGATCGTCAGCTTGACTACTGGAAAAAGAAACTTGACGGGGCGCCGGAACTTCTGAATTTGCCTACCGATCGGCCGCGGCCGCCAATTCAGCAATTTGATGGCGGACGCGAGGAAGTGCTGATCGGGACTTCGACGCTGCGGCACTTGCGACAGCTCTGTCAGGAGGCCGGCGCCAGCATGTTCATGCTGCTGTTGTCGGCATTCGGTTTGCTGATGTCACGCTACAGCGGCGATACCGACATTCTGGTCGGAACGCCGTTCGTGAATCGCGATCGTCAGGAATTGGAAGGTCTGATCGGCCTGTTTCTGCACAGCCTCGTGCTGAGGATCGATGTCGCCGGCGAACCGCGTTTTCGCGAACTGCTCGACCGCGTCCGCCAGACCGCATTGGAGTCGTATGCGAATTCCGACGTGCCTTTCGAGCGCATTGTCGAAGCACTTCCGTTGCAGCGGGACCTGAGCCGCAATCCGCTGTTTCAGGTTTTCTTCAATATGCTGAATCTTCCCGAGAGCAGCAATGTGCTGCCTGGTCTCGACGTTGAAGGCCTGCAGGGCGTGCATTTCGATGCCAAGTTCGACCTCACTCTCTATGCTCAGGAGACCGCGGAGGGGTTGCGTCTGAATCTGGCCTACAACGCGGTCTTGTTTGATGCCGTAAGGATGCGCGAGCTGCTGAGGCAATTCACGCAGTTGCTGGAGCAGATTGTTGCGCGCCCCGATGCCGGTGTCGAAACTTATTCCTTGCTTACCGAGCCGGCCAAATCGCTGCTGCCGGATCCGACGGTCGAATTGGACAACGCCTGGATCGGCAGCGTGCAGGACATGTTCGTTGCGCAAGTCGAACGCAATCCTGACGCGGTTGCATTGACGGCGCACGGCATCTGCTGGTCGTACCGCGAATTGCATGACTATAGCGAACGAATCGCCTGTTGGCTGCAGAATCAGGGCATCGTCGCCGGCGATATCGTGGCAATTTGCGCTGCACGCAACGCGGAGCTGCCGGCCGCGGTGCTTGGCGTGATGAAGGCCGGGGCGGTCTTCATGATCCTGGACCCTGCCTATCCCGTAGCACATCTTGCCGCTTGCCTCGAAGTCGCGCCCGCACGGGCCTGGCTGAGCGTGGCGGATCCGCATATCGATACTGAAGTGGCGCATCTGCGCGATGGAATCGAGGCCGTATTGAGCATTCGAGACATATCTAGAAATACCATTCTCAAGGAATTTTCGGGTCGAAGTGCCGAAAGAGTCGTGCGTTCCGCCAACGATATCGCGCTGATCGCGATTACCTCAGGCTCGGCGGGAAAGCCGAAAGCGGTCGAGAGTCGGCACGGGCCTTTGACGCACTATCTCCCGTGGGTCGTGGATACGTTCGGCGTTGAATCAGACGATCGCATTTCGATGCTGTCGGGACTCGCGCACGATCCGCTGCAGCGGGACATGTTTACTGCTTTCTGTCTGGGCGCCAGCCTGCACGTTCCGCTCGCCGAGGATCTGGTGCCGGAACGGTTGCGCGGATGGATGGACGAACAGCGCATCAGTGTTGTCAATCTGACTCCGGCCATGGCGCAGTTGCTTTGCGAAAATGCCGATGACGGAACTCTTGCACATCTGCACCATGCGTTTCTGGTCGGCGATGTGCTGACGCGTCGAGATGTGCAGAGGCTGCAGGAGCTGGCTCCTTCGGTGCGTATCGTCAGTTACTACGGAGCGACCGAGACGCAGCGGGCGTTCGGCTACTACGATCTTGGTGACGGTGAAGACGCCTATCCACAACGCGAGATCGTCCCCTTGGGTCGCGGAATTCGTGATGTCCAGCTGCTGGTGATGAACGCGGGCGGGCAGCAGGCTGGCATCGGCGAGTGCGGCGAAATCGTGATGCGCAGTCCGCAGCTCGCGGGCGGGTATCGCAATGATCCGGAACTGACCGCCGCCAGGTTCCAGTCGAATCCCTTTTCGCAGCTTCGTGACGATCGCATGTATCGCACGGGCGACCTGGGGCGCTATCTGCCGAACGGAATGGTCGAAGGCCTCGGGCGCGCTGATACCCAGGTCAAGCTGCGCGGTTTTCGCATCGAACTGGGACATGTCGAATCCGCGTTGGGCCAGCATCCCGATGTGCGCGAAGCCCTGGTGACGCTTGGCAACCATGCGGATGTCGGCAAGTATTTGCTGGCCTATATCGTTTCGCCAAGAGCCTTGTCGGTTGGAGAATTGCGCGAACATCTGCGTGGCCGTTTACCAGACTACATGCAGCCTTCGACCTACCTGTTTCTCGAACAGTTGCCATTGACTCCGAATGGCAAGGTCGATCGACGCGCCCTGCCGATTCCCGAGTCATTTGCTGCGAAGGTTGGTTTTGTCGCGCCAACCAGCAAAATGGAACATGCGCTATGTGACATTTGGGAGAGCATCCTGAAGCGCGACAAGGTCGGTTGTGCCGACAATTTCTTTGAGATTGGCGGGCATTCCCTGCTGGCAACTCAGGTCGTCTCAAAAGTGCGTCAGTCGCTCGGGATCGAACTCAGCCTTCGGCAGTTGTTCGACACGCCCGTGCTCGGCGACCTGGCCGCCGTGCTGGCGGCCGACTCGTCGAGGATGGCCGTCAGCGCTATCCAGCGGCGCCCTGGCGATGGGCCGTCACCTTTGTCCTTTGCTCAGCAACGCCTCTGGTTTCTGGCGGAGCTTGAGGGCCCGAGTGCCACCTACAACATGCCAGCCGCGCTTCGGTTGTGCGGCGCGCTCGACGCGTCGGCGCTACGCCGCAGTGTGCAGACGATAGTCGATCGGCACGAGAATCTGCGCACGCGATTTGACCAACACGAAGGGCGACCTGCGCAAATCGTCGCTGCGCCCTCGCCGGTGCAGATCGCCGTTCTCGATGTGCCGGCGGAGCAAGTCGAGAGCTTTGCGCGCCGACATGCCACTCGCTGCTTTGATCTGCGCACCGGCCCACTGTTCGATGTCTGCGTCCTGCGGGTGGCAGCCGATGACCACGTGCTGCTGCTGAACACGCACCACATCGTATCCGACGCATGGTCGATGGGTGTGCTGGTCGACGAGTTTTCGGCTTTGTACGAGGCGTTCGTGGCGGGGCGTGATTCGCCGCTGGCCGAGTTGCCCATTCAGTATGCCGACTTTGCCCACTGGCAGCGGCAATGGATGCAGGGTGACGTGCTGGATGAACAAGCGAGCTTTTGGAGCGCGCACCTGGCCGACAGTCCGCCGCTGCTGCAGTTGCCGACGGACAGACCACGCCCTGCACTGCAATCGTTTGAAGGCGCGCAGCATCGATTTCAGATCGACGCGGACGTTGCTGCCGGTCTGGTGAAGTTGGGGCAGGGCCAAGGCGCGACCCTGTTCATGACGTTGCTCGCCGCATTTCAGATTCTCCTGGCGCGCTATTCCGGTCAGGACGACATCGCGGTGGGAACGCCCATCGCGAATCGGACACACGCCGAGCTGGAGCCCCTGATCGGATTCTTCGTCAATACGCTGGTACTGCGCAGCCGTATCGATCTCGCGCAGGATTTTTGTGGACTTTTGAGCAAGGTTCGGGCCAGCACGCTCGCGGCATATGAAAATCAACATTTTCCGTTTGAGCAATTGGTGGAACTCCTCCGGCCCGAACGAAACCTGGCGCATTCGCCACTGTTTCAGGTCATGTTCGTCATGCAGAACGAGCGGCTCGAAAATCGAAGTCTGCCAGGCCTGGAGCTGTCCGCACTGGTCGGCGAACGGACGGTCGCGAAATTCGACCTTACCCTGACGATGGCCGAGTCCGTCGAAGGTCTTGCAGGCACGTTCGAATACAACACGCAACTGTTCGACGCGGATACGATTCATCAGTTGCAGAAGCATTTCTGCAAGGTGCTGCGCGATGCCTGTTCGGATCCGCGAGTGCCGCTGCTCTATCAGTCGATGCTTGACGACGCGGAAGTCGCCCAGCAGGTTGAGAACTGGAACGATACGTTCACCGACAATGGCTCAGAACGCTTTGTGCACGATCTCATTGCTGAAGTCGCGTTGCGCGACCCGACGGCGATTGCGGTCGACAGTGATGCCGGGTCACTGAGTTATCGTGAACTGGATCGGCGCGCGAATCGTCTGGCGCACTATCTGCGCTCCCAGCGGATCGGTGCGGAGTCGGTCATCGGCCTTTGCTTTGACGGGTGTGCCGACATGGTCGTCGCCATTCTCGCCGTATTCAAGGCCGGAGCCGCCTACCTACCGCTGGATCCGGCTCATCCCGATGCGCGACTGGCGAATGCCATGTCGGACGCTGGAGTGCGTCACGTATTGACGCAGTCAACGCTGTGTGAAAGAGGCGCACTGCATGGCAGTGAATTGCTGGTGTTGGATCGCGACTGGCAACGCCTGGACGATTTTCCGGACACCGATCCAGGGGCCGACCTGCAGCTGGACAATCTTGCGTACCTCATCTACACCTCCGGATCCACCGGTAGGCCGAAGGGCGTGCAGATCAGCCATCGAGGCCTGTGCAATGTCGCATTGGCATTCGGGAATCAGCTTGGCCTCGTTAAGACCTCCCGCTTTCTGCAATTTGCCGCATTCGGATTTGATGCGTCGGTGCTGGAGATCCTCGCCGCGCTTTGCGCCGGCGCGTGTCTGTGTGTTGCTGATCGGGAACGGCGCATGCCGGGTGCCGAATTTGTCGCCTGGTTGAACGAAAAACGCATAGACGGCGCGATTCTTTCGCCCTCCGTGCTCGCGCAACTCTCCCCGCAGGACCTGCCAAGTCTGCGCACAGTGGTGTCTGCCGGTGAGGCTTGCACGACAGATATCCAGTCGCGCTGGTCTCGTGGCCGACATTTCGTCAACGCCTATGGACCATCGGAGACGACCGTGTGCGCGAGTTTGCAGGTCTGCGCACCTGAGCAAACCGAAGTCAGCATCGGCAAGCCGCTCGCCAATGTGGAATTGTTTGTACTGGATACGGACGGCATGTTGGTTCCACCGGGCGTCGTCGGAGAATTGTGCATAGCCGGTGTTTGCGTTGCGCGCGGATATCGTGGACAGGCAGACCTGACCGCGGAGCGGTTCCTGCCACATCCTTATGCCAAACGGCCTGGCGATCGAATCTACCGCAGCGGGGATCGGGTCCGTCACCTTAAGGATGGCTCCCTGGAATTCCTTGGCCGAATCGATCAGCAAATCAAGTTGCGCGGCTTCCGGATAGAAATCGGCGAGATTGAACACGCGCTCGTTGCGCAGGACGGCATCCGGGAAGCTGTCGTCCTGTTGAAGGGGGAATCGAGCGATAAGCGCTTGGTGGCCTATATAGCGTCGGACGCCGATCTGGACGTTACACAGCTGCGTCAGCGTCTTTCCGAACGGATGCCGGCGTACATGCTTCCCTCGGCGATCGTGGTGCTGGATCAGATGCCGTTGACGCCGAACGGCAAGATTGATCGCAAGGCGTTGTCGGCAGCCGATACGAGCGCGGCGTCAAACACCTATGTGGCACCGCGCAATACCTCCGAACAGCGCATGGCAGACATCTGGCGTGAGGTGCTGAATACTTCACAAATCGGCATAAACGACAATTTTTTCGAAATCGGCGGACACTCGCTGTTGACCATCCTGCTGGCTTCCCGGATTCGTGACGAGTTCGGAGTTGAATTGCCCGTGCACCGAATTTTCGCGATGCCCACGATCGCCGAAATGGTCGCCGGCTTGTCCATCGATGGGCGAGATGGCTGGAGTCCGCTGGTACTTCTGCGGGGCGGCCATGAAGATTCTTTGCCATTGTTCATTGTTCACTCACAAGGCGGCAGCGTTTTGCTCTACGCCGATCTGGCGCGCGCCATGGGCGACGAACGGCCGATCTACGGGCTTCAGTCGCTTGGTCTGGAGCCTGGGCAGAGCGCGTTGCGGAGCGTAGCGGCAATGGCTTCCTTGTATATTGCAGCGATTCGACAGGCGCAGCCGCAGGGACCCTACCATCTGGCAGGCTATTCGCTGGGCGGAACCATCGCTCTGGAAATGGCCAGACAGTTCGCGCACGCCGGAGACGACGTGGCGTTCCTCGGGTTACTCGATACCGCGCCACCAGGCGATCAGGCGGGTGAAGAGCGCAGTCGAGCTTACCTGCTGGCCGGTGTATGGGGATACACACTGGGATTTGTGGAGGAAGATCTCGCGGGGATGAGCTCGGCAGAGCAAGTGGAGTTTGTATTGCGGCGAGCGATAGCGGCCGGTTCCGTGCCACCGGATTATGGTCCGGAAGATGCCCAGCGCCTCATTCGCGTCATCGAGGCGAACAGTCTTGCGGTATCGCGCTACACGGCCAATGGCAACGACAATTTCGGTGCAGCAGTTCTGTTCAGGGCCACGGAACATCAGAAGGCGAAATCCTCGCAGCGTTGGCGCGACCTGCTGGGTGAGCGTCTGCGCATTGTCGATGTCCCCGGCGATCACCTGAGCATGATCATGCCGCCGCAGGTGCAGATTCTGGCCGCGCGCGTTACGGAAGCGCTGGCAAATCCGCATTCGAGCGAGGCGTTTCCGCCAAAATGCGATCGTGAGGAGCTGGCAGAGTTGATGAGGGAATGAAGAATTGCCAAAGCGGTTCCCTGCGCGACAACACTGAGAGTCCAGCGATTCAGGAGTTTGGAACGCAATGAATAGATATACACAATTTATCATCGTCTGGGCTGGCCAGGCGGCGTCGACCCTCGGGTCGAGCATCTTGTCGTTCGCGCTCGGTGTCTGGGTGTATCAGCAGACCGGATCGATGAAGAGTTTCGGGCTGGTGATTTTCTTTGCCATGTTGCCTTACGTGGTGCTTGCGCCCGTGTCCGGCGTTCTCGTCGACCGCTGGCCGCGGCGGACGGTGATGCTGGCCTGCGATCTGGGCGCTGGTCTCTGCGCATTCACCCTGTTCGTTTTTCTCAGCTGGCAGACGCTACAGGTCTGGCACATTTATGCCTTGACCTTTACCGGTATGGTTTTCCAGTGTTTTCACCAGTTGGCCTATGCGGCCTCGATGACCACGCTGCTGCCCGATCGTGCGATGCGTGCCCGCGCCAACGGGATGATGCAGTTGGGGCTTGCGGGTGCGTTTGTCGTCGGCCCACTGGTAGCCGGGGTGCTGCTGACAAAATTGCAATTGCGCGGGGTGATTCTGCTGGACTGCGCGAGCTTTCTGATCGCGTTCGGCACGCTGGTGCCAATTCGACTACCGGAATTGGATGCATCACAGCGGCCACCTCGCAAAGTGTTCTTTCGCGAGTTCGCCGATGGGTTGCAGCATATCCGCAGCCAGTCGGGACTTGTGAGCTTGATGTTGCTCGTCGCGGCAAGCAATTTTTCGATCGGTTTTGTGCAGGTCCTTTTTACACCCATGGTTTTGACCATCAGCAACCAGGAGGTGCTCGGCGTGCTGGTGAGCGTAGGCGGCGCAGGCATGGTGGTCGGTGGAATCGCCTGCAGCGTGTGGGGAGTTCCGGCACAGGCCATACGCGGTGTCTGGCTCGGTCTGGCCTTGGATGGTGCATGCCTCGTCGTCGGTTCGCTGCGTCCGTCGATCGTTCTCTGGGGCGCGAGTGTATTTTGCTATTTTCTGGCGATCCCGTTGATCAACGCGAGTCTGCAGAGCATCTGGCAGCAGCGCGTACCCGCTGAGCTGCAAGGCAGGGTCTTTTCCGTGCGCAGCATGGTCAGTTTCGTCTGCTTGCCGGCGGCGTATCTGATTTCGCCGTTGCTCGCCATGCATTTTTTTGAACCGTGGCTCAGCCCCGACGGCGCGCTGGCGTCATCGCTGGGCGCGTGGTTCGGCACCGGCAACGGGCGCGGTATGGCGCTGATGTTCCTGGTCGCGGGCATCGCGCTGCTAGGCTTGGCGTTCGCAGCGGCTCGAAATCGGAAACTCATGTTGCATCGCGAGTCGCATGACGAAACAGCGCTTCCGAGAAGCTCTGCCGCATTGTCGGGACAGGCGCGATGACTTCCACCGCAATAGCGTCGTGGCTTTCCTTGCCGCGGGTGCGCAAGCAGGCACGCGTGCGATTATTCTGCTTCCCATACGCGGGCGGCGGTGCGTCCGCGTTTCGCGAATGGGTCGATGTGCTTCCGGATTTCGTCGAATTGGTGCTGGTTCAACTTCCGGGTCGGGAAACGCGATTCCGCGAAACCCCGTCGCGAGATATTCCGGAACTGGTAAGCGCCATCGCCGATGCGGCTTTGTGCCTTCCGCAACTGCCGTACGCGACGTTCGGACATAGTCTGGGCACGCTGCTGAGTTACGAGTTCGCACTGGAAATGCGCAGGCGTAGCGAGTCCGAACCGATTCACGCCGTGATGTCGGGACGCGGCGCACCGCACCTGGCGCGTTCACGGACGCAGACCCATCGGCTGCCGGACGACGAATTCATCAACGCGCTGCGGGAAATGCAAGGCACCCCCGAAGAAGTTCTGCGCGACCGGGATCTGATGCAACTGCTCTTGCCGACGCTGCGTGCCGATTTTGCCCTGGCAGAGGACTATTCGTGTCCAGTGGTAAAAGTGTTGCCTTGTGGAATTTCCGTGTACGGCGGATTGGCGGATATCGGTGTGCGTCGAGAACAGTTGCAGGAGTGGCAAGCGTACTCGGACCGGCCGATCGTCTTGCGCCTGTTTCCGGGTGGACACTTCTTTCTGCACAGTGCCCGCTACTCGCTGCTGCAGGCGCTGGCTCGGGATCTGTCTGCGGCGTGTGACCCGCGCGTGCAGGTCGCGAGGAGCAACGCGTGAGACCGTCATGTCCAACGATCGCGGCGGGCGAGGTGCACGTCTGGCCTTTGTCGCTGGACATGAGCCGAGCGGAAACCGTCGCGTTGGCGAAAATTCTCAGCGCTGATGAGATCGTGCGCGCGGACGCGTTTCGCCAGACAGAGCATCGAGCGGCGTATGTCGCCGCTCGAGGTCAATTGCGGCAAATTCTCGGGGAGTATCTGCGAGTCGAGCCCGCATCGATTGAGTTTTCCTACACCTCACGGGGAAAACCGGAGATCCTCACAAATCCGATACACTTCACTATTTCGCATTCCGCAACACGGGCGTTGTGCGCATTCAGCGTCGGAGTTCCGATTGGCGTCGACCTCGAGTACAAGAAAAAGATCGACAATCTGGATTCTCTCGCGCTTCAAATAATGTCCCCGCTGGAGTCGTTGCTGTTTGCGGAGTTGCCGTCCCAGAGGCGCCTCGACGCGTTCTATGACTGCTGGACCCGGAAAGAGGCCTATCTGAAGGCGCGGGGTCTCGGTGTGGTGAATGTCCTGCGCGACGTATCCGTGAGCCTGTCGGAGGAAGCTCAACCGAAGCTGTTGCAATGTGAGGACCCCGGCGAATCTCCGGATGCGTGGTCGCTGTATTCTTACCGGTTGCCGGAAGACTACGCCGCTGCGCTGGCAGTGCGAGAAAAAGTTCATCGTTGTACTTGGCAACAACCCTGGCCGGAATCGCCAATCACGAAAATGGTCAGTTGATCGCTTTTTTCCAACCACTAGAAATATAGAAGGATACCATGAAGAACAAAATCGGGGTTTCGCTGGGCCTCTTGCTGGCGACGGGAGCCGTACATGCGGCTGATCAGGATTTCACATCGGGACGGTGGTACGAGGGAATTACGATCGGCATCGCGGACTACGACCTGAATGTCACCGATGCAGAAAAGCATTTGCCGTTTACCGATGCGGCGGGTAATTCGCTGTCGACCGATACGTACCATTTCGACACGAGCACGATGTCTGGCCAATTGTTTGGCGGCTATCGCTTCAACCGCCATTTCGCATTGGAACTCAATGTCGCTTCATTGGGTACCGTGCACCGCGATGGCACTTTCAACATACCGAACGGTGGAAATCTGACCGGAACCTTGGTGTCCGCGACGCGATTCAAGCCGACCGGCGTTGGCCTGTCGGTGCTCGGTATCTTGCCCGTCAGCGACTCGATCGATGTGTTCGGCCGCGTCGGTTTCTTCGGTTGGTCGATCAAGGCTCCGTTTGAGATTGACTCGAACGGCAATCGTATCGCGCAGGACAGCCCCAACGACGACGGTACCGACCCGTTCATCGGCATCGGCGGCAACTATCATTGGAGCGACTTCGGTGTGCGCCTGGAATACCAGCGCTACACCTTCGGTCATCCGTTCAATGCGACCAACGATACCGATGCGAACATGTTTAATGCCTCGTTCTCGTATAATTTCTGATCCATCGATTGCGAACTCCGGCCTCAGCCTTGAGTCCGGAGTTCGCGGTGTTTCGACTTGAAGCACGTTTTCTGTTCCTGAGTCATTGCTGGCCATAGCTACCGTGAACACGGTGAAGGCACACAGTGCGCGTTTCACCCCGGACCGGGGATTCTGATCTGGCCGGGTACCTTGTGAGAATGGCTCGATCGGTCTGATCGGTGCGCCTGCGCCTTACGCTTGCGTTGACAGGGACCGGGTCGGTGCACTAGCGTTCACCGTTGGTGCACTGCAGTGTGCAGTGCGCGCGACTGTCAGGTGGCCCGCGTCAACGCGCAGGTCCAGGGTGTGACATGAGCACGCGAACTTCTTCCGAGTAATGGCGACGCGCTGAGCAGACCCCCAAAAGGGCGCTCCGCGCTCTTTTTTATTTTCGCGATGTGAAAATCCCCGCGACCGATTCGAGAACTCCCATGATCCAGATCACCCTACCTGACGGAAGTCAGCGTGCATTCGAGCAGGCCGTGTCCGTGCAGGATGTCGCGGCTTCGATTGGCCCAGGCCTGGCCAAGTCGGCGCTTGCCGGCAAAGTCGATGGCAAGCTCGTCGATACCTCGTTCCGTATCGAGAACGATGCGGCACTGGAAATCGTCACCGAAAAGCATCCG
Organism: Tahibacter sp.; assembly: GCA_039934615.1. Lineage (GTDB taxonomy): Bacteria > Pseudomonadota > Gammaproteobacteria > Xanthomonadales > Rhodanobacteraceae > Tahibacter. The sequence goes on from JBDTLV010000113.1 coordinate 13,735, forward strand.
GATGCGCTGGAAGTGATTCGACATTCCACCGCACATCTACTCGCTCAGGCGACGCAGCGCTTGTTTCCCGACACCCAGGTCACCATCGGCCCGGTCATCGAGAATGGATTTTTCTATGATTTTGCACGCAAGACTCCGTTCACTCCGGAGGATCTGGAGAAGATCGAAGCGGAAATGCGCAAGATCGCGTCGGAAGGCGCCGCCGTGTCGCGCTCGGTGATGGCGCGTGATGCGGCAGTCGAGTTCTTCAAGAACAAGGGCGAGATCTACAAGGCGGAAATCATCGAGTCGATTCCGGCGAATGAGGATTTGTCGCTTTATTCACAAGGCGAATTCATCGATCTGTGCCGCGGCCCGCACGTACCGAACACCAACAAACTCAAAGCTTTCAAATTGATGAAAGTGGCGGGGGCCTATTGGCGCGGCGACGCCAAGAACGAAATGCTGCAACGCGTCTATGGCACCGCGTGGCTCAACGACAAGGATCTGAAGGCCTATCTGCTGCAGCTTGAGGAGGCCGAGAAACGCGACCATCGCAAGATCGGCAAGGCGCTGGACCTGTTTCATCTGCAGGAAGAAGCTCCGGGCCTCGTGTTCTGGCATCCCAAAGGCTGGTCGATCTGGCAGGTCGTCGAGCAATACATGCGCCGCGTCTACCGCGCCAGCGGATACCAGGAAGTGCGCTGCCCGCAGATACTCGACAAGAGTCTCTGGCAGAAGACGGGTCATTGGGACAACTATCGCGACAACATGTTCACGACCGGATCGGAGAACCGCGACTACGCGTTGAAGCCGATGAATTGCCCGGGACATGTGCAGATCTATAATCATGGACTTCACAGCTATCGCGAGCTGCCGATCCGCTACGGCGAGTTTGGCGCCTGCCATCGCAACGAACCGTCAGGTGCACTGCACGGCATCATGCGCGTGCGCGGCTTCACCCAGGATGATGGCCACATTTTTTGCATGGAAGCGCAGATCGAAGCCGAAGTCATCGCGTTTCACCGTCAGGCGATGTCGGTCTATAGCGACTTCGGTTTCAGCGAAATTGCGCTAAAGCTGGCTCTGCGCCCGGATCAGCGCATCGGTTCCGACGAGCTGTGGGACAAGGCAGAAGATACCTTGCGTGCGGGTCTGCGTGCGTGTGGCGTGGAGTGGCAGGAGCTACCGGGCGAGGGTGCGTTCTATGGACCGAAGATCGAGTACCACATGAAGGACTCGATCGGCCGCGCCTGGCAGGTCGGCACGATGCAAGTTGACTTCTTCATGCCCGGCCGCCTCGGTGCCGAATACGTTGGCGAGGATTCCGCGCGTCACACACCGGTAATGCTGCATCGTGCAATCGTCGGATCGCTGGAGCGCTTTATCGGCGTTTTGATCGAGCACCATGCGGGAAACTTCCCGTCCTGGCTCGCACCGGTGCAGGCTGTCGTGCTCAATATCACCGACGCGCAGGCCGAATTTGCCAGCGAAACAGTGCAAACCCTTGTCCAGCAAGGTTTCCGGGTAGAGGCCGATTTGCGAAATGAGAAGATCGGCTATAAAATCCGCGAGCACACGCTACAAAAGGTTCCGTATCTCCTTGTGGTCGGTGACCGCGAACGAGACAGCGGGACCATTTCCGTGCGCGGACGCGCCGGCGAAGATATCGGAAACATGAGCGTTTCGGCGTTTGCCGATCGTTTGCGAGGGGAGAGCATTCAGCGCTAAGTCGTTGAAGCCTCGAAAGTAATCAGTTTGTTTGGAGGAAGAAAGTATCGCCGCCACTGCCGAAAAAGCTAATCGCCGCAATCTTGAGATCCGCGTTCCACGCGTTCGCGTGATTGGGGCTGACGGGGAACAGGTCGGAGTCCTGACGCGCGATGAAGCGCTGCAGATGGCTCAGGAGCTGGATTTGGATCTGGTCGAAATTCAGCCGAATGCCGATCCGCCGGTCTGCCGCATCATGGACTTTGGCAAGTTCAAGTTCGAGACGCAGAAGAAGGCCCACGCTGCGAAGAAAAAGCAGAAGCAGGTCGAAATCAAGGAACTCAAGTTCCGGCCGACGACTGACGATGGCGATTACGACGTCAAGATGCGCAACATGAAGCGCTTCCTGGCCGAAGGCGACAAAGTAAAAGTGGTCATTCGCTTCAAAGGTCGCGAAATGGCGCATACCGAACTGGGCGACCAGATGGTGCGTCGCATCGCCGCTGAAATCACCGAAGAAGCGGTGGTGGAGCAGTGGCCGCGCATGGAAGGCCGACTGATGGTCATGATGGTCGCGCCGAAGAAAAAGCAGTAAGCCATCCCTTGGGTGGTGCAATACGGAGACGGCCGGATTGGTCGCGACCGCAAGTGTGTCAAACGTCCGCCGCAGGCGGAATAAAAGCCGATTTGAGCAGGACGGAAAGTGTGGCCACGGCCACCGCTCGGGTCAGTCACGAAAACCATCAACGGAGCAGATCATGCCCAAAATCAAGACCAACCGGGCCGCTGCAAAGCGGTTCCGCAAGACGGCGTCCGGAAAATTCAAGTGCGGACACGCCTTCAAGAGCCACATCCTCACCAAGAAGTCGACCAAGCGTAAGCGCAATC
>JBDTLV010000114.1:0-16056 GCA_039934615.1 Tahibacter sp.
AGCAGCGACCGGAGCCGGAGCAGCGACCGGAGCCGGAGCAGCGACCGGAGCCGGAACAGCGACCGGAGCCGGAACAGCGACCGGAGCCGGAGCAGCGACCGGAGCCGGAGCAGCGACCGGAGCCGGAGCAGCGACCGGATGCGTTGCTTCCCCGTGAATCAGCGCGGCGGCAGGTGTTTCGTCAGCGGCGTGCACGTGTGCTACACGCGGAGAGTAAGACGCAACACCCGACCCTGGCGATATCGATTGTACTGCCTCGCTCGCCGGTGCTGTCGCCGTCTGACTCGCTGGCGATGAGGTAGTCAATGTCGACGCTACGACATGGGACGGTGCCGGCGAGTGAATCCGCGACGAGTCGTCAGCGGCCACGGGTGTCGAGACACCGGCCATTGAGACTGGTTCAGCAATTGGCGAGCTCATACGAACTGGCGACGCTTCAGACGTTGGCGTTGGCGTTGGCCGCGACGCGGGTCGCGCGTCGGTTACGTCAGCCGATGCTGGTGCGTGCAGTTGCGACTCCGCACTCTCGTCTTCTTCGTCGTCGAAGTCGGCATCGAGCACGGGATTTGGATTGTCCGAAGTGTCTGCACCGGTCTCATTCCGACGACGACGACGACCGCCACGACGTCCGCGGCGGCGGCGCGTGCCTTCAGCGGCGTTGGCCGCTTCGGTGGCAGCCGGATTCAAGGCGCTGGCGACGTCGGCATTCTCGGCGCCGGGCAGCGCGGTGGCGAGCAGGCTTGGAACCTCGGCGGCAGAAGCGGCAGATGCCGCGGCGATCGCGGAGGCTTCGATGGCTTGTCGCGCTGGCGGCGTGGGGCGTGGTGTGCGCTCAGTGCCGGCGGCCTGCGTTGCGCGCGGTTCCTGCGGCTGACGCGGCTCGCGTGGTTCGCGTGGTTCGCGTGCGGGGGCTGGCGACTGTGCAGGCTTGACTTCACCTTGTGCACGTTTGTCTTTCTGACCTTGTGGATTACGCGCTTCCTGCGCGGGGCGAGGTGCTTGCGCTTCACGTTTGGGCTGCGGATTTTCCTGGCGGGGCTTGGCAGGCTGATCGCCCCGCTCGGGGCGCGGCCCGCGACCCGCTTCGTTGCGTGAACCGCGCTGTTCGCGATTGTCGCGGCCCGGTCGGCCGCGTGCATCACGTTGCTCGCCGCGGGAATTCGGGCGCGCCGCGGGGCGCGTCGAGGAAGCTGCCGGTGTCGCATCCTCCGACAGAGCTGGACGGAACCAGCTCATCATGCGTGCGAACAGTCCAGGGCCGCTCGGAGCATCCGGCTTCCTGGTGACGGAGGGGGCTACGGATTCTTCGCTTTCGGGACGCAACGGCGCCGGATTGGCCGGTACCACGCGACTCACTGCCGGCCGTTCGGGTTCCGCGCTCGGCGCAGCGACCTGCGGCGGTGCCGTCGCCACAATCGGCGTGACACGTTCATAACTCGGACGTGGCACTTCGCCGATGTCCGCGCCCTTGATTCGCTGAATTTCCAGATGTGGCGTTTCCAGCTTTTCGTCGGCGACGATGATCACTGCGACATCGTGGCGCAGTTCGATCTCATTGACTTGGCGGCGCTTCTCATTAAGCAGGAAGTTGGCGACTTCGGAAGGCGCCTGCACCAGCACTTGGCCGGTGTTGTCCTTCATCGCATGCTCTTCGACCAGACGCAGTGCCGACAACGACAGTGATTCGACGCTGCGGATGCGGCCATGGCCGTCGCAGCGCGGGCAGACATTCTGGCTCGCTTCGCCGAGGCTCGGGCGCAAGCGCTGGCGCGACATTTCGAGCAAACCGAAACGCGAGATGCGGCCGAGCTGGACGCGGGCACGATCGACTTTCAGGGCGTCCTTGAGGGTCTCCTCGACTTCGCGCTGATGCTTGGGACTGTCCATGTCGATGAAATCGATCACGATCAGGCCGCCGGCATCCCGGATGCGCAGCTGGCGTGCAATCTCGATCGCGGCCTCACGATTCGTGTTGAACGCGGTTTCCTCGATGTCGCCACCCTTGGTCGATTTGGCCGAGTTGATGTCGATCGCGGTCAGTGCTTCGGTCTGGTCGATGACGATGGAGCCGCCAGATGGCAGGCGCACACTGCGTTCGAAGGCATTCTCGATCTGAGTTTCGATCTGAAAACGCGAGAACAGCGGAGTCGTGTCTTTGTATAACTTGAGTTTACGCAAATTGTTTGGCATCACCTGCGCCATGAAGTCACGCGCGTCGCCGAACAGTTCTTCGTTGTCGATGAGGATCTCGCCGACGTCATTGCGCAGATAGTCGCGCAGCGCTCGGATGATCAGCTTGGATTCCTGGTAGATCAGGAAGGCGCTGGGGCGCGAGGTCGCCGCTTCGGAAATCGCTTTCCACAATTGCAGCAGGTAATCCAGGTCCCACTGCAGTTCTTCCGCGTCGCGGCCCATGCCGGCAGTGCGAATGATCAGACCCATCTCTTCAGGGCAGTTGAGCTGGTCCATCACCTCTTTGAGGTTGGCGCGATCCTCGCCTTCGATGCGTCGCGACACCCCACCGGCGCGCGGATTGTTCGGCATCAGGACCATGTAGCGGCCGGCCAGCGAGATGAACGTGGTCAGCGCGGCACCCTTGTTGCCGCGCTCTTCCTTCTCAACCTGGACGACCAGTTCCTGGCCTTCCCGAAGCAGGTCGCGGATACCGGCGCGGTTGTGGTCGACGCCCGGAGTGAAGTAGTCGCGCGAGATTTCCTTCAGCGGCAGGAAGCCGTGACGTTCGCCGCCGTATTCGACGAAACAGGCTTCAAGCGAAGGTTCGACGCGGGTGATGCGTCCTTTGTAGATATTGGCCTTTTTCTGTTCCTTGGAGGGGATCTCGATATCGAGATCGAACAGGGCCTGGCCATCCACAATAGCCACACGCAACTCTTCACGCTGAGTTGCGTTGATCAACATACGCTTCATTGTCGTTTTCCTGGATAGCGCTCTACCTGCTGCGGCGCGGAGGCGCATGCCGCGCAGGGAGACCCTGCGATGCGACAGCCGGAGCTGTCGCACGCGGAACAGAAAGATCCGTTCCGTTGAACGTCGACTGCGCGGTGGGCGCATGTCGTCATCCATCCTGGCTGCGCGTCTCACTCGACCTGCGGGCGGGAGCGCGGTTGTTTTCACCGCCGGAAAGACGAATCTCCCCGGACATCATTTGTTGCCGTGCGCGACCAAAAACCCCCGCCATGCTGGTGCGTGACGGGCAATCTTCGACTCGATCCGTTACGATGACCTGAAGGCGCCACGAGGATCCCGGTCAGGAATTCCGACGGGGCCCCAAGGGCGTGACGGGCGAGTACGCCGCCAGTTGAACGTGCATCTCGGCACGTGTCAGATGGCGCGAAGCGCATCCCGAGTGTATCAGTCAAGAGCAGATTTTTTCAATCGTGACGCGAACTTCTGACGTTTCCCAAGACGCGGCCTCTGGTGTGCGCATGGTCCGTGTTGCGGACGATCGCGAAGGGCAGCGCATCGATAATTTCCTGGTCGGGCAGCTCAAGGGCGTGCCCAAGAGCCTGATCTATCGCATTCTGCGCACTGGCCAGGTTCGAGTGAACGGCAAGCGCGCCAAGCCCGACACGCGCCTGACCCCGGGCGATCAGGTGCGCATTCCGCCGGTGCGGGTGGCCGAGCGCGAAGACAACAGCGCCCCTGCGGAGTCCCAGATTCAGCGCATTGCCCGCGCGATCATCCATGAAGATGCCGATTTCCTGGTGCTGGACAAACCAGCCGGCATCGCGGCGCACGGCGGCAGCGGCGTGAGTCATGGCGCGATCGAGCTGTTGCGCGCCCTGCGTCCCGGCGATTCCATCGAACTGGTACATCGTCTGGACCGCGATACCAGCGGCGTGCTGGTGCTTGCGCGCCGGCGACCGGCCCTCACCGGGCTTCAGGCGCTGATTCGGGACAACCGGACCACCAAGCAGTATCTGACCCTGTTGCAGGGGCACTTGTCCCGAGCAAGCCGCAGCGTCAACGCGCCGCTGCGCAAATCCATCCTGCAGGGTGGCGAGCGCATGGTGCGGGTCGACGACCAGGGCAAACCATCGCTGACCCATTTCAAGGTGATCGAAACCTACGATCCCGCCAGTCTGGTGGAAGCGACGCTGGAAACCGGTCGCACCCATCAGATTCGCGTGCACAGCCAGCACATGGGTCATCCCGTTGCCGGCGACGACAAATACGGCGACAACGCGTTTAACAAGCAGGTGCGCGCATTCGGGGTCAAGCGGTTGTTCCTGCACGCGGCGCGCTTCGAATTCGAGCTTGGCCATAAGGTATACAGTTTTTCAGCGCCGCTCGCGCCCGATCTGGCGGCTGCGCTTGATCAATTGCCCGGCGCGCGCGGCACGCGTCAGAAGAAGTAGCGCAGGCTGACCTCGGCTGAGCGGATCCAATCCTGCGGTGCGAGGGACTGCAGTGCGATGGCGGTGCTGAAATGCGCGAAGATCAGCGGCGGCAGCGCGCGCCATCGCTGATACAGCGGCAGCCACAGCAGTGCGCCGAGATAGGTCGCCAGCATCAGCCCGCCATTCGGTGTATGCAGCAAGGCGAACAGCACCGCGCACAGCCACGTCGCCAGCCAGGCGTTACCGCGGCACAGGCGCAGCATGCGTTCGTAGACAAATACACAAAGCACCAACTGCTGCAGAATCACCCACGCCGCATAGCGCAGCAGCACGGATGCGGACGGTAGTACCTGCGATTCGGAATGCGCCGGAAGGCAAAGCAGGATCAGCACGACCAGCGTCGTGATGGCCGCGGCTGCCATCCACGCGCCCGGGGGGCCGATCCGGCGCGCGAAAGGAACCGCCTCCCTGGCGAAGCTCGCGACGTACAGAGCGAGGGTTCCGATCACGAGCAGTTGCGGGCCTGACAGATCGTCACCAATCCAGCCAGTTGTTACGGCTAACAGCATTGGTAGCAGCACGACACCGAGTTCGATGAAATCGCCGCGTGGGCGCGAAAAGCGCAGCCAGATCGTCAGCGCCGCAAACAGTATTGAGAGGAACCACAAGGAGCCTGGAGCCGGCAGTTCCGCCGCTTCGGCCAGTCGCAAGTCCGGCGCGTTGGCTAGTTGCAACGCGCGCATGCGGGTCGCACCGGTCAATTCGGACGGGACCAGGATTGCAGAAGGCTGCACGGCCCATACGTGGTCCCGCCATGCCAGACGAAGCTCAGCTCGGGAAAATTGCGGTATTTGATAGATCGGAATTGCTTGCAGGTTCTCGCTGAGGAGGTGATCCATTTCCCTCAGGGAAGCGGGCGCAGCGATTGCGCGAACCGGGTAGCGCAACGGAGCCGACGGTACGGCTTCGATTGCGGAAATTTGGTTTTCGCTACATTGCGGAGCCTGTTGAAATCCGCCATGCGATGACAAGGCTGATGGTACTCGTTCGATCTCGCGGCCGAGGTCGAGCAATGGCTGGCCCGGTTCCATTTCAAGTCGGACGTCGTCGATCAGCAGCGTGTGCGATGTCGGCCCTTCGAAGCGCAGGCGCAGCATTGCCGCACGATCGGGAGCACCAACCGGACGGCCGGTGGCCAGTTCGCTCCAGCGAAGACAACCCAGCGATTGCGACCAGCGGGTCGATGGTTCCAGCGTGCCCGTCGGAAGCCTGAAAACTTCGGTCGCCAATTCAGGCGAGTCCAGCGATCGACGTGCGATCAATCGCAGGGTCCTCCCCGTTTGCGCCAATGTGGACGATGCAGAATTGTCCGCAATGTCGGAGCGCAAGTTCACACGCATTCGGGAGAATCGCACTAGGTCGACGCTACGAGCGATGCGCAGCCCGAACTCGAATCGGGTGCCGCGCACACGCAGCCCTTCAGCATCGACCTGAAACGAATCGGCATCAAAGACGCGTCGCGCGACGAGCTGGTCCAGCGAATGGAGAGACCAATGCAGCATCGCCGGTGTTCGCGCGACGTTGGCCAGGTCGACGGCGGCCACCTCACTCAACTGCGCTGCGACCCAATGCCTGCTCAGTGCATTGAGGGCCAGCGGCGTGCAAGCGATCAGCATCACGCCGCAGGCCACGGCGAGTACGCGCCACAGACTGGCAGACACTCCCGTCTTCACGGCGGTTGAGAACTCATTCAATCGTTCGATCGCAGTGGCGGAATCAGTCTTTTCCGAACAACGCGTCGACTTTCGCGGCACAAATGAAATCGTTCAATGAAAGGCCGCCGACATCGTGCGTCGACCAGCGCATGCGACAGTAGTTGTAGCCGACTTCCAGATCCGGATGGTGATCTTCGCGATTCGCCATCCATGCCACCGCATTGACGAAACCGATTGTGTGATGAAAATCGGGAAACTTGAATTCGCGGCGCAAATCTTTCCCATCGTCTCCCAATTTCCATTCCGGCAGCTGTTTCAGCAGCGTATTGGCGTCGCCGTCGGTGACGGCGTCGCCGGGGCCCTTGCGCGGCACGCAAGTCGTGGCAACCAGTTCGGCGTGATTCATCGGGCGACTCGCTTGGACAGGGTGGCGGGAGTATAGCGGCGCGTCGCCGGTTGGCTGAGGCTCTGAATCAGGACTATAATGGTCCGGATTCAACGAGGTCGTCATGGTCAATATCTCAGCCTACGCACAACAGCACTTTCTGCGTCTGATCGAACAGCAGGGCATCGCCGGTCTCGGTATCCGTTTGCGAGCGGTCAAAGCCGGTACGCCGGCTGCCGATTGCCAGCTCGAATTCTGCGAACCGGCAGATCTGGCCGGCGACGAATGGACGGTGGAATGCAGCGGTTTTAATGTGTATATCGATTCGGCCAGCGTGCCGTTTCTCGACGCGGCCGAAGTCGACTACGAGAACAATGCGACCGGCGGCCAACTGACGATACGTGCGCCAAAGATCAAGGGCAGCGTGCCTGGAGAAGGTGCGAGCCTGGTCGAGCGCGTGCGCTACGTGCTGGAGACCGAGGTGAATCCGAAAGTTGCCTCGCATGGTGGCCGTGTCAGTCTGGAAGAGGTCAGCGCCGATGGCGTCGTGCTGCTGCGCTTCGGCGGTGGATGTCACGGTTGCGGAATGGCGGACGTCACACTGAAACACGGCGTGGAGAAAACGCTGCGTGAACGTATTCCCGAAATCACCGCGGTGCGCGACGCTACCGACCACGCGACGGGCGAGAAACCCTACTTCGAGCGCGACGGCAAGGCGGGCAAGTCGGCGTTGGCGTGACCGGGTTTATTTCCAGAATTAGCATTATTTAAAAAAAAGGGACCGGTTTCCACCGGTCCCTTTTTCGTTGCTCCAGCCAAACGATCCAGAGGCGGATCAGTTGCCTTGCACGTTGTCGTGCACGTCACCGAGCTTGCCCGGCAGGCTCGCGAAATACAGCGCGAGATCGGCGATAGCCTGGTCGGTCATGGTGAATTCGCCGTCGGCATTCTTGACCTGGGTGAAGCCTGCCATGATCGGATTTTTGCGCTTGCCATCGCGATATTCCTTGAGCGCCTGCTCCAGATAGTCGCGATATTGGCCGGCCAGACGCGGATACTGCGGCGCGTCAGCGGCCGGATTGCCGTCGACTCCGTGGCAAGCTGCACAGGGCGCAGCAGCCTTTTGGCCAGCTTCGACATTGCCGCCGGCAAACGCGGGAGCCGACAGCGCCAGCGCGAAACCCAGCGCGGCGAAAGTAAGGGTACGGTTCATCGGTGCATCCTTGATCGGTTACTTGGTCAAGCTGGCGAGATATGCGGCAATATCCTGAATGTCCTGCTCGCTGAGGCTTTCGCCCTGCGCGCGCATGGTCGGATGGTCGCGTTCTCCCTTTTTATACTCCGTCAGCGCCGCGACCAGATAATCGTAATTCTGGCCTGCAATGCGCGGCACGTGATAATTCGGGTAGGCATTCTTGTAGCCCGGCACGCCGTGACAGCCTGCGCAGGTGTAGATCTTGCTGCGGCCCGCTTCCTTGTCGCCAGCTGCGAAAGCGGGCGCGGCAAACGTCGTGGCGGTGAGCAGGCAAAGGGTGAATAGCGATCGGGTCATCGTCGTGGGTTCCGGCAGCAACAAGGTGCCTTGCAAAAAGCCGAGTATAGCTTGCGCTTCACGCTGGTCTCCAGCAGCAGCGCAATCCTGCGTGTGACTACCGGCTCACGACGGCGTGCCCCGGTACGCGCACACTGCGCATGCCGCGCCGCGGAGAGGAGGCCCGGTATGCATCCTTTTCCCGCTTTCGCGCATCTGCATCGTGCAAGTCACAGCGACTTGTTGTTTATAGTGATGTAGTTTAGTATAACACCAACGAACCACCGCCAGGGTATGGGGACATGAAACGAATCGGCTGGAAGATCTTCGCAGGAACGCGGGGAGTGTATCGTATCGCATTGATTTCACTGCTATCAGTGAGTCTGATTGCGTGCGGAAAGGGCGGCAAGGACAAGGCTGCCGAGGCCGAGGCGACGGCGAAGGTCCCCGTCGAAGTGGCAGCTGCAAGCCGTCGCGCCATCGACGCAAGCTACTCCGGCACGGCAACGCTGGAGTCCGATCGCGAAGCCGATGTCGTTGCCAAGACCAGCGGCGTGCTGCTTAAGCTGCTCGTTGAAGAAGGCGATCTGGTTCACGAGGGGCAGGTTCTGGCGCGGCTGGATGATTCCGCGCCGAAACTCAATCGCGCAAAAACCGAAGCGACCCTGCACAAGCTCGAAGCGGACTATCGACGTGCCGACGAAATGTTCGGCCGCAAACTGCTCAGTCTCGAAGAGCACGACAAGATCAAGTTCGACCTGGACAACCAGCGCGCCAACTACGATCTGGCCAAATTGGAACTTTCCTACACAACCATCGTGGCGCCGATCGACGGCGTGCTCGCCAAGCGCATGGTCAAGGAAGGCAACCTGATTCAGCTGAATCAGCCACTTTTCCACATAGTCGACCTGGATCCACTGCTCGGTGTGCTGAACGTACCGGAGCGTGAATTGAACACGCTCAAGGCGGCGCAAAAAGTCAGCATGCATGTCGATGCGCTGCCCGGACGGCAATTCGATGGCGCGATCGAGCGCATCAGCCCCGTTGTCGAGGCCGCGAGCGGAACGTTTCGCGTGACCTGCCGGTTTGCGGCCGCGCCTAACAGCCTGAAACCCGGCATGTTCGGACGCATCGAGGTTGTGTACGACCGCAAGCTCGATGCGCTGACGATTCCCCGAGCGGCTTTGATCGAGGAGGACGGCCAGACGGCCGTCTACCTGATCGTCCCGGCGCCGCCGCCAGCGGCCACCGATGCCTCGAAAAAAGGCACCGACGACAAGGCGAAGAACGCAGACAAGACCGTTGTAGTTGCCGATCCCAAATCCAAGCAGCCTGACAAACCCGCGGAGCCCGGACTGCAGGCGCAACGGCGCCTGGTTCAGATCGGCTATACGGATAGCGACTTTGTGGAAATCCGCGAAGGGCTGGTCGAGTCCGATCGCGTGATCACCGTTGGACGCAACGCCGTGCGTGATGGCACCGATGTGCAGGTGCTGGCGCCCGAGATCAAACCAGCGCCCGCTGCGCCCATCGCGCAGGAGGCTGCAAAATGAGCATCGTGGACATTGCAACACGCCGCCGGGTCACGGTTGGCATGGTCACGATCACCATGGTCCTGTTCGGCGTAATTGCGCTGTTCGGGCTGAAAGTCAATCTGTTGCCGGATCTTTCTTATCCGACGCTGACTGTGCGCACCGAGTATGAGGGCGCAGCACCGTTGGAAATCGAGAATCTCGTGACTCAGCCCGTCGAGGAAGTGCTCGGCGTGGTGAAGAATGTGCGCAAGTTGCATTCGGTGTCGCGCACCGGCCAATCCGACGTGATCATGGAGTTTACGTGGGGCACGGACATGGACATGGCCAGTCTGGAGGTCCGCGACAAACTGGAAACCTTGCCTTTGCCGCTCGAGGCAAAGAAGCCGCTATTGTTGCGCTTCAATCCGTCCACCGATCCGATCATCCGCTATGGCTTGACCGGTGCAGGCAGCGAGAAGGGCTTCAACGAATCCGAGCTCAAGCAATTGCGCCGCTTCGCCGACGATGAACTCAAGAAGCGGCTGGAACCGATCAACGGTGTCGCTGCGGTCAAGGTCGGTGGCGGGCTCGAGGACGAAATCCAGGTCGAGATCGACCAGCAGAAACTCGCCCAGCTGAACCTCAGCGTCAGCGAAATCGTGCAACGGCTCAAGGACGAAAACGTCAACATTTCCGGCGGTCGCATCGAGGAAGGGTCGCAGCGTTATCTGGTGCGCACGATCAATCAGTTCGCCAATCTCGAGGAAATGCGCTCGCTGCTGGTGAAGGTCGACAACGGAGTGCCGGTGCGTCTGAAAGACGTGGCCAATGTGCAGCAAGGCTATCGGGAACGCGAAGGCATCGTGCGCATCGACAGTCACGAGGCGATCGAGCTCGCGGTTTACAAGGAGGGCGATGCGAATACCGTCAGCGTCGCCGATGGGGTCAAGCGTGCCATCGACCGCCTCAAGGAAACCCTGCCGGCGGGCGCCAAGCTCAGCATGATCGACGACCAGTCCGTATTCATCGAGGATTCGCTGCACGAGGTGCGTTTTGACGCGCTCGTCGGCGGCCTGATGGCGATTCTGATTATTTTCTTCTTCCTGCAGGACAGCTGGAGCACGTTCATCATCGCGCTGTCGCTGCCAGTCTCGCTGATCGCCACCTTTTTCTTCATGGGTCAGGCGCATTTGAGCCTCAACGTGATGTCGCTGGGAGGGCTCGCGCTGGCGACAGGCATGGTCGTCGACGACTCGATTGTCGTGCTGGAAAACATCGCGCGTCTGCGCGAGAAGGGCGCCTCGATTCTGGAAGCCGCGATCCAGGGCACCAAGGGCGTCGGCATGGCAGTCACTGCGTCCACCCTGACTACCGTTGCAGTGTTCTTTCCTTTGGTATTTGTGCAAGGTGTTGCCGGCCAGCTGTTCCGTGACCAGGCGCTGACGATCACATTTGCGATGCTGATTTCGCTGGTCGTGGCGATGACCTTGATTCCGATGCTCGCTTCGCTCAAGGGCCGCGCGCCGTTGGCGTTCATTGACGAGAACGACGCGGTACGCCCACATGGCGCCTTGGGCACCATTCCGCGTGGACTGCTCTGGTCGTGGGGCAAGGCAATTGGAGCCGTTGCGGGCGTCATCGGGATGATCCTGCGCTTCTTCGGCAATTTCATTCTATTGCCTTACAACCGTCTCGCCGCCGCCTATTCGCGCATGTTGCCTAAGGTGCTCAAGCGGCCTTGGTTTGTGCTCGCGTTTTCGCTGCTCGCCTTCGTCGGTACCCTTTTGCTGGTGCCGACCCTGGGCATGGATCTGATTCCGCAGCTGGCTCAGGGCCGCTTCGAGATGACGGTCAAGCAGCCGCCGGGCACACCGCTGGTCGATACCGATGCGCTTGCCCGTGAATTGCAGGCGAAAAATATCGGCAATCCGAATATTGCATCGATCTACGGCGTCGCGGGCGTCGGCACGCGCCTGGACGCCAATCCGACCGAGTCCGGCGAAAACATCGCGCGTCTTCTGATTGCCTTGAAGCCCGGTGTCGGCGATGCGGGTGAACGCGCGGCGACGCAGGCTCTTCGGGCCAGCATGGCCTCACACCCGGGCGTCGATGTGAAATTCTCCCGTCCGCAACTTTTCAGTTTTTCCACTCCGCTGGAAATCGAAATACGCGGCTACGATCTGGATGCCTTGCAGAAGGCAGGCAAGAAACTGACTGCGCTGATGAACGCGTCGACCCGTTTTGCCGATGTGAAGTCCACGGTCGAGGGCGGCTATCCCGAAGTGCAGGTGCGCTTCGACCAGGATCGTGCTGCGGCATTGGGTCTCACTACGCGTCAGATCGCCGACCAGGTCGTGCGCAAGGTGCGCGGTGAAGTGGCCACGCGATACAACTTCCGCGACAAGAAGGTCGACGTGCTCGTGCGCGCCAAAGAGGGCGACCGCTCTAGCGTGGACGACATCAAGAATCTGATCGTCAATCCGGGCGCGGAAAAACCGGTGCGCTTGTCCGCCGTCGCAGAGGTGTTGTCGACCGAGGGACCCAGCGAAATCCACCGCGTCAGTCAGGAGCGCGTCGCGATCGTTTCGTCCAACCTGCACCACGGTGATTTGGCCAGCGCAGTCGACGAAGTGCGCGACATCCTGGCAAAGAATCCGCTGGCAGCCGGTGTTTCCGTGCATATCGGAGGACAAAGTGAAGAACTGGATTCTTCCGTCAATTCGCTGATTTTCGCCCTCGGGCTGGCCATTTTCCTGGTTTACCTGGTGATGGCATCACAGTTCGAATCGCTGCTGCATCCATTTGTCATCATGTTCTCGATTCCGCTCGCGGCAGTGGGCGCCGTGCTGGCCCTGAAACTGACCAACAACGCCATCAGCGTGGTCGTCTTCATCGGCCTGATCATGCTGGTCGGCATCGTGGTGAAGAATGCGATCGTGCTGATCGATCGGGTCAACCAGTTGCGCGAAGCCGGCGTCGAAAAGCGCGCTGCGATCGCGCAGGGCGCCGAATCGCGCCTGCGTCCGATTGTGATGACAACATTGTGTACCTTGATCGGCTTCCTGCCGCTGGCTATCGGTTTCGGCGACGGATCGGAAGTGCGCGCCCCCATGGCGATTACAGTGATTGGCGGCCTGCTGGTCTCGACGTTGCTGACCCTGGTCGTGATCCCGATCGTATATGACCGACTCGATCGCCGCGGCGATGTCTGGTACCGCGAGCGCGGCGAGCGCGCCGCGCGTCACGCGGCGGATGTGCAACCGGAACTGGAGCACGCGTCGTGACCCTGGCAGAACTGAGTCTCAAGCGTCCCGTCACGATTATCATGTTCTTCGTGTCGATGGTCGTTATCGGGCTGATTGCTTCGCAGCGACTGCCGTTGGAACAGTTCCCCGACATCGAGGCGCCGTTCCTGTTTGTTGATGTGCCATATCCAGGCTCGACGCCGGCCGAGGTCGAGCGTGTGCTGGCGCGACCCATCGAGGAAGCGCTGTCGACGATCCCCGGTGTGCAACGCATGAATTCCACCTCGCGCGCGGATGGCGCGCAGGTGTTCATGCAATTCAAGTGGGGTAACAGCGTGGCCGTCAAGGCGGTGCAGGCGCGCGAAAAAATCGATGCGATCCGCAAGGAGCTGCCGTCCGATCTGCAGCGTTATCAAGTTCTGAAATTCTCCACATCAGATGAGCCGATCCTGCAGCTGCGCATTTCCAGTGACAAGGATCTGTCCAATTCCTACGAATTGCTGGATCGAAAGTTCAAGCGTCCGCTGGAGCGCATTCCCGGCGTCGCGCGCGTGCAGATTCAGGGCGTTGCGCCACCGGAATTGCAGATCGAATTGTCGTCCGATCGACTGACCGCGAGCGGCATCAGTCTTAACGAGCTTTACAAAGCACTGGGTCAGGCCAATTTCGCGGTATCGGCTGGGCAAATCAATGAGGGACGCCTGCGCTATCGCGTGCAGCCGGAAGGACAGTGGAAAAATCTCGAAGACGTGCGCAACTTCGTCATCAACGACAAAGGCCTGCGCCTGGGCGATATCGCCGACGTTACTCTGCGTCCCGCGCGCCTCGACTACATGCGTCGACTCGACCAGCGGCCCGCGATCGGCATCGACATTTTCAAGGAGCGTAGCGCGAATCTGGTCAACGTCGGCAAAGCGGTGCTGGACGAAGTCGAACAGGTGAAAAACAGTCCGGAAATGCGCGGTATCGACCTGTACATGCTGCAGGACCAGGCGCAGAACGTGACTGATTCGCTGCGCGAGCTGTCCGAGGCGGGCATCATCGGCACGCTGCTGTCGGTTCTCGTGCTGTTCTATTTCCTGCGCGACTGGACCTCGACCATGATGGTCTCGCTGGCGATTCCGATCTGCTTCGTGATGACCCTGGGCTGCATGTATTTCTTCGGCATCACCCTCAACATCCTGTCGATGATGGGACTGTTGCTCGCGGTCGGCATGCTGGTCGACAACGCGGTCGTGGTGGTCGAGAGTATTTATCAATATCGGGAAAAATATCCCGATCGGCCCTGGTATTGCGCAGTGCAGGGCACCCAGGTGGTCGGCGTGGCGATCGCGGCTGGTACCTTCACCAGCATTGTTGTGTTTCTGCCAAACATCTTCGGTGAGAAGAACAACATCAGTATTTTCCTGACCCAGGTCGCGATCACCATGGCGATTGCGCATCTGGCCTCGTGGCTGGTCGCGGTCAGCTTGATCCCGATGCTTTCCGCGCGATTGCCGGCGCCGAAATTCCTCAGCCGCGAATCGTTCGTGGCAAAGCTGCAGCGCGGTTACGCGCGCTTCGTCGGTTGGACTCTGGCGCATCGCAAGACCACGATGGCCGGTGTCGTGCTGATGAGTGTGATCAGCGTGATGGGCCCGATGATGCACACCAAGTTCGATATGTTCCCGGCGGGCGAGGGTGGCACCTTGCGCCTGCAATACGATTTGAACGGGCTGTATCGGCTGGAGGAGCTCAAGCGCGCGATCGCCCAGGTTGAAACTTTTCTGACTGCGCACAAGCGCGAGTTCAATATCAAATCGATCTACAGCTACGCGGACGAACGCGGCAACGCGGTCACGAATATCCTGCTCAACGATCAGGAAAACTATTTCACCAAGATTTTCCGGCATGACCCACTGAAACGTCCACCCGGCGAAATCATGGAAGACGTGCGCAAAGGCGTGCCGAAGATCGCGATCGGCAACGTCACCTTTGATCGCCAGGGCGGCGGCGGCGGTGGTGGCGAGGGGCTGCAGATTTCCCTGATCGGCGATTCGATGGATCAATTGCACGAGTTGGCGGAGGCCGTGATTCCCGTGCTGTCGCGCGTGCCGAGCTTGCGCGACGTGCGCACGGCCGAGCGCAATGGTGATCGGGAAGTCGCGGTGCGCGTGGATCGTGAACGCGCCAAGACCTATGGTTTCAGTGCGAACGAGATCGCCAGCTACGTCGGCATCGCCTTGCGTGGCGTACCGCTCAAGGAGTTCCGTAACGGCGATACGCAGATTCCGACCTGGCTGCGATTCCAGGGGGCGGACACGCAAAGCGTCAATGACCTGGCTGACTATAAACTGCGTCGTGCCGACGGCACGTTGGTGCCGCTGCTGTCGATGATCGACGTGCGAACCCAGGAAGCGGCATCGGCGATCCAGCGCGACAGCCGTCAGACATCCATGCCAATCGCGGCGAATATCGCGACCGGCACGACCCCGGACGAAGCGCGCAAGGCCATCGAGGCCGCGATGAAATCCGTCAGCCTCCCACCGGGTTATCGCTGGTCGTTCGGGCGCAGTTTCGACGACGACGACAATGCCGGCCAGCAGATGATGTTCAACACGCTGATCGCGCTGGTGCTGGTGTACGTCGTCATGTGTGCGATGTTCGAATCGCTGGTTTTCCCGGCGGCGATCCTCACGACGTTTCTGTTCTCGATCTTCGGCGTGTTCTGGCTGTTCTGGGCGACCGGAACCACGTTCTCGATCATGGCGTCGATCGGCATCCTGATCCTGATGGGCGTGGTTGTGAACAATGGCATAGTGATGCTTGTGCACATTCATCAACTACGCCATGAGGGGATGCGGCGCACCGAAGCGCTGGTGGCTGGCGCGCGCGACCGATTGCGACCAATCCTGATGACGATGGGTACGGCGATCCTCGGCATGGTGCCGCTGTGCCTGTCCACGACCGAGATCGGCGGCGGCGGACCGCCGTACTACCCGATGGCGCGGGCGATCGCTGGCGGTCTGGTGTTTTCGACGCTGGTCACCTTGCTCGCCCTGCCGGTGATCTACGCGCTGCTCGACGATATGCGCCTGTGGACGCGCAGCGTGTTCCGCGACGCCCGCGCGGGTCGGGTGGCGCGCATTGCGCCGGCGGCCTGAGTCGGCTGGAAGCGCGAGACGCGACACACGGCACAGTGACCGCGGCGAATTCGCTGCTATGATCGGTTGGCCGACGCGTGCGTTTTGCCGCGTCGCCAGCCCTTGGTGTGACGGAGTTTCGGCACGTGCTTGAGATCCTGATGGCGGGTGGATGGGCGATGC
>JBDTLV010000115.1:0-15600 GCA_039934615.1 Tahibacter sp.
CCACGGGCGTATCGCGGATCTTCTGCAACTCGTCGAAAGCACCGTCCAGGCGAATAAACACCTGCGGACCTTGGGTCTCTACGGAGCCTGCGGGTGTCAGGGCATTCTGGCCATTGAGCGCAGAGAACACGTCCTGCGGATTTACCCCAAGAGTTGCCAAGCGATCATGCGAGAACTCGACATAGATTCGTTCGGACTGCTCGCCAACGATGTTGACCTTCTTCACTCCAGGCACTTGCAGCAGTCGCTGGCGCATCGTTTCCGCGTCGCGTACCAGCGTTCGCTGGGGTTCACCCTTGGCCTTGAGTGCGAACAGCGCGAAAGTCACGTCCGAATATTCGTCGTTGACCATCGGCCCGATCACACCTGACGGAAGCGTGATTGCCTCATCGCCCATTTTCTTGCGGGCTTGATAGAACTCTTCCTGCACCTGGGAAGGTGGAGTGTTGTCCTTCAATGTCAGCGTCGTGAACGCCAATCCGGGCCGTGTAAAAGTTTCCGTCCGGTCGTACCAGCGCAATTCCTGCAAGCGCTTTTCGAGTTTCTCGGCAACTTGGTCCTGCATTTCCTGCGCCGTAGCGCCAGGCCATGCGGTGACGATGGTCATCACCTTGACGGTGAAGGCTGGATCTTCCGCCCGTCCTAACTGGAAGAAAGCAATGATTCCTGCCAACGAAATCAGGAAGGTCAAGAACAAGGTAATCGAGCGCTCGCGAACGGCGAGCGCCGACAGGTT
This sequence comes from Tahibacter sp., assembly GCA_039934615.1. Lineage (GTDB taxonomy): Bacteria > Pseudomonadota > Gammaproteobacteria > Xanthomonadales > Rhodanobacteraceae > Tahibacter. The sequence continues at coordinate 737 of JBDTLV010000115.1, forward strand.
GAAACGGCTCTCGCTCACGGGCTGGTTCCTCCGTTTGCAAGCGCGGCGGCTTTGCTGGCTACCCGAACTTGCTCACCTTCGCGCAGCAGGTGCGCGCCGAGTGCAACGATGCGATCACCCTGCTTGAGTTCACCGGCGATACGCGCGCCATCGTCATCGAGTCGCTGGACCGCAACGGGCCGCCAATTGACTTTGGACGGTTCGCCGTTGATGACCCAGACTCCTGGGCCTTTGCCTGCGTCGAACAAGGCGCCGATCGGCACGTGAAAGCCGCCCTTCACGGTGGCGTGTCCATCCGCAATCTGGATGGTGACCGTGGTGCCCAAAGGCGCGTTGACCAGCGCTCCCTCGAGCACATACCGCGCCTCGAAAGTGCGAGTAAGTCGGTCGGCGGCATCCGAGATTTGCCGCAGCGTGATCGGAACGGCGTCCTCACTGCCAAAGAGCGTGGCCTTTCCGAGAGAGCCCACCGCTGGGCGCAGAGTTTCCGGCAATTGTACGACCGCCTCGCGAGGTCCGGCGCGAGCAATTCGCACCACAACCTGTCCTGAGTTAACGACTTGGCCGGGCTCGACCAGCGTTTCCATGACGACGCCGTCGGCATCAGCCACGAGCAGCGCATAGCGGCTGGTATTGCGGGCCACGGCGGCCTGCGCCTCGACCGCACGAAGTTGGGCCTTGGCGGCATCTGCCGCGGCCTTTGCCTGGTCGTAGGCCGAAGCGGATAACACTTTCGTTTCGAGCAGGCGCCGATAGCGGTCTTCATCCGACGCCGTCTGCCGCGCCAGCGCTTGTGCAGCGGCGACGAGTTCTTGTTGCGCGTGAGCCGCAAGATTGAGATCGACGGGGTCAATGCGCATGAGCGGCTGGCCAATCCGAACGGTTTGCCCGGTATCGACCAGTCGCTCCAGAACCTTGCCCGAGACACGAAAGCCCAAGTCGCTCTGTACTCGGGCGGCTACCGTCCCAGTAAAGGAACGGGACGCGGACGCCGCCTCGTCGACAATCGCGGCACGCACGAGCGGAACAGTCGTGCGTGGGTCGGATTGCGCTTTATACCCGCAGCCGGCTAACGCCAACGGCAAGGCACAGAAGGCGACAACGGAAACCAAACGGTGCAGGAACATGTGAATCCCATGGATGGCGACACAGGGGACTCATGCTACGACTAGTGACCAATTTAGTCAATAGTCACTAACGGTCGCTCGTCAAGGAGACAGGCTTCGGAGGATCAATCCAGACAGTTGGACTGGCGCTTTGTCCGCTTGATCGAAGCCATATTGCAGAAGCAACGGATTTAGATAGGGCCGCATGACCAGGTAGACCGCCGCCGAGGTTTCGTCCAAGGGCGTCTTGCGCTCGAAATCCCCGCTTTGGCGGCCTTCCTGCAAGATCTCCTGGATAATCGTCTTGACGCGCTCGTCGTACGCGCGCGTCGCCTGCCAGCCCTCGGTCGCGGCCGCGGCCGCGATCTCATAGAGCTTGCGGTTCTGAAATAACAGGCGAAGGCTGGCTTCAACGATCGCCTGGAACATTCGCCGCAGCTTCTCAGGCGGTCGATCCACTTCGTCAATAGCCGCTCTGACCTCGCGCTCGATTGCGCTCAGACAGTTCGCGCAGATCATCTCGCCGATGGCCTGTTTTGACTCGAAAAACTTGTAGATGTAAGCCTTGGAAAAGCCCACAGCTTTCGCGAGATCGGAGACCGTTGTCTTCACGTAGCCGTATCGGGTGAAGTGCTCGGTGGCTGCTGCGACGATCTGATCCCGGACATCGTGATCAGCGGGGCCGCGTCCCGGAACGGGATTAGAATTGATCGTACTCATGGCGCCTAGCCTACAGGTCGCAGAGAACTTAGACTAGTGACTATCGACTCACTTGGTCACCATTGACCAGTCTCGCGCAATAGGAAAAACCGTCTTTTGCCGTTTGCGCAGCGCGGCGAGGGCTAAGCCCCACCCTGCTGGCAGGTCCGCAACCTCTTGCAGAAGGGCGATACCGGCCGGCCTACCGCGGTACCGCTGACGGCAGCTCAGGCGGCTGTTCGCCGTGGCAGGTGTCCTGAGTTTGTGCGGTACGGTATCAGCGAGCCTCCTGCGGCCGCGAGACTAGCTCGGCTGGCCGGATTTCGCGCCGTTGTCGGTTATCGAATCTGACCGTTCCCGATCGACGCGCCGCCGGCGATGTCTGAAGGGACGCGACCGGATGACCCAGGCGGCGAAACCCAGTGACTCTACCATCAACGTATAACTCGTCCCTTTTTCACAATGCGCAACTGCTTCTGGCGTTGCTGGGGGTGCCGTGCGCGCAAGCAGTCGACTTCGTCGCCGAAGCGCACGACGATCGGATCGATGATGGGAATGGCCTCCGCCGGAAGTTCCGTGAGACTGCCAGCGACGGGGTCTGCCGATGAGAACGTCCACCGCTGGCAAAACATTTTTTAGCAACTTTGCGTTCGCAGCAGTCGCCTTGCTCGCCGGATCAGCGGTTCAGGCAGCAGACTTTTTCGTCGACGTATTCGATGACGGCATCGACGACGAATTGTCCGACTCGGTGTGCCACACGATCGCCAACACCTGCACCTTGCGCGCCGCGATCATGCAGGCCAATCACACCTTTACGGCCGGCGCGATAACGGTGGTCCATGTTCCTGCGGGAACCTATGTGCTCACGCGACCTCCGTTTGGCGACGACGATGAGCAAACCGGCGACCTGAATCTCGCCACGCCGTATGCAGCCGATCAGCAAATTATCGTCATGGGCTCGGGCATCGACAGCACCATTATTGACGCCAACCAGATCGATCGCGGTTTCGGGATCGAAACGGGCCGCGTCGCGACGATCGCCGAGCTCACGGTGCGCAACGGCAACCACCCTGTTTCCTACGCGAGTGGCGGTGGAATTTTCAACTCGGGTAACTTGACCGTCTCGCATTGTCTGATCCGCGACAACACCGCCAACTACGGCGGAGGCATCTACAACAAGGGCGTACTGAATGTCCAAAACAGCACGATAGGCCCGAACTCCGCCTACTTGTGGGGCGGCGGACTCAATCTCGACGGGACCACCACGATCCGCGACAGTACCATCAGCGGTAATGCAGCCGACTACGGCGGCGGCATCACGACGTACTCGAATGCGCTCACCATCGTCAACAGCACGGTCAGCGACAACACCGCGACCACTAGTGGTGGCGGAATTTACGCGTTCAGCCCTGGCGGCCCGTTCGTTGCGAATGTATATCTGTACAATGCGTCAATTGTGTTCAACGATGCCGACCATGACCACGACGAGCGTGGTGGTACTGGCGGTGGCATCTTTGCGACCGCGGGCGGACGCTTTCTGGTGGACAACACGCTGATTGCCGCCAATACCCAACTGGGTGGCTACTTCGATGACGACTGCAGCGGCACGCTGGAAGTCTACGGATTCAATTTGTTTGGGGACCTGACCGGCTGCGCCTTCACCGGCAACGGCAATGTCGCGCGCGGCATCGTTTCGCCAACCACGATCGACGCGGTATTGCGTAACAACGGCGGACCGACGCCCACCCACGCACTATTGGCAGGAAGCCAGGCGATCGATGCATCGCGGTCCGGCTGTGATGATCAACTCGGAACTCCGCTTGCCGCCGATCAGCGCGGAGCGCCGCGCGCGGCCGGCGTGCGCTGCGACGTCGGCGCGTTCGAATACGGGTCGAGCGTTCCTGCCGATGACACGATTTTCAAGAACGGCTTCGAGTAAGCGCTGAGGCGAGTTCAGCGCAGCCTCGAGGCTCGGCAGACGCTAGGCACAACTTATGGGGAACATTCCGATACACCGCCGTTACCGCACAACGCAGGTGCAGCGTTCGCGCGAGAAGTACGCCCGGAATAGATGTCGACGACTCGCGATCAATCACCCGGGTGGACGACGCGCAAGCGTCTCCCTACACTTGCGGCGCAGTCATCACCCGGCCGTCTCCCGGCCCCGACGCACATGTCCCCTCGTTTGAACCGCGGCGAGTACTGGTTACTCCTGCAGGCCGCGTTGCACAACATCCCGCTGCCAACGCTGTTTCACATCAACGTGCCCGGTTGGGATCCGGGATTCAATCCCACGCTGAATAGCATGAGCCACGGCATGTCGCCGGAAGAAACCGCGCGAACGCTGCAGCGCCTTTCGCGTCGCGGCTGGCTGAACTTGGCTTATCCATTTCGACAATCCGGCACAGCCGCGTGCGATGACATCAACACGCTGGTGGCCGAGATGCGGCATGGCAAGAATTGGAAGGACCAGCTCAGCTATCACCTCACGCCGGAAGGTGGGGCGGCATGGGAGCAGTTCGCGTGTCCGGATTGGGATTGCTACGTCGACGATACGACCTCGGATTCCGACGCGAATCCCATGGAGCGATGCGTGATCATGACCACGCGAAAAGAGCTGGAGCGTCAGGTGGGTCGCATCCGGCACGAAGTGGATGTCGTCGACAGTTCCATCGAGATTGACGAAATGGCCGATTGGGAGATGACGTATTGGAAGCCGCCGAGAATGGCGTGGCGATGCGGCCTGCTCTATCGCGAGCGGCCGTTCGAGGGGCGCCCGATTTTCCCCCGCGCATCGAATTGGTGGCACAGCTGGTGTGCGTGGCGGTAATCGCCTGCGCAAAAAGCGCATCGCGCAAGGTGCGCCGCAGTGTACGGCCGATGTCGGACCATGCGATTTCCACACCGCAGCTTCCACCATGAACGGGAGCCAAATTTACCTCGCGAATAAGCACCCGATGCAACGTCCCGATGCGTACAATTTGCACATGGAGCGCTAGTTCCATTGGTTGCCGACCATGGATACGGCGCGGACTTCAACGGACAAGGAGTGGTCGCATGAATGCCCATCGCGTTGCATCCTTCCTGTTTCGATCGGCGTGTCTCGCCGGCCTCATGACGCTGGCAGTTATTGCCACGGGACGCGTTTCGGCAGAGACAGCGAAAGTCGACCCGGCAAAAACCCGGCACGTGGTGTCGCGAGACGGAACGCGGATCGCGTATGACACATCGGGCAAGGGCCCCGCCCTGATTGTAGTGAACGGTGCTTTGTCTGACCGCTCAAGCAGCACCGAATTCGCCCAGCTGCTGGCCGACCACTTCACGGTGTATACCTATGACCGCCGCGGGCGTGGCGACAGCACTGACACCCCACCGTATTCGGTCCAGCGCGAGATCGAGGATATTGAAGCGCTCATCGACAGCGCCGGCGGTTCTGCCTACGTTTATGGCAAATCGTCCGGGGCGGCCCTCGCGCTGCAGGCAGCGTCAGCGCTGGGTGACAAAGTGAAGAAACTCGCAATTTACGAAGCACCGTACAGCGAGGCTGAAGGCGCTGCGAAAGAGTGGAAAGGGTTCCGCCCAGAGATCGACGGGCTGCTCGCCGCCGACCGTCGATCCGATGCGATCACGCGGTTCATGAAATTCGTCGGCGCGCCGGACGACGCCGTTGCGAAGATGAAAGCGTCGCCGGCGTGGCCAAGCATGCTGGCGATGGCACCTACACTTGCGTATGACAATGCGCTGCTCGGCGCTGATCGATCGGTTCCTGCCGGGATTTCGGTGAAAGTAACAGCCAAGACGCTGGTGATGGACGGCAGCTCCAGCGCGGGACCCATGCCGTTCATGCGTCCGACGGCCGACAAGCTAGCCAAGCTCATTCCGGGTGCGCAGCGTCAGACGGTTGAAGGCCAGGCTCACGACGTGAGCGCGAAGGTTCTTGCTCCGATCTTGCTGACGTTCTTCGAGTAGCGCGCAGGCGCCTCCATTGCCTTTATTGGTGGACAAGTAAACAGAGCGGGATTGTTTATTATTGTTCGCGGAACCGGGTTGGGCTCACACGGAAGTGAAGCGGCGGAAACACGGGAAGGCGAGGCCGATTGCCGCCGGAATGATGCGTGTATAGGCGCCCCCTCACCCAACCCTCTCCCCCGAGCAAGCTCAGGGAAGAGGGCTGAAGCCGCGCCAACAAGGGGTAGAGCCAAAGCCGCGCCGACATGGAGACCTTGTGGCTGCCAAAAGCAGTCACTGTCACTGTGGCTGTAGCGGTTGCTGTGACAATGGCAGCGGCGGCGTTGAGCGCCGCCACGTTGCAGGCGACCAGCGCGTCTTGGAAGTCGGCAACGCACCGGACAGGCGGACGGACCGGAACAATCTTCATCAAGCGCAAGAAGGCCGCGGTTCCTATCGTCGGTCGTTAATAAAATGTACGCGTTCAGTCTCAAATGATAAAAGCGTGCGAAAACGCTTCTCTGGCAGATTCCACAGTGCATTTTTATGCCAATATTCCCCTCGCCGACCGGCACACACAGGGGAGTTCGCATGGCATTCGTTCCAAGTCCAGGCAGTTATTACTATCTTGTGGCTGAGCACAGCAACAAGGTGCTCGAAGTCGCAGGCGCGTCCGGCGAACAGGGCGCGCTGATCCAGCAGAACACGCCGAAGCCATTTCTGGATTCGTACCATCAGCAGTTCATATTCAACGAGAATGGCAGCGAGCGCATCTACGTGCTGCGCGTGCGCCATTCGCAGCAAGTGATCGACGTCGAGGCCGGCTCGAAAAACGACGGCGCCAAGGTCCAGCAGTATTCCTGGCACGCCGTGGATTTCCAGCGCTTCCGCGTGATCGACGCGGGCGACGGCAGCTTCTTCCTCGAAGCTGTGCACAGCGGCAAAGTGCTCGATGTTGCTCAGGCGGACACAGGCGATGCAAAAGTCGTGGTTCAGCATGCCAATCACTACAACGGCACCAACAAGCATCAACGCTTCCGTGCCGTGCTGGCCGAGGCAGGATTCGATCCGATGCAGCTGCCAACATTCACCAACCCCAGCCAGGTTGTGCGCGATGTCACGCTGGGTATCGCGGGACTGATTCCGGAAGCGGGGGGCGCGGTGAAGGGCCTCGTCGGCTTCTTATGGAAGGATCAGTCCTCGACGATGATCTGGAACCAGGTGCTGCGCTACATCGAATCCTACGTCGAAAGCCGGCTCGAACAGGTTCGCATCACGGCCCTGTCCAACACGGTGGAAGGCGCGCGCACCAACCTGTCGGAATTCGTCACGCTGGCCAATGGCGCTGAGCGGGCCACCAAGCTCGTCGCGACGATCACCGCATTGAATCAGGTCGATCGACCGTTCTTCAATCGCGATTCCGCCGAGCGCACGCTGAGCTATTTCGTCGCGATCGGAACGATAAAGCTGACCTTGCTGCAGGAGCAGGCACGTTTCTACGCCGAGAACGCGGGCATACCGAACGACGACAACAAGGCCGCACACATGGTGGCCCTGCGTCGCGGCATCACCGAGTACACGGTTGCAGCGCGGCATTTGCGCGATGACATTCTGAAATCCCGGGTCGACCGTATCGGTCGCACGTTCACCGTGATCCCTGTCGGCCGCAGCTACCACGATTTCACCAGCGAGGTAACGCTGACCGACAACGTCGACAACCGCCAGATGATGTTGCGCAGCAACCGCGACGGCAATTCCGACGCAACGAAGGACCTTGTTTTCGCCCAGCGCAAGAAGGTCGTGGAAGCGCAGTTCGGCGCCAAGCTCGATGCCATCCTCGCGCCCTCGATGACCTGGGAATCGTTCGACCCGGACAAGAAACGTCCGGTCAAACAGACGGTGTCGCGCCATGTCGGCCCCTGGGGCACGTTACATACCGATACGGCGCTCGCGGGTGGTCACGGCATCGCCAAGATCGAACTTTGGTCCGACAACCAGTTGCGGGGCATTCGCATCACCAACCGCCAAGGCCAGCAGCAAATGTGCGGCGCGCAGAAGGGCAACAGCGTGTCGATCGCGCTTAAGGCCGGCGAAGTGATCACCGGCGTGTACGGCAGCGCCTACTACTACGTGCACTCGCTGTTCCTGGAAACGAGCTTCGGCCAGCGCATCGGTGCCGGCGAATTCCACCGCGCCTATCGCTTCCAGGCCGATCTGCCGCCCGAGCTGCGCGCCGGCGTGGTCGACATCCACGCCGCCGGTAGCACCGTGGCGGTGGATGGCTTGCGCTTCGACTTCGCCTACGAACTGGAAGCCACACCCGCATCATCCCTATTGCTCGCCCTGGACGCACCGCTGTGGGCCCCGTCGGTACCGCCGCCGGGCACGCCGGAACGCGAGCCGGTACCGGATACGATTGCCGATCCACGCCCCAAATCCGTCAAGACAGCGAAGAAAGCGGCTAAATCCGCAAAGGCAAAGAATCCCGTTTCCAAGACTGCGGCGAAAAAAGCCGTGGTGAAGAGCGCGAAAAAATCCGTTGCACGGAGCGCAAAGGTCGACAAAGCCGGAGCGAAGAAAAAAGTGCCGAAGTCCAAAGCAAAGAGCACGCGGCGCTAAACCAGCGTGCAGCAGCAAAGCATCACAGACATTCATGTCTGACTCAATCCGTCACCTTCGCGAGAAGGTGACGGACATCGAAAGCCGCCTTCGCGATGCGTATAACACCTCTCCGTGCAGGAGAGGGTGGAGTGAGGATTCGCGCGTAGCTAACCTCGTCGATGGTCCTGGAAAGCTGTCAGCGCTTGCGACCGCACTGGTCGCCAGGCAATAAATGCCCAAAGGAACTTTGCACCAGCTACGGCTGCGCCGTCATCAGATCCGCGGCGCGCGGATCGTCAACGGGAAACACCAGTTCCGTGCCATCCGGTGACAGGCTGAAATCGCGCTGCGCGAAGGTGCCGGTCATACCGGTGAAAAACCTCGCCGGCTCGCTGCGCTGCAGCGACGCGAGCATGAGTGCTTCGCCATACTCAACCGCAGCCCAGAAGATCACGCCTTCCCCATGCACCGACCAACCGCTGGCTTCCACCGCGAGTTCGGTGCCGGGTAAACGCCGCGCCTGGAAATCGGGTGGGTCGGCACGGTAGATCGCGGTGTCGCCGACGCGTGAGAAAACCAGGACGCCAGCATCGGTGACCGCAATGCGTTGCACGTCGCGCAGCGGCACCTCGTCGATGCGGGCGTCCGATGTGGAAATCCGCAACAGTGGTGAAGTGGACGATGTGCGTGCGACATACACGGCGCTGCCCGATGCATCCACCGCGATGGCGCGGATCGCCTCGGCCGATCGATAGATGATTTCCGCGCCGGGACCGCTGCGTGCGTAGATCGCTGCGCGTCCGCTGCCATTCGCCGCGGTCAACGCGAGCGCTATGCGCTTGCCGTCCGGCATCCAGGCGATGTCTTCGACCCGCTCCCCCGCTTCCAGCGCACTCAGCGGCTGCGCATCGGTGCCGTTTGAGCTGCCTGTCCAGGCCTGAAGCGAACCCGTGCGGTCCGACACGAACGCAATCGCGTCGCCCTGCGGAGACCAGCGTGGCATGCGTGAAATTCGCGTCGATGCGAACAGTAGCGCACCGGGTTGCGCATTGCGTTCACCAGACGAATCCGCAGGGTCGAGTCGGTAGCGTCGCAGGTTCATCGCCGACGGCGGGAGGCTGACGAACACCATCGCAGGTTTATCCCTGGCCAGACTCGGCTGTACGCCGTCACGCAGGTCCAGAGCGACATCGGAGGCCCCATCGAGCGAGACACGTCGAAATTGTCCCTTTAGGGAATAAATCACGGAATCGCCATCGGACAGCCAATCCATTCCTCGCACGCCACCGCTTTGTCGGGATATCCGTCGTGGTGTCCCGCCGCCGGAAGCGACCACGAACACCGCCTCATCGGTTGTCGTTCCCTGCAGGAATGCGATGGACTTCCCGTCCGGCGAATAGCGCGGCATACGCGATTGACCCGGTACCGGCTCATGAGCAAGCAGTGTGACCTCGCCCGTGGTCGCATTCAGCAAATGGAGCCGCACTTCGCTGTCGGGCCGCGCCGGGTCGGTGTGTCGCGAAAATGCGATCTCGTGGTCATCCAGACTCCAGGCCAGAAACGATCGTCGCTCTTCAAGACTCTCGCACTCACCCAGTGTTTTCTCATCGGTGCTGTCGCCGAGCACCGCAATCGCAGCGATGTGACAGTGCGATCCATTCACGCGCATGAACGCAATGCGCCGCCCATCCGACGACCAGGCTGGCGAGCGCAAGAATCCCGGCGACACGTCCGACGTGGCCAAGATCCGCGATACCGACGCGCCGAGCGCACGCAGCATCAACTGCTCATCCAGACCGCCGTCGTCGCGGATCGTCAGAGCCAGGTAAGCAACCTGCGAGCCATCTGGCGACATGGCAGGCATCGTCTCGCTGCCAATCTCGGCGGTCAGTGGAAGTACCTTTGTAAACAACGCCGCTGCGGCGGCGCTTGCCGGGCCAGGCGCCGGTCCAGGATCAGGCGCGCGTGTCAGTGGCATACGCGCGAATAGCAGAGCCATCACCACCACAGCGGCGGCAGCCATAAACCAGCGCGCAACACCTCGCAGCGATGGCTTGCGCGGCGCGTGTTCGCCGAGTGTCGGAACATCATCCACCCTTGCGGCGAAAGGTGGATTTGTTGTCGGCGCGTCAGTATCCACTCGCAGCGGCAGCGGCACGGAACCGTTGCCGGACGCAACTGGCGCATCGCTGATCGGCGTAACCAACGTGCGCAGTTGATAGCCGGTCTTGCGGATCGTCGCCACCATCAGCCCGTCGCGTGCGCTTTCGCCAAGCGCACGGCGCAGTTCGGCGATCGACTGAGTCAGCACTTCCTCGCCCACGTCGGATTCGGGCCAGGCCGATTCGAGCAATACCTGGCGCGAAATCACCTGGTTCGGACGTGCCATCAGGCAACGCAACAACAGCATGACCTTGGGCGCCAGACTGACCTCAGCGCCGTCGCGCACCAAGCGATTAGCATCCACTTCCACGCGCCAAGCACCCAACATCGCGGCCGGATGGGAGAACGGAACGATCCTTTCCACGCCGCCAACTCGATTCACGGGCTACTCACGGGCGCGCACTCGCCGATGCACCGATTGTCGCGCGAACGGGGTGGATCACGAAGACCTTCCTCATCCGCGTCCCACCGCGAGAGTGCGGCCAGTGGGCCTGGAGGGATTTCGGAGCGCATTTTGGAGCGTGCGAATCTTGCGCGTTGAGCACATCGCCAACGCGCATCACCTGCGCATCGGCGAGATCCGCCCGGCATCGCCCAACCTAAGCGAATTCTAAGCGCTACCGAATCGGGGCCCTTAGACAAGCCTCAGGTGCGCATCACCTGCGCCCACGCAACTTACGGAAGCCCTCAACCATCCTTCAAGCTTTCGTCCGTCGTCCCGGGAGTCCACGCCATGTTTCGTCACGCTGCAGCCCTTGCTTGTTTGTTGCTCGCCCAGCACGCCACCGCCCAGGTATCCGTGTTGCATCCGCTCACGGCGTGTTGCGGATTCGGCTGGGCGATCGCGCCATTGAGCGATGTGGACAACGACGGCGTCGCCGACCTGCTCGTCGGGGCGAATACCAGCGGGCAGATCTACGTCTACTCGGGCGCCAGCGGTGCGGCCTTGTTCTCGGCGACGCTGACCGCCTCGGATCTCGGCGCCAGCGTCTCCGACGCCGGCGACGTCAATGGCGACGGCATCACCGATGTGATCGCCGGGGCGCCGTCGTTCCTGCCGCGCGGAACGGCGCGCGTGTACTCGGGCCGCGACGGCGCTCCGCTCTTGACCCTGACACCGCCCACGACGAATTCCGGCTCGTTCGGTTTTGCTGTCGCGGGTCTCGGCGACGTGAATGGCGACGGCCGCAGCGACCTGCTCGTCACTGCGCAGAGCGGCAGCGGCGAGGCCTGGGTGTTTTCCGGCGCCAACGGTACGGTGCTTTATCACGTGGCACAAACCGCCGGAACCCGATTCGGTTCAGGCGCAGGGCGCATACCCGACATCGACGGCGATGGCATCACGGACTTCGCGATCGGCGCATCCGGCGACGGCGTCGGCACGGTCTTTGTATATTCGGGGCACAATGGAAGTCTGCTATTTTCCGCAACCGGCGACAGTGGCGGCGGCGACTTCGGCACCTTCTTCGTCTCCGATGCCGGCGATACCAACGCTGACGGCAAGCACGACATCTACGTCGGCGACTTTTCCGCAGGCAACGGCAATGGCGCGGTGTACGTGTTCTCCGGCAGCAACGGTGCCCGATTGCACAAGTTCACCGGCACCGGCGCGGAAGGAATCGGTCCTGGCCGTGGCGCCGGCGATGTGGATGGCGATGGGCACGCCGACCTGATCGTCGGCGCCTACACCTGGTCTGGTGGTGGCATTGCCAATGGCGGACGAACCCTGATCTATTCTGGAGCCGATGGTCACGTGCTGGCGACGTATCCCGGATCGCGCACCGGCGGTACGTTCGGTTTTGACGCGAATTCGCTGGGCGATATCAACAACGATCACCGCGTGGATTTCGCCGTCTCCAGTGCGTCGATCAATCGCGTGGACATCATCGCCGGAACCACCGTGCAGGCTGATCCGGCCTTCACTATCCATTCCGGTATTAGTGGCAATTGGTACGACCCGGCACAGAACGGCCACGGCATCCAGTTCGAAGTGTTGTCGCCCACCCTCATGACGGCGTTCTGGTTCACCTTCGACAATGCCGGCAACGAGGTGTGGATCGTCGGCGCTGGTGCGATCGACGGCGACCACGTCACCCTGCAGGCAAATCGCTCGGCCGGTGGACGCTTTCCGCCGAACTTCAACCCCGCCGCGATCAGTAACCTGCCATGGGGCACGCTCCGCTTCAGCTTCAACAGTTGCACCAGCGGGCGATTGGACTGGACCTCGACCGACCCTGCCTTCACCGCCGCCGGCACGATGCCACTGACGCGATTGACCCAGGTGATGGACACGAAATGTCCGTAGACGCTGACGTACGACGCCTTGCTCAACACGCGATCGCTGGCAGCGGCACTGGCGAGAGTCCATCAATCCTGGGGGCGCCCACTCCATCGACCGCCACCGCTAATTCTCAGCTGCTCGTCTGCAAGCGCCATGCGCGCGAACTGGATCAGCTCCACAGAGGGTTTTGACGGGTCGCGTCGCTTCAGAATCTCGTAGCCGTTCATGACCAGTCGAATCGGTGTTTTCAGCAGACCGTGAACGCTCCACCAACCCCACGCCGAGCAATACAGCATGGCTCGGAGCGCCTTGCGAGTGGCGCAGGATCGGCATCTGAAAAATGTCTCGGTGCTCTGCGTGGTCAGGATAAGCGCAGAGGCGATGTAGTGAACGGCATAGATCTCCGGCATTTGCCGCGGCTTTCTGCAGGTTGGGCATGGGCCGGCCTTGAGCGCTTTGGCGCAGTCAAGGGCTGCGCGATCAGTCACGTCGACAGCGGCGATGCGTAGGCATGCGGTGTGATAACAGTCTGTATCGCAGAACTTCTGCTGACCGGTCCGAAAACATCCGAGGACAAGAATTTTTCCGCAGCAGTCACACTCGTTCGTGACGCCGGTCTTCCGGTGTTGGGCTTTCTTGGACTCGTGCACGCGTAGCTCGAGATCGCCGCCATCGATCCCGCGTTCGGCGAGGACTTTCATCGCGGCGTCGCGCGCCTCGTGTGCCAATTGCTGGGTCGCGAGTCGCTCGATCAGGTCATCGCTTTCCTGCTCGCGAAACGACGTCAGAAAAAAGTCTTTCGAATACATAGTCTGAAGTCCGCTGCCGGCAATGACGCGCTTGAGGAGAAGTAGCTGGCAATATCCATTTAGCAGGTCTGCCGGTACTGCGGGCAACGCGATTTCACCGCCTCCGTTCCCGCAAATCGGAGCAAGCGTAGCGTACTCGGCATCGCAAGGCTCGCACCGATTATTCTCGCGTCGGCTCACTCATCGTGGCGACCGCCGGCCGGGAATCGCGTTCGCGACTTTGCGCGACCCGCGCGATCTCCGGCCAAACGATGTTGGGGTGACTGCCATCGCTGTTGAGAACCGCTGCGCTGAGGCCACCCTACCTCGCTGCGTTCAGATCGATGGTGACGTTTAGTCGCACGAGGCCCCCGCAGGCCGGACGAGACGCACCAGCGCGAGCGTCTGATTGCCATCGGCGCCACTCATCGATGCCGTGCCGCGCTCGCAACTGTCCAGCCGCAGGCGCAGCGTTCCCCAGCTCTCTCGATGCACCGCGGCGGCATCGAAATCGGTGAATCGGCCGCCGCGCGTTACCGTCATGTCCATCTCGAGGGTCTCGCCATAGCGCGGCGCGCCGACGTGCGTACCGATCAAAAAGAGATTATTCCCATCGTTGCGATGACCAAAAAAGAAAACCAGCAGCACATTGCCTTGTATCCACTGCACTTCAAAGCCCTGCCCGGAACTCAGCGGATCGAACCACGCACCGGCAAGCGCCGCAGGATTGCCAACTGCAATCGGCGTGGCGGTCAACGTCGTGGCGAGAAAATCGATCGCGCTCTGCTGCACGCTGGACGGAAATTCACCGTGACCGGCGCCCGGAACGGCGATGAAAGCCGGATCGTGACCGGCAACGCGCAACGCGTCGCGCAGACGTTCACTTTGGCGTATTGCAACTTGTGGATCAGCGGTGCCGTGCACGATCAGGAATGGCGGGTCTTCCGCATCGATAAAATTGATCGGGTTGGCAGCCTGAGCCAGCGCCCGATACATGGGAAACGGCGAATTCGGATTTTCGGCATTCGCGCGCAGCACGCCCAAGCCCTGACCCGTAGCGCTGAATCCGATCAGCAGCGAACCCGGCGCCGAGGGCGCATCGTGGTTCAGCGCCGATCCCGGCGGCGTGGTCACATCCGGGTTGAGCTGCAGCAAATCGACGGGACCGTAGTAGTCGACGACCGCCTGGACCCGACTGGATACCGTGGCGTGACCTCCCACACTTCCTTCCAATGTGGAATCGTTGCCCGACGTTCCCGCCAGCGCGGCCAGATGCCC
>JBDTLV010000116.1:0-15553 GCA_039934615.1 Tahibacter sp.
GGCGTCGAACTTGACACGGTGCCGCCATTGCCGAGCTGGCCGGAATCGTTCAACCCCCAACACCAGACGCCTCCGGCAATGATCGCGCAGGTATGGTCATACCCTCCCGCAACGGCCGTGGCCGTGGCGGGAATGTTGATGACCGGGGCGGCGATCGATGTATACAATGTCTCTGAGCCGTTTCCCAGCTCGCCTTCACCGTTGTATCCCCAGCATTGCACGGCACCGTTAACCACCGCGCAGCTGTGCGATGAGCCGGCGCCGATTGCGCTCACTGCGCTACCCAGGCCAATCACATCGACCGGCGAAGTCCGGAATTCCGAGGAGCCATCGCCTAGCTGGCCATAGGCGTTGAATCCCCAGCAGGCAATGCGATGATCCGAACGAAGTGCGCAACTGCTGAATCCGCGCGCGCCTATGGCCAGCGTGCCGCTGGCATAGCCCACGACATCGACTGGCAGCAGCTGGGACTCGAAGCCACCGTTGCCGAGTTGCCCGTAACTGCCGTCGCCCCAGCAATGAAGACCACCCTGAACATCACGCATGCAGGTGTGCACGGCACCTAGCATTATCGACTGGGGCGCGATGGTGCCCAGCCCCTGCACGGTTACCGGCTCCAGGCTGGAGGTCTGATTCCCGGTGCCGAGCTGACCGGCGCTGTTGTCGCCCCAGCACGATACTTTACCATTGTTCCCAACAGCACAACTGTGGATCGCACCCGTGCCAATGGCGGCGATGCCAGATCCCAGTCCGGCCACGGTGACCGGATTGGTGACAATTTGGGTGCTCGACCCGTCGCCAACCTGGCCAGAAAAATTGTCACCCCAGCATAAGGCGCCGCCGTTGACGATGGCGCAGGCATGCAACACACCCGCACTGATGGCAGTCACGCCGGCGGTCAAGCCGGTGACCTGTGTCGGAATCGGACTGTCTTCGTCGCCGCCGTTACCCAGCGACCCATAGCCGTTGAAACCCCAGCAACGCACTCCGCCGTTGACGATCGCGCAGCTGGAGAAGTCGCCCACTGCAATTGCGCTCACGCCGCTGCTCAATCCCTGAACCGGCACCGGCACCAGACTGTCGACCAAACCGCCGTTGCCCAGTTGGCCGTTATCGTTGGCCCCCCAGCAGACTGCGGCGGCCGCAACGACGGCACAACTGTGCAGCTTGCCCGAAGCCACGGCGCTCGCGCCGCTGCTGATCCCGACAACGCGCACCGGCGTCGCGCTGCTCAGAGTGGAGCCGTTGCCCAACTGGCCAGAGTCGTTCTTGCCCCAGCACTGCACGGTTCCGCCGGCGCCGATTGCGCAGCTATGTCCAAATCCGTTCGAAATCGATTGAACACCTTCGAGTGGCAACAGGACTGCCTGACTGGCGCTGCAGATCAGCAGAGCAACCAGGGCAGCCATTGTTACAAGTACAGGATGTTTGAACATTGATCGGAAACCGGCGATGGCGGAACGCACGGTACGGATGAGCGCACCGTGCGGCGGCACATAGTCGCCGGTTTTGCGCCCCGCTGTCACGCCGGGAAACGCGCTCAGTCCTCTTCATCCAGCGGCGCGTCGGTCTCGTTGGGCTCACGGCTCTGCGCGGCCTGGATTTTTTCTTCGGCCTGTCGCTTGCTGTCACTGACCGAGGGCAGCTTGTCCGGCGATTGCAGCAGTAGTGCGGGATCGATGCGCTTGCCGAGCCAGCGCAGACCCAAGTGCAGATGCGGCCCCGTCGCGCGTCCCGTGGCGCCGACCTTGCCGATGGTCTGGCCGCGCTTGACCGTGTCGCCAACCTTTACCGATATCGATTTCAAGTGAAAGCTCATGCTGATCAGACCGTCGCCATGATCGATGTAGACCGCATTACCCGTGAAAAAATGTTCCGCGGCCAGGACGACGGTGCCATCGGCGACCGCCTTGATCGAATTGGCCAGACCAACCGGGTAGTCGCGCCCGCTATGCAGGCTCTTGCGCTCGTGATTGAAGGTACGCTCGCTGCCGAAATCGTCTTCGCTTTTCGGCAGGCTCGCGGCTGGCTTGCCCAAGGGCAGCGAGAAGCGCGGTGCGTCGGTATGACCGCCCAGAATCTTGGCCACCTGTGCGGTTTCGGTCGCTGCGCGCTGCCCGTCTTCCGGCGATACATGGAGGAAGCGATCAAGTCGCTCCGGCAGATCCATTTCCACCTTCGGAAAATTGGTTTTTTCTACATCCAGCCAAGCCAGATGCTGCTTGCCATCCTTGTCCCACAGGGCAATCTCGTGGCGCCCCGCCGGGGTGCGTATGTCGACCGGGTAGTAGCACACCGCGTCAACTGCCTTGTAGCGCTTGCCATAGACGCCACATTCGCTGGCCGCCAGTCCGGACCATCGGCCAACTCCGCCCTGTGGCGCAGTGACGCTGCCTTCGGTCGCGAATGCCGATGGCGCCGCGCCGGCTCCGATAGCCACGCCCAGCCAAACCACGCCCGAACCCGCGAAGCTTCCCCACGTCCTTGCTGCACTGTTCATCGCACCCTCCTGGTTGCCAGACATCCCACACCATAGGCCGGCGAAACGGAACCGCCGCGGAACGCCGGTGCGCGGGGTGTACCCGGATTGGACGGCACGGCGTTTGCATTACGTATTCGGCCCGTCAGCGCAGCCTACATCGCTACGCCGCGGCCAACTCGCCAGGCACCTATCACTCCGACGCACTCTGAGGATCTCAATGCTCATTTCCAGAAGTAAACTGTTTGCCTTGTTGGCGAGCGCCAGCGTATTCGCCGTCGCCGCGTTCGATGCTTCCGCCGCCGAGCAATGGCATTTCGTGGTCAAGAACGGCACCTCATCGAATATCACGCAGCTGCAGGTTTCCGTCGACAACAAGACCTGGGGCGACTTCGCCGTCGGAAAAGGCATTGCTCCCGGCCAGACCGCGACAATGATCTGGGACGAGAGCACGAACAACGAACCCTGCGAGGAATATCTCCGCGCCAAGTTCGCCGACGGCAGCGCCAGCGAGTCCAGCAAGCAGGATTTCTGCAAGGACCTGGATAGCCCGATCGAGTTCAACGATTGATCGCGACGCCGGGCCGCCAGCGCGTCGCCCGGCGTTTTCAATCCCGCAGCGCGCCTGCAACGGCGCGTTGACGCCGCCTTCAACTTCGTTCCGGCACGCTGCGCGCATCCCGCACCGGAAGCATCGCCTTGCGCACGTTCCTGATCGCCGGTTTTGCCCTGCTTCTCGTGATCGTCGTCGCGATCCCCGGCTGCGTCCTGCTGCGTGAGCGTTGGCGTGACCACAGTCACGATCTGACCACCCGCGCCAATATCGATCTCGCCCGCTACATGGGCGCGTGGCATGTGATCGCGAACATTCCCTACTTTGCCGAGCGCGGCAAGATCGCCAGCCGCGACGAGTACGCGTTGCGCAACGACGGGCGCATCGACAATGTTTATGTGTATCGAAAATCCTTCGATGCCGAGGAACAGCGCACCGCGGCGATCGCAACCGTGGTGCCGGGCAGCAACAATGCACAATGGAAAATCCGCTTTCTGGGCTTCCTGTCGGTCGACTATCTGGTGCTCGATGTGGCGCCCGACTATTCCTGGGCCCTGATCGGCTATCCCGACCGTTCCCTGGGCTGGATTTTCTCGCGGTCGCCGCAGATGGACGACGCGCTCTATCGCGATCTGCTGGAGCGCCTGCGCGGCTACGGCTATGACATCGCGAAGTTCCAGCGCGTCGCCCAGATTCCGGCGCAACAGGGCCAGGCCGGTTTCCAGTAGCGGGGCCGCCGATCGACGTCGACGCGCCTGAGCGGTGGCCGGTGGGCACGGTTCCGACCGATATCGACGCCCATCCGTTCGGTTTGGCGCGCCGCAGCGTTTCCCATCAGGAAGTCGCCCAGCCGGATAACGAGGCCGTATCATAAGGCTGCGCCATTCGCGCCTGAGCACTGTCCGGGGGACTGCCGTGATCTTGCTGCGCCTGTTTGAAATCGCTGTGATCTTGATGACGTTGACACTGCTGATTACGCAAGTGATCGTGCCAGCGTTTCGCGGTACCCGTTTCTTTCCGCTGTTCGACCAGCGTCGCCAGGAAGCTCTGGACAAGTTGGTCGACGCGCGCGACGACGCCGAACTCGACCGGGTGAAGCGCGCGACACAGACGGCCCAGCAACACAAAGGGGATCATTCCAATGTTTAACTTCCGCAATATCGTCGTCATCGGTTCGATTCTGGGTGCACTCGCGGTGGTCTCGCTGACCGGCGAACTGTTCGAGCACCTGGACGCCCAGGAAGTCATGGTGATCCAATCCGTGAACGGAAACCTCACGGTCTACGACACGCCGGGTTATCACCCGCAGTGGTTCGGCAAGGTGACCAAGTATCCGCGTCGGTCGTCGTATGAATTCCAGGCGCCGATCCGCTTCAACGACGGTGCGCAGGCGAAGATGCACGGCTCGATCCAATTCGAGATTCCGACCGACACCGCCACCCTGGTGATGCTGCATTCCAAGTACGGCAGTGCGCAGACCCTGCAGTCGCAGCTGGTCGAACGGGTCATCGACAAGTCGATCTACATGTCGGGTCCTCTGATGTCGTCGAAGGAATCGTACGCGGAGAAACGCAATTCGCTGATCACCTATGTCGAGGATCAGATCACCCACGGCACGTACCAGACGCGGCAGCACGATGTGAAGACGACCGATCCGATCACCGGCGTGGAAAAAACCATTACCGCGGTGGAAATTGTCGCTGACGACAAAGGCATGCCGAAGCGCCAGGAAGATCCGGTGCTGACGCCATTCGGGATCAAGACCTTCAACTTCACGATCAGCGAACTGAACTACGACGCGACGGTCGAGGCACAGATCCGTGGCCAGCAGCAGATCACGATGGACGTCCAGACCGCTATCGCGACCGCCAAGAAAGCCGAACAGCAGGCCATTACGGTGGCGAAGGAAGGCGAAGCGGCCGCAGCCAAGGCAAAGTGGGAACAGGAAGTGATCAAGGCCAAGGCGGTGGTCGAGGCGCAGCAGGCTCTCGAAGTCGCCCAACTGGATACCAAGAAGGCCGAGCAGGAAAAGGCGGCAAAGATCCTCCGCGCCGAGGGCGAATCCGAATACAAGCGCAAGATCATCAGTGCCGACGGTGCGCTGGAACAGAAGCTCGCGGTCTACAAGGAAGTGCAAGCGGCGTGGGCGCAGGCGTTCGCCGACTACAAGGGCCCGGCGCTGGTGCCTTCCGTGGTCATGGCCCCGCGCGATGGCAGCGCGGCGGGCAGTACCGGCGCGCAGGCGTTGATCGAAATGCTCAATGCGAAGACCGCGCGCGACCTGTCGCTCGACATGTCCGTGCCGGCCGGCGCGAAATAGCCGACGCGCACTCGCGCACCTTCCGCGGAATTCGAATCCACCCGAACGACGGCCGACCGGGGTTGCGCTACGCAGCCCCGGAATCCGCGCACCACGCGCGACGCGCACGCGGTCGCAGCAAGCAGCGCGACACGCGGGCTGCGCGAAACTGAAAACTGACTGAAGGCTCCCTCGCGTCGCTGCACAGCCATTCAGCAGGAGGGCGTAGATTGTGCGGACGGACGTGCGACCGCGCGTCCACCTGCCAGATGCGCCAAAGGAGATCACCATGCACGCCAAGGATTTGATGACGGCCAACCCGGTCTCATGCACCGCCGATACGGATATCCGCCAGATTGCGCGCCTGATGCGCGATACGGATTGCGGACAAATCCCCATTGTGGACAGTGTCGCAAGTGGAAAACCGGTCGGTGTCGTGACGGATCGCGATATCGTTGTGCGCCTGCTTGCCGGAGACAGCAACATTGACGGCGCAGTCGCCGCAGACTGCATGAGCACCACGGTGGTCACGGTGACTCCGGAAACCAGCGTGTCCGAGTGCTGCGAGCGCATGGAAGCGCATCAAATCCGCCGCATACCCGTGGTCGACGCCGCAGGCACCCTGTGCGGTATTGTCGCGCTCGCTGATCTCGCCCGCTCCGCACGGGAGATGGCGACGGTCGCCGTGGTGAAGGAAGTGTCCGCGCAACGCTGAGATCGCGGTTGGAACCCGCCTCGATGATCGCAACAAGCGACGGCGCAATCGCGTCGTCGCTTTGCTGACAGCATCAAAAGCCTCTTTCAGCGCGCGAGCAGCGCCGAGCCGAATAGCGCAGCGCCGATCACGAACATTGCCGTGAGTACGTGCACCAAAGGGCGATTGACCCGCACGAACACGAACTGCTCGATGGTCCGCCCGACCCAGAACAGCGCCATGCCGAGCAACACAGCCCGACCCAGAGCGCTGCCCTGCAGCTCGCGCGGGTAAACCCAGCACAGTAGCGCAATGCCGAAAAATACGTAGATCAGGCGCAGATTGAGAATCTGCACGATCGCTCGGTCGGCCACCGTTGCGCGCGCCAGTGATTCCCGCCAGCCGAACAGGCGCCAGAATGCAATGTGGAACAGCGCAAAAAGTAAACTGTGTACGCCGCACCATCGCACCAGCCAGTCCGCGCTCATGTCGACCTCCTATCGATGCCCGAGTCTGGCTGAAAGGCCGCCCCGGCGAGTGGGGCAAAAGGTCGCAGCCGGCGCCTTCGGCGCACACACAAGCGGTACAACCGAGGGCGCTATTGGCGGCGGGAGCGCGCATATCGACGTGTCGGATTGGTCGCACCAGGCCGCACCGTATGGCGCAGGACGTCGAGAGATCCGCTGCAGCGGAGTCGGCAAACCGCTAAAATAGGCCATGATCCTCAACATTGCCGCGTATCAATTCGCTCCGGTCGACGATCCGGAAGCGCTCGCCGCCATCCTGCGCGAGCGCGCACGGTCCGCGTTGTTGCGTGGCACGATCCTGATCGCCGGCGAGGGACTGAACCTGTTCCTGGCGGGCGAGGATGCTCCCCTGGAGGGTTTTCTCGATCGCCTGCGCGAAGATCCACGCTTTGCCGGGATTGTGGTCAAGCGCAGCCACAGCGCGGACCAGCCGTTTGCGCGCCTCAAGGTGAAATGTAAAAAGGAAATCATCAGTTTTCGCCAGCCTCGGATTTCACCGCTCGCGGAACGCGCGCCGGCCGTTACGCCGGCTCGACTCGCCGCGTGGTTGCAGGCGGGGCGCGACGACAACGGGCGGCGCGTGGTGCTGCTCGATACACGCAATCGCGATGAAGTGCGTCACGGCACTTTCGACGGCGCAATCTGCCTGCCGATCGATCGTTTCACGGATCTGCCGGCCGCGCTCGAAGCGAAATGTGATGAACTCGCCGACGCCACCGTGGTGAGCTTCTGCACTGGCGGTATACGCTGCGAGAAAGCGGCATTGTGGATGCGCGGTAACGGCTTGCCGCACACCGTGCAGCTGGAAGGCGGCATTCTCGGCTACTTCGAACAAATGGGTGGCTACGCATATCGCGGTGCCTGTTTCGTGTTCGACGAACGGGTTGCGCTGGACCCGTCGCTGGCCCCGCGAGGCACAGTTGACCCGTCGGCTGTGGCGCCGCACGTCGAGTCTGACCGGACCTGAGCTCGCGGCTTTGCCGGATGCGTGGGCAAATCGCGGAGTGCCGACTATGATCTGCCCATGTCTCCTCGACCGCGCTCAAGCCGTTTTCTCTGGCGATGCCTTCTGCTGATCCTGCTCGGCACGCTCGCCGGGGGCTCCCTTGCGCAGGACGCAGCCGTTGAACTTCGCGCTGAGGCACAGGCGCCGTTTGACCTGCTGCCCGGAGTTCGTGTGTTGCACGATCCACCCGCTCGCCTCGATGCAGACGCCGCCTGGCGCGCGCTGTCGGAAGGGAAGTTCGCGGCGTTGCCGAATGCGACCGCGAATTTCGGCTTCAGCCGCGAGGCCTTGTGGTTTGCCGTGAGCGTCGAAAATCGGGATCAACCGATCGCCGACTGGCTGCTGACGATCGAGCAACCGCGCCTGGATCGCATCGACATCTGGGTACGCCGTGGTGCAGATCCGCCGCAGCAGCTGATCCTCGGCGACAGCCTGCCGTTTGCCGCGCGCAGCGTGCCGCACCGTTTTCCGAATGTTGCCCTGAGCCTGCCGCCCGGCGACCGTGCTGAACTGCTGCTGCGCGTGGAATCCACTTCGTCGATCCAGCTGCCTCTGCGCCTCTACACCGTCGCATCACTGTTCCGCGCCAGCCACGACGCACAGGCCGGCATCGGCCTCTACTACGGTCTGCTGCTCGCGCTGGCGCTGTATAACCTGGCTGTGCTGCTGTCGATCCGGGACGCGAGCTATTTATACTATGTACTTTATGTAGCATCGTTCGGTTTGTTGATGCTGAGTTTCAACGGCGTCGGGTTCCAGTACCTGTGGCCGGGTTCGCCACTCTGGCAAAACGCCTCGTTGCCGTTTTCCATCGGCGCCGTACTGTGCAGTTCGGTCGCCTTCGCCAACAGCTTTCTCGATCTGCGACGCAACCTGCCACGCTTGTCTCGCCTGCTGAATATCGGCATTGCGCTATTCGCCGCGTTGCTGCTCGCGAGCTTCACGCGCTATGCGTATCAGGCCACCATCGCTTTCAACATCGGTGTCATCGGCATGAGCCTGCTGGTCACCGGTGCGGCGATTGCCTGTGCACGGCAGGGCTACCGCCCGGCCTGGTATTTCCTGCTCGCCTGGACTTTGCTGATCGCCGGAGGCGTCGCTTTGCCGCTGTCGTCGTTCGGCCTGTTTCCACGCACCGTGCTGACCGAATACAGCGTGCAATTCGGCTCTGCCGCGGAAATGCTCCTGCTGTCATTTTCCCTCGCCTATCGCATCCACCTGTTGCGCAATGCGAACGAGCGCATCGAACGCGAAGCGCGCGACACGCTGGAGCGACGCGTCGCCGAGCGCACCGAGGCGCTGGCCAGCACCGCGCAGCGTCTGGAAACGGCGAACACGCGCCTGCGCGAAACCAGTCTGCGCGATGGGCTTACGGGCGTCTGGAATCGCCGTCACCTCGATCAGGCGCTTGGTGAAAACTGGCATGCGTGTCACGCGCGGCGCAGCCCAATGTCGCTGCTGATGATCGACATCGATCACTTCAAACGCATCAACGACGATCACGGACACGTTGCGGGGGATGACTGCCTGCGCGCCGTGGCCACTCGCATCGTCAGCGCCAGCGACGCCGGCGCTGTCGTTGCGCGCTACGGCGGCGAAGAGTTCATGGTCGTGCTGCCGGATTGTGATGCGGATTGCGCACAGGCGCGTGCGGAATCCGTCCGCATCGCCATCGCCACTGCGCCGGTCGCCATCGAAGGGGACTCGCTGCCAGTCACGGTGAGCATCGGGATAGCGAGCTTCGACGCACAGAACAGCGGCTCGCTGCTCGACCTGGTGCGCCTGTCGGACCAGGCCCTGTACGCGGCAAAGCGACGTGGTCGGAATTGTGTCGCCAGCGCCTGATCCACTGCTGTCGTCATTTTCTTCGACACGTTTAGCCATTCCAGCAACAGAAAGGCGGCCCGAAGGCCGCCTTTGTCTGCAAACGCCGATGAGCGCGAACCGCTCTCGACAAAACCGAACGTTTACTTGCTCGAGCCTGCCTTGCTGATCGTGAACTTGCCCACGTCGACGCCGAGGCTAACGCCTTCACCTGCGCCACTCAGCGCGAGCGATACGTTGCCCTTGCTCAGGACCTGCGCCGTGCCCGACTTGACCACACCGGCATGCGCTTCGGCCTGCGCGTAGTCACCCAGCGTTTCAGCCATATTGTGCACATCGGTAAACTTTCCGAGACCGTTGTCGACGTGCGACTTGCCGACGGTCAGGCCCACGCCTTTCGCCGAAATCGTCACCGGCATCGACTGGCCATTTTCGCAGCTGATCGTGCCGGAGCCTTCGGCGTGCTTGTAGATCGCCGACCAGGTCGTCAGATTGAACCGCAGCTGGCAATCGAGATTGGCTTCCGCGGCGTTGGCATAGACTGGCGCGGCGAGTACACCGGCGACGGCGAGCGTGAATCCGGCGACTGCGTTGCGCGAGCGAAAGAGTGAAGTCCTCTTCATGGTGTTGCCTCCTTGGTAGATTCCGGCGCAGTTTCCACCTTGTTGGCTGAACGGATCGCCAATTTGTCGCTCATCATTCAGCTGGCGTATGGCATCACCGGCTCCATCCTCCGCATCACCGATCTGCGCGGATATCCACATGGCAAGAATTGCAGGATCGATCGGCGCGATCGCTGGCCAGGAACAGCTTCGTATTCCACCCGACAATGTTGATCAATGCAGCGTCGGCAGATGCAGGAAGGCCTCCGAAGCATTCTCGAACCCGTCGATAAACAGCCCGTCGTCGAGCACAGGGTCAGTATCCGTCGCGCTGTTGTTGCCGGGCGTACCGATTTCGGTAACGCCGCTGTCCAGACTGTTCGCGCTGGCCGTGTTGCTGACGAAGCCAGTGGGTGCTGCGCTAACCATGGCGATCAGTGCGTATTCCAGTAGTGCGCCGTTCGGCAGCGCGGCCGTGGTTTCGTGGATCGAACCGCTGCCACCGGCATGCGGACAAAGTCCGTTCGGCAGCGACAGGCATGTCCACAATGCGTGATCAAGCCCGGTCGGCAGATCATCGACGACCAGCACGCTCGCCACCGCCGACGGCCCGGCATTGCGCAGCTGCACGGTGTAGAGCGTGTCGCGATGAAGAACCAGCACGCTTTCCGAATTGGTTTTGCTGAGCTGCAGGTCCGCACCGGGTAAAACCGTAATCGTTAGATTGTGTACCGTCGAAACATCGACGCCGCCGTTGGCGACACCGCCGCTGTCCTGCACTCGAATTGCAAACGTCGCACTGCCGCTGGCACCGCTGAGGCTGTAACTCAGTGCGCCGGCGTTGCTCACATCGAGGGCGGTTACCACGTGATCCGGATCGATCACGTTGCCGATCAGGTAGTCGGCGACCGACTGCGACGCTTCATTGGCCGCACCGGCATCGAAACCGGTAGCCCAGCCGGCAACCGTGCGATTTCCGGTGCTTTGCGCCGGGTGGCTGAAGGCGGTCGGCGTGGCACTGAAGGTCGGCGCGTCGTTGACCGGTGCAATGTCCACCGTCACGCTGGCGACATTGGAATCGGCACCACCGTCATTGACCTTGAACCCGAACGTGTCGCTGCCGTTCGCGTTCGGATGGGGGGTGTAGGTATAGGCGCCGCTGCTCGCGTTCGTGACCACGACGCTGCCCTTGCTGCCTTGCGCGACGATGCTGTAGCTCAACGCTCCGTCGTCGCTGGCGCTCAGCACACCACTGGCCGTCTGGTCCTCGATCAGGCTCAGGCTGCCCGGGTTCGCGACCGGGTTGTGATTGAAACTGGCGATCACCGCGCAGCTCGCGGTGATCGGTGCGGTGCTATACATGTTGCCAAGCAGATTTCCTCCACAACCGCTGACCGCGACGATGCGGTTGCCGCTGTCGGGTGTGACACTGAAATCGAGGATGGAGCCCTGCGCCACGGATTGCATCTCCGACGGCAGCACGCTGCCTCCCGCACCGACGCTGGTCGTCACCTGATGAAGAATCGGATTGACGGTGTGCGAGATTGCGCCCGATGTCGAGGCCAGGTGATTGGCGCTGCCGGAGTAGACGGCACGGATCGCATGCGCGCCAATCGACAGCGAACTCGCACTGCAGCTTGCCTGCGCGAGAACCAGCGGCACCGCGCTGCAGGCACTGATGGCGTTGGCGCCGTCCTTGAAATCCACGCTGCCAGTCGGGCTGGGCGCGTCGACGACGGCGTGAAGCTGCACGGCGTCGCCGCTCGTCGAACTCGATGGCCCCGACAAAGTCGTCACGCTGCCGGCTTTCGCGATGCTGATCGAGAAACTCTGCAGGGCCGATGTTCCCGCGCCCACCCCGACACCGTTAGCCGCCGCGATCGAACCGTTGTAGCTCAAGGCCGATGTCGGCGTTCCGCTGAGGGTTCCGTCGCCAGCCAGGCTCAGTCCGGCAGGCAGGGATCCACTCGCCAGCGAAAAGACGGGAGTTGGACTTCCACTGGCCGTCAGTTGAATCGCATACGGCGTGCCGAACGTACCGCTGGGGGGCGCGCCGCCGAGGAAGGCCGGCGCGATGCCGGGAGTGACACTCAAGACGCTCGACGCCGGCCCCGTTCCTACGCCATTGATCGCCTGGACCGAACAGGGATAACTTGTGCCATTGTTCAATCCGGCCACGGTCAATGGCGAAGCGGGGCCGCTGCTGGTGAAGGCGCCACAGGTCGCCTTGAATCCGGCAATCGGCGAGCCGCCATCGGCAGTCGGCGCGGCGAAGGTCAGCTGGATCGCACGATCCTGTGCGGTCGCGCCAAGCAGTGATGGCGCTCGAGGAACGATCGGTGGCGCAACGAATACACCCAATGAAAATCCGCCATCCACGGTCGGAACGCTGGCGATCACGCTGTTGCTCGCGGTATCGATGACCGACACGAACGCACTGTGCACATTCGCCACATAGGCGCGCGTCCCGTCGGTGCTGATCGAAATGCCGTACGGCGTGTCACCGACATCGAGCGTCGCAATGATGGTCTGGGTCAGCGGATCCAGCACCGAGACCTGATCGTCATGCGTCACATAGACCCTCCCGTTCGGGGCGACCGCAACACCACGCGCCTGCCCCATGGGAACTGCCGGAAGCAGCGTGTCGGTCGCTGTATTGATGATCGTGAGGCCATTGCCGAATTGTGTGGCGGCGTAAACACGCGTTCCATCGGGACTCACCGCGACCCCGGTCGGCACGCCGCCGGCCGGCAAGGTGCTGACCACCGTGTTGGTCGCCGCGTCGATCACCGAAACTGACCAGCCACTCTGATTGGAAACATATACCTTTGCACCATTCGGCGTGACCGTCAGGCCACGCGGGCTCGAGCCGACCGCGATGGTGCCGATCACACTGAAGGAAGCCGTATCGATCACCGCGACCGTGTCGTTGCCGGACAAGGCCACGTAGGCCCGCGTGCCATCCGGACTTACCGCGACACCGAACGGGTCCGAGGCGAGCGGCAGCGTGGCAGTCACGGTATTCGTCAATGCGTCGATCGCCTCGATGCTGTGTGCATTCTGGCTGGCGACATAGACGCGCATTCCGTCCGGGCTGACCGCGACGCCGATCGGGCCAGTCGGCGCGAACACGTTCGCCACAACGAGATTGGTTGCGGTATCGATGACGGAGACGGTGTAACTGCTCGCAACGGGGACGTACGCATAGGGACCCGCGCTCGCCGGACCGGCGCAGAGCGCGCCGAAGAATATACCCGTGACCATGCGGCGCTGTGCGAGCGCGGAACTCAAGCCTTTGCGATTCATCGTTACGGCCCTTTCGAAAGATCGGAAAGGCCGCCCCCAATCGACAACCCTGGCTGAGCGATGCGCAGATTCGTCGCCACACCTATCACAAGGGACCGCGCAGTGCCTGGCAGACGTTCGGCTGGTCGTCCACGATTATCCGCACGTGCCCGGCCCTGGCAGCGCAGCCGCCCGACGACACCATCCGTCCTTGCGCCGGGTACAAAGCGATAACACCACCTTTTCCTATTGTCGCAACGGAGAATGACCGCGCCGGCGAGAAGGCAGCGCTCTCAATCAGCCAAACACCGCCATGCACTGCCGGCCCAACGCAACGGTGGTGCCATCGGGAGCGACGATTGCGGTGGACTGGCTGCCGTAGCCGCCGCCTGCCGCCAGCAGTTCGATGTCGACGCACCACCCTGCGAGCGCATACGGCGTGAGATCGTCGACCAAAAGATCGACCTGCCAGGTCAGCGAACTTCCTGGCGCCGGGCGACGCAAGGCCGACATGGCGAGCGGCGGCGCAAAGTCCGCGAACGCGAGCAGATGCGATTCACTCATCGCAGCGTCTTCGTCCTTGAGGGACAAGCGATAGCGTGCATGCGCGTGGGGTATTCCGGCAAACGGCAGCGCGCCGACCGTCAGGATGGCATCGAAGTGCTGGATGAAATTCGGCGTAACACCGGCAATAAAGGGAAATGTTTGCTCCGTGTGTTCGACGACTGTCGAGAGCATGGCGATTTGCTCGACGACCGATTCCCGCAAGGACCCGAAGATTCCGATGAACACGGCCAGTACCTCGCCGCTGGCGACGATGCGGGCTTCGACATGCAGCGTATTGCGGCCGCGACGCAGGATCTGCGCCTGTGCACTGACGTCGGCGTCGACCGGACCTATGAAGGTGCCTTGCAGCGTGCGGAGCGGCGCATCCGTGCCAATCAGCGACCGCATGGCGCGCACGGCGATCGCGGCCTGCAGACCACCGAACACGCTGCGGCCCTGCAGCCAGTCCTCCGGCACACGCACTTGCACCGAACCCGATTCCCCGTGCAGCGCGTTCAACACTTCGCTCAGGCGCATGTTCGGCCTCCGCCATATCAAGAGGCTTAGCTTAGCGATTCAACGACGCGATTGCGTGGTGCGAAATCCGTCACCGCGACGGTTTGCGCACGACTCTGATCCTCGTTGCAACAGACTCATGAATTCCGGTTTCGCCGTGGCGGTTTACCCGCCGCACAAGGACGCTTGTTTAGCAGGGTCGCCGCGCAATACGCCGTCGATGTAGTAGTCGAGGAGGCCGCGCGCAAGCTTTCGGTTCGATTCATCGGACAGCCACGCAGCGGCATCGACGACCCAGGCTTCGATGCACTGCGCCTTCGGCGCTGTCGATTCCGCGCAGGCGAGCAGGCGAACGAAGCCTCGCCGGTATTCGGAAAACTGGGTGTGGCTCATCGGCATGCCATGACCGGGCACCAGTGTTGCAAATTTTACTTTGTCCAGTTCTGCCAACGCCGTTTTCCAGTGCCGCGGACAGGCGGTGTCGAAGAACGGCGCCGGCAGGGTCACCAGATCTCCTGCGACCAGGATGTGCGACGCCGGGTCATACACCCACAAGTCGCCGGCCGTGACCGACCATGCCGCATAGCCAATCTGCAGGGGCCGTCCAGCCACGGTGCGCAGCCCCGACCTGACAACTTTCACATCGGGAAAAAGTGCTTTTCCGCTATCGATCGTGGCGATGTCGGCCCGCACATCCGCCTGCTGGCCGGGATCACCGCTCTGGCTGAGAAATTGCTTCCCCGACTCTCGCGAATCAGCCAGGAACCCGGACATCGCAGCTTCGATCGCGGAACTTGCGTACACGACGAGATGAGGAAATATCGCGCGCAAACGCGAATTACCGCTGACGTGATCCAGATGCCAATGGCTGTTGATCACCGCCGCGACGCTGCGATGCTGCTGCGCGGCGTACGCGAGTATCGCGTCGCTCTGCGTGGCGTGGCGTCCGGTATCGACGACCACGAGGCCATCTTTCCCGCTGAATATCACGCTATTGCCGTCGGGCTGCCGGCCCGCAACGAATCCGCCGAGGATCAGATGCACGCCGGGCGCCAGGGTGGGCTGCTCGCTGGTGATCGAGGCGATGTGATCCGGCAATTCGGCTGGCGTGGCGGCGGTACACGAAACAGCGGTCATCAGCGCGAGCGCAACGACCCATCTGGAAAGCTGAAGTTTCATGCAAGGCTCCCGTGCCGTGCCGGCATCGCACACTTTGTGTGCG
>JBDTLV010000117.1:0-15030 GCA_039934615.1 Tahibacter sp.
AGCGAACTCGGATTTTGCCGTGATCGTGGCGCCGACTCACGCAGCCGTGTCTGGATCCGCCGAAGTCGGTGACGCGACCGCACTCCGGATCAGCAGGATCGCCGCATAAAGCACCACGACGACGACGCCCCAGCGCAATGCCTGCAACGGCAACGATTTCACGACATACGCTGCGAGCAAGACGGCGGGAATGCCGCCGATGGCGAGTCCCAGCACGACACGCAGATCGATGCGCGGCGAATGCACGAATCGCAGGCCGCTGACCGGCATCAGGAACGCGCAGGCCCCCATCATCACGGGAAACGCGGCGGTCGGGTTTAGCCCCAGCAGACTCAGCAGAATAAGCGACGGGGCGTACAAGCCGATGCCAAAACTCATCAGCGCGCCGAGCACCGCATGCGCCGTGATCGCGAGTGCGAGCCAGGTTCCGCGCAGCGAAAGCGCGTCGCCGCCGGCAGGCAGCCAACCGAGATTCGCCAGCGCGTACAACAGCGTGGCCAACAGCATCGCCACACCGACCACGCCCTGGACCGTGCGCACCGGTAGTCGCACCACCAGCGGTGCACCAAACGTGGCACCCACGACAGACGCGGCAACGCACGCGACCAGCAGCAGCGGATCCACGGTGATCAGATTGATGAAGATCAGCGCCTGTGCAACCGTCGGCAAGGCATGACCGGTATTCAGCGTTGCCGGAATATAGCTGTCCGGAACCAGCCGGCGCAGCTTGAGCCAGGCGGTCGTCGGGGCAAACGATCCGATGCCCAGCGTGTCGAAGAAGTTCACCACACCACCCAGCACGATCGCCTCGGCGTTTGGCCGCAACGCATGCTCCCGGTGTGCGGCGCGAATCAGCGCAATCGCAAACCACGAAGCAAGCAGGCCCAGTGACGCGAGCAGCACGACGACGATCATGGCACTCCGCCCGTGAAGGATCTCCGTGTGTATTCTTCACGCGGAGCGGCAGCAGCATAGGCATCCTGCATCGCAGGCCGCGCGGAAATGGTATGAAACGGCAGCCGGGATGCGGCAACAAGTGCTCCCGAGTCCCGGACAGCACGCCGGAATTCGCGTTCGCCCCGCTATCCCGGCACGTGACTGCAATCCTCGTGCGATGCGCAGCGGGGTTGTCTTGGATGTTCCACTATAGGGTCAAGTTGCAAAAGCAGCATTTTTACCGCTCGCCTGCACAGACGTGAGGCGGCGCGCCGGTCAATACGTTCAGTCGCGGTAAAAGCGGGTTTCGGCATACCTTCGCTGGCGATCGTCAATGGGATCGCTGCTGAACAGCGACCGTGCAGCTCGCCCCCGCCTGAATCCGTGGACCCACAAGGAGCGACAAAATGAAACACAACCCTGTTGGTTGGTTCGAGATCTACGTCGATGATTTGCAGCGCGCACGCACGTTTTACGAAACGGTGCTTCAGCTGCAACTGCAGGAGTTGCCCGACAGTGGCGGCATCGACAGGCAGATGCTGGCTTTTCCCATGGACATGGAAACCTACGGCGCGCCCGGCGCACTGGTCTGGATGAAGGGGTTCGCCGCCGGTGGAAACAGCACGTTGATATACTTTTCCAGCGCGGATTGCGCGGTCGAAGCCGCACGCGTCGTCGCCGCTGGAGGTCGGATCCACAAACCCAAGACCTCGATCGGGCGCTACGGTCACATCGCGCTCGCCTACGACACCGAAGGCAACCTGTTCGGACTGCACACGCCGCCTTCCGGAAGGTCCGAAGTCTGAGCAGAACCCATGCCATGCGCAGGGCGCTAATCGTTTTCGCCGGCATTCGTTTGGCGCGAGGCGGAAGCCTTGCCGCGCTGCTGGCGAGTGTCGCAGCCTCGGCGCAAAGCGTACCCGATTCCGCAAGTGTGCCGAGCCTGCCAGTGATCACGGTGGAAGCAGGCCCAGAGTATTTCGAGGTGCCGGCAGCGATTGATCGCATCGCTGTGGATGCGACAGCGCATGCACAGTTTGGCGTCAATCTCTCCGAACCACTGAATGGCGTGGCTGGGCTGTTGGTGCGCGACCGTCAAAATTATGCACAGGATGCACAAATCAGCATCCGCGGTTTTGGCGCCCGTGCCGCATTCGGCGTGCGAGGCGTGCGCCTGTATAGCGACGGCATTCCGGCAACGATGCCGGATGGGCAGGGTCAGCTGACGCACTTCAGTCTGGACGGCGCGGAATCCATCAGTGTGCTGCGAGGACCGTTCTCAGCCCTTTATGGCAACTCGTCGGCCGGCGTCATCGCGATCCAGAGCGGCGACGGACGCGCGGCGCCCGGCATGCTGGTGGTCGCGGGAGTCGCATCCGACGGCGCTTTTCGATTCGGTGCGGTGGCGCGCGGTGCGGGAGAGTCGATTTCCTACAATGTTGCATTGTCGCATTTTCAGACCGATGGCTATCGCGCGCATAGCGCTGCCGTCCGGGAAGTGGGCAATGCGAAGTTCGTCGCTCCTCTGGGCGACTCAGGCCAGCTGACACTGGTGGCGAACGGCCTCGCCTTGCCGCATGCCCAGGACCCCCTCGGGCTGTCGGCTGCGCAAGTCGACGCGGACCCCCGCCAGGCGACGCCGTCTGCGCTGCAGTTCAACACACGCAAAGTTGTCCACCAATCTCAGGCCGGGCTGATCTTCGATACCGCGCCGGCCGACGCAGACGGTTTCCACGCCGTGTTCTACGCGGGTGATCGCCAGATCATGCAGGTGCTGGCGATACCCGTCGTCGCTCAGGCAAATCCCCTCAGCGGCGGCGGTGTTGTCGATCTGGGCAGTGGCTACGGCGGCGCCGATCTGCGCTGGACGCACGCAGGCACGATCGGCGGGCGCGACTTTCGCATCGACGTTGGCGTCGCAACCGACTTGCAGGCGCAGCGGAGGCGTGGCTATGAGAACTTCCGCGCCGACGAGCTTGGAGTGATCGGCGCTCTGCGGCGCGATCAGCGCGACCGCGTTAACAATGTGGACGAATACGCACAATCGACTTTGCAACTGGGCGCGCGATGGCGTCTGCTCGCCGGCTTGCGACACAGCACTGTGCGCTTTCGCTCCGACGACGCGTTCGTCGATGACGTCAATCCGGATGACAGTGGCACCGCAAGCTATCGTGCGACAACGCCCGTTGCGGGAGTGACCTGGACGGTGACGGATACGCTTCGTGCGTATACGAGTGCCGGGCGCGGATTCGAGACACCCACGTTCGCCGAGTTGGCCTACCGCAACGATGGTGCCTCCGGCCTGGCCTTCGGCCTGCGGCCAGCGCGCACCCTGAGTCGCGAGGTCGGGCTCAAATGGCGCAACCAATCCTGGGGTGCCGGCACGGCTATTTTTGACAGCCACAGTCGAAATGAACTGGCGGTGCTCAGCAACGTTGGCGGACGCTCCACGTATCGGAACATCGCGCGTACCGGCCGCCGCGGTGTCGAATGGTCCGCTGCCTCCCTGGAGGAATCCGGGCGCTGGCAGTGGCGCTTCGCCTATACGCGACTCGATGCGCGCTTCAGATCGGCTTTCCTGGCTTGCGCGGGCTCGTCCTGCATGAATCCTGCGGTGCCGATCGCAGCGGGCACGACGATGCCAGGCGTGCCCACGGACGTCGCGTCATTGCGCGTCGAACTGCACAGTGAGAATCAGTGGCGCTACGGAATCGAGACGGACGCGATTGGCGCGGTAAGTGCGAATGACGCGGGTACCGCGCGCGCGCCCGGCTATGCAGTCTGGGCCATCGACATGTCGCGAGACTGGCGCTTCGGCAACGCATTGGCGACAGTCGGACTACGTGTGGACAATGTTGCAGATCGTGCTTATATCGGTTCGGTAATTGTCAACGAGGCCAACTCGCGTTATTTCGAACCGGGGCCCGGACGACAATTCAGCATGACTGCGCGCTGGCAGTTGTGATTCACATCGCTGCAGGCGACCGCGCAAAGGCAGTCGTCAGAACGCGCCGCAGCCCGATCTGCTCGCGTTGCATTGCCGATAACAGGGACTCTGCGGACGGCGTTGACCTGGATGCTTGTCGCCGATGAGGCAGGGACAACTAGGCGCCGTTGGCCGCCCAGAATGCCGACAGCTCATCCTGCGTTCCGTTGAACGTGTCGCGATCGCAACGGCCGACGCCATTGACCTGATAGGGACCGGAACCCGCTGCGCCATCCGTGTATTGCCACAGTGTCCACTTGTCCCAAACTTTCGGAATCAACGGCGCGGTGGCGTACTGGGCGATCCACAGCCAGCAATTGGACAGCTCGGTCTGGTCCGCGCGGGTGATGCCGCCATTGGCCAGCGCTTCCTTCAGTGTATGTCCGGAATACAGGCCTGGATAGCGTCCCGTCACCTGCTTCACATGGTGCACGAAATCTTCTGCTTCGGTCAGGGTCATGTCCTGGCCCTGCGGATTGCCTTCGAAATCGAGAACCAGCAGTGCGCTGGAACCGGCCACGGCGATCAGGTGATCGGCCTGCGCGATTGCGTCACCTGCGGTTCCGAAATGGTAGGCGCCGACCTTCAGCCCCGCTGCCAGCGCCTTCTTGGTGTGCGGCGCAAAGGTTGGATCGACATACACGGCGCCTTGGGTCGCCTTGTGGATAATCCCGAATATTCCGGCGGCGCGCACTTTGGTAAAGCTGCTCACCCCATTGTGATGTGAAATATCGATAACGGCATTCAGCATGGTTGTTCCCCAATTGGCGCCGACGGCTCGTAAAGGCTGCGTTGTCCTTGTCGCGCAATCCCTTCCCTCGCGTATCAGGCGTTTCGCTGAACGTGCCAGCAAGCTGTAAGAATTGTCAGCTTGTGGATTTGTCCGGGTTGAGTGCCCGCAGGAATACGATCCGATTGGGGCGTCCTTGGCGCATGCGGCATTGAGCCTGGAGCGCTTTCTGCCGTTGCGCGGGATTCACCCGTCGCGGCGGAAATGCGCCGGGCGAGGTGCCCGGCGCGGCAATCCGTTCGATGACCGGATCGACGCGACGTGCGTGCCGCGGCAGAGTGCCCGCCTCAGGGAAAGCGCTTCTCCATAAGCGCGTCTATGGATTCTGCGTAGTCGACGGCGGTGCAGCCGTCGGCCATGAACACGCCGTCCGATCCCGCTCGACGGCACGCCACAGGCCGTGAAATAAGGGCTCACAGGGTCAACGGACCGAACGCGCCGGTACAAGGTTTCTTCCGCGCGATGCGCTGAGCGGGAGGTGGGCCGCCTGCGCGGCGCGCGTTTGCTGGCCATCCTTGCCCGTATTTCCGGTCAGTCTCGGCGCCACCTTTGGAGCGCACTTTTTCACTGCCCGCAAGTCGCCATAACCGGGCCGCAATCCGACGCGATTGCGGCCGGTGCCGCGCCCCGGCCGGTGTTCGAATACTCCTGCGCGAATGAATCGAGGAACGGGCCGGCAAGGCCGGAGCGTCGCGCAGTCGGGTTCACGCAAGTGAACCTTTTGCTGGAATCCATTGATGCCTTTGGGGGCTTTGTGTCGGACCGTCTGCGTGGATTGAAGGAAGCATCGCGTCATCTGTTCAGCAAGAAAATCATTGCGCTCGCTGTCTTGGCAGCACTGGGTTACTCGGTGTATCAGCATCCGCCGGTCGATTCGGTGGGGCAGCGGGAGGTCGGCATCCGCTTGAACCGGATCACCGGCTCGACCACGCAACTCGGCGAGGGCGTAGCCCTGATAATCCCCGGCGTGCACGAGCTTCGACGCTTTTCGCTGCAGGACCAGACGTACGCGCCGCTGCGCAGTGCGAAGGCCGATGGCGAAGCGCCTTTCCAGTCGTCAGAAGGCTTGTCGCTCGGTGTGGAGCTGTCGATTCGCTATGCGCTCGACCCGACCAAGCTCGCGATTTCGTCCGCCAAGTTGCCGCTCGATGTGAACGGCGAGCTGGTCGAACCGCTCGTGCAGGGTGTAATTTATAAAGTATTTACAAAATATACCGTGCGTGAAATCTTCTCGACCAAGCGCCAGGAATTGCAGGAGACGATCGAAGCGGAGCTGAAGCCCCTGCTCGCCGCCGAAGGCGTCGTGCTGCGTCGGGTAACCATGGGCAATGTCGACTTGCCGCCGGACTATCGCGCCGGCATGGACAAGCTGCTCGCCGTCGAACTGCAGACCGAGCAGATGCAATACACCCTGCAGCTGAAGGAAAAGCAGGTCAAGGAATCCGAGCTGCAGGGCGAGGCGGAAAAAGTCAAACGCGAGAAGGCAGCGGAGGCCAGTGCGAACGAGCAAATCATTGCGGCCAAAGCGCAGGAAGAAGCCATGAAGCACGTGATCCCGTTCAAGCAGAAGCAGATCGAACAACGCCAGCTTGAAGCCGACGCGGACAAGGCCTCGCGCATCCGCATCGCCGAGGGCACCGCCGAAGCGCGCCGGATCGAAGCCGCTGGCGAGGCCGACTCGCGTCACAAACTCGCGGATGCGGAAGTGTACCGAATGGAACAACTCGGCAAGGCAGCCAGCACGCAGATGGAACGCGATGGCGAGCTGATCACCAAGCACCCATTGCTGATCCAGAAGACCCTGGCCGACAAACTGTCGGACAAGATCTCGGTCATCATTGCTTCGCCGCCTGCGGATGGTGGATTCATCGGTTCGGCTCTGCTCGGTGGTTCGCATGGGCAGCCGGTCGCGCAGGCTTCGGCGGGCGCGGAGTGATGACCATGCGACTTCCAATTTTGTTCGGCGCGCTGTTGACCATTTGCACAATGCCCTGTTTCGCTGACGAGCCGCACGAGATGGCTATCGTCACCTTCGATCAGGCGCCTTTGCGCGTATCGCCGCGCGAATCGGCACAGCAGCAAGTCGTGCTGTGGCAGGGCGACACCCTGGAAATTCGCGGTCAACGCATGGACTATCTGCAGGTCTACGATCACCGGCGCGAGCGCGCCGGTTTCGTGCGCGCCTCACAGGTGCGGCGCGTGTCGATGCAGCCGGAACGCGCCGGTGATTTGCTGGCCGTGGTGCGCTTCCTCCGTGATACGCCCGGCGCCGAAGCGCTGGGTGTCGGCTATATCGCGGCGTATCTGAAGGCGGCGCCGGCAAACGACATCGGCGCCGAAGCCTTCGATACGCTGGGCACCCTGGCCGAACGCCTCGCGCGGCGCGCATCGTCGAGCAAGAGCAAGACCACCGACACGGTGCTCGCCGCTCACCTCGAAGTCATCGCGAGCTACGGCGTGACGCTGCGCAGTCTGGAACGCGATGGTCGCATGCAATTGTGCTACGACGGAGAAGCATTCCGCCGATCGCTCGCGCTGGCTTCGAATGACGAACAGAAAGCTCGCGCGGCTCTGGCGCTAACCCGCAACGACTGCATCGATCCCGATCTCACACCGACCGTTCGCGCCAGCCTCGACACCTGGCGCGCCGAGGTGCTCGCCCGCGTACAGCGTGCGAATCTGCCGGCCTATCTACAGAACCGGTTGCGCCTGCGCAGCGCATCCGTAGCCGCCAGCATTGCTTTCGAGAAAACGCGTCGCGGTGAATCGCCCAAGGAGGCGGCGGATCTCGCCCTGCAGGAGCTGGTCGGGGTCGACAAGATCGAACTGACCGATGAAGATGCCGCCGCCTACAGCGACGCCGCCGTGCGCGTGGGCGCAGTGCGCTGGGCGTCCGAACCGCTGCCGGCCACGCCGCCCGCCAGTCTCGCGCTGACCGTGAAGCCAGGCCAGGCTGGAGAGACCTGCCTTGCGCTCGTCGACGCCAAACATCGCGAGGACGCTCCCTTGTTGCGGCGTTGTACCTTTGGCACGGTGTGGACAAGTTCAGTTCGCGTCAATGCTCAGGGCAGCGCGCTGGTGCTGGCCGTGCAGCCGATTGATGCGTGGCGCGAAATGTGGGTGTTCCATACCGGCGGCAGCGGTTGGAGCGTCGATGTCGTGCCACCCAGCGGCGAAACCCCGGATGTGGGTTACGTGGAGTTTGCCGGGTGGGTGCCTGGCGCGAAGAAATTCCTCGCTGCGCGGGAGACGCGCATTGGCGGGAAATTCGTGCGCAGTTTCGAGGTGCTCGACCTTGACACCCTCAGCGTCGAAAAACACGCGGACAAGCCAGACTCCCTGAGTCTGTTCTACCGCTGGCAGGACCCGGCGTGGAAGCGGCAGACGCTGAGCTTGCGCTGACGGATCTGGTCACGGAAGCACCTTCATGCGCACTGCGCTCAGCACTTTCTACGAAAGGCGAGCGCTTTGCGTTCTGGAAGACAAATGCGCTGCGCTGAGCGGATCACGAGACAGGAGCAGTTTACGGCCCGCGTGGATGCAGCTGCGTAGCGATCAGCTTGTCCTCCGAGACTGCAAGCGCTTTGCGCTTCGGCAGGATATTCTGAGCGCAGCGCGCTTGACGCCAATCAGGCGCCCAATGCGCCTGCAATGCATCGGCTGCCGTCGCAGATCACTGATCTCCCGTCTTCACTCCGTCCGTTGAGGGCACGACGAGGCCACTCTTCACGACCAGCTTCGGGTGCTCTGTCGCACGTATGTTCTTCAGCGCGTCGCCCGGTACCGCGACCACATCGGCGAACTTGCCGACTTCCAGCGTACCGACATCCGCTGCTATCCCGAGCAAATTCGCACTGCCGATGCTGCTGGTCATCAACGCCGCAGCGGGGCTCATGCCCAGGTCAACGTAGTCACCGAATTCCTCGGCGTTGATGCCATGTGGGTACACCGCTGCATCCGTGCCGAACGCAATCGGCACGCCGATCTTCAGTGCATTCTTGAACATTGCCGCATGTGCCGTTCCGGCGGCGCGGGCCTTAGCGGCGATCTTGGGCGGATAGGTGTCCGCTTTGGCAAGTACCCAGACCTGGGTCATGCGCGTCGGCACCAGGTAGACGCCCTTGTCTTTCATCAGCTGCAGGGTCGGCGGCTGGAGGAAGCTGCCGTGCTCAATCGAGTCGACGCCGGCATCGACCGCGAGTTTCGCTGCCTGGTCGCCGTGACTGTGTGCCGCGACCTTACGGCCCCAGGTATGCGCTTCGGCCATGATCGCGGCAAGTTCGGCGGGCGTCAGTTGCGGAACGTCGACCGGATCCGATTCGGATAGCACGCCGCCGGAGGCGCAGATCTTGATCAGATCCGCACCATATTTCATTTGTTCACGCACCGCATGGCGGCACTCTTCGGGGCCGTTGCACACGCCTTCCAGGGCGCCAGAGGGCTTGGCGCGATCCGGTGGGATCGGCGAGCTGTCGCAATGACCGCCCGTGGATCCGATCGCATGGCCGGCGACCAGCATGCGCGGTCCTGTGCTGATGCCGTCGTTGATCGCGTTGCGCAGTCCCACGTCGATAAAATCCCCACCGCCGACGTCGCGCACGGTAGTGACGCCGGCCTGCAGGGTTACGCGTGCGTTGCGAGCGGCGTGCAGGGCTTGTTCGACCGGAAAGCGCAGCATTCCTTCATAAAAACCCTGTGCCCAATTGTCGTTGTGGTCATAGGTCAGATGCGTGTGCGCATCGATGAATCCCGGCAGCAGCGTGGCATCGCCCAGATCAATGATGCGCGCATTGGGTGGAACAGTGGAATTTGCACCAACCGCCACAATGCGATCACCCTGGATGACGAGCAGGCCGGGCTCACTGAGCTTGCCGCTCTTGCCGTCGAACAGGCGCGCAGCCTTGAGCACCAGAGGGCTGGGCGGTGTTGCGGCCGGCGTCTGGGCATGGACATTCATGGCCAGCGACAGTCCTGCGATCAAAGCTGTAATGGAACGCTGCATGTGCGCAATCCGGCATGAAAGGGAGCGGCGAGTGTAGGCTCGTTGCCGGGCAATGCGGAAGCGCGTCGGTGTGAGCTCGGTCACGGCACATCGCGTGACGGAAACGGCCATGCCGTCCTGCAAATCCATCCACTATGCTGCGCCGGGAGACCGCCCCGGCTCCATCCGCCCGAGCATTTGACAAAGGAATCTGCGCTCATGATCCAGATCAGTACTTTCGGGCGCGTACCGGTGATTGCGCAGGGACTGGAGCGCGATCTGCGCGTGCGCTGGGCGCTGGAGGAGGCCGGACTTCCGTACGTGCAGCGGCTGCTTGGACGCGAAGACATGGCCTCGGCGGACTATCGTTGCCAGCAGCCCTTCGGCCAGGTGCCGGTCTTTGAAGAGGACGGCACTACGCTATTCGAGTCTGGTGCCATCGTGATGCATATTGCAGAGCGATCCGAGCAACTGCTGCCGCGCGATGCGCACGGTCGCGCGAGGGCGATCACCTGGATGTTTGCTGCACTGAACAGCGTCGAACCACGCATTCAACATCTGACCGAGATCGACATGTTCCATTCCGGCAAGGAATGGGCGGCCCTGCGCAGACCCGAAGCGGTCGAAGCTGTCGTACAGCGCTTGCTCGCACTTTCCGCAGCATTGGGTGAACGCGATTATCTGGAAGGCCGCTTTAGCGCCGGCGACCTGTTGATGACCACGGTGCTACGTATCGTGCGGCATACCGAGTTGCTGGCGCAGTGGCCAAATCTGGAGGCTTATCGAAGGCGCTGCGAGGCAAGGCCTGCGTTCGCCAAGGCACTTGCCGATCACATGGCGGTATTCGCCGAACCTGCGGTCGCGAGCGCCTGAGCACGGCGACCACGGGACCTTCGACCGCAAATGTGACGAGTGGCGAAATGGTTTTCGCGCAACGTATGCTTGTCTGGTCTTGCATGCCGCCGACGCGGCAACCGTCGGAACGGGAGCAGCCGCTCCCGTTCCGAATCGCGTCTAGGAGCAGGACAGCCCGCTCAGACTCGTCAAGCGCTGCAAATTCATCGTGCCGGTCGGAGTGAATGCCGGATCGGTGCTGCTCCATGTCACCTGTCCGTGGTTGCAGTCTGTAAAAGTGAACGTCAGGGAGCCCCACGGGCGACGT
The DNA here is from genome assembly GCA_039934615.1 of Tahibacter sp. GTDB lineage: Bacteria > Pseudomonadota > Gammaproteobacteria > Xanthomonadales > Rhodanobacteraceae > Tahibacter. Next base: position 10,856 of record JBDTLV010000117.1, read on the forward strand.
TCCAACACGGCAGGGTTGAAGTTCGGCGGGAATCGGCCATTCAAAACGCGTCCGCCATCCATCACGATGCGGTTGCCGTTGATGGTGCCCGACGCATTGATCCAGACCTGGTTACCCGCGTTGTCGAAGGTGAACCAGAATGCTGTCGCGACGCCGTTTCCGAGCACTTCGAACTGGAAGCCGTGGCCATCCTGGGCCGGGTCGTACCAATTGCCCGCTAGTGAGGGACCGACATTGAATCCGCTGCCGGCCGGCGTGCCGGTCAGTTGGCCCGAAACGATCAGGCGCGCGGGTCCGCAATTAAAACATTCCACATTGCCGCTGCCGCCACCCGACGTCTGCAAGTTCAACGGCACCGAGCCGCCGGCGTTGGTCAGTGCGAGATTTGGCGTCACGCGCAATTGCCGTTCGCTGTTGCGCAGCGCAAGGATCAGCGTCGATTGCGAATTGCCGAACGGCTCGTAACTCGCGATCGAATCCGCGCTGTTGTAGATCAGTACCGGGAAATCGGCCAGATTGCCGCCGGCCACCGAAACTGCCTGGTCGCTGATCGCATTCGTATCCGCGTCATACACAAAGTAGCCGGACAAGGTGCCGCCGTCGTCGAAGGTGGCGGTGCTGAACGTCCACTTGACCGGCGCTGCCGCAGCAAGCGTTGACATCAGCAGGCAAGCCAGACCGATGAGGCGGACGGGCGCATTAACCCCAATTGCATTGAACATGATGAACTCCCTTTCGAATGTAGCGGCGTCGTACTGGAGGCAGTGTGCGCGCGCCTGGCTGAACGCACGACCCACGCGGAGCGGCCGCGGGCCCTCCGTACAGAGGCGCTTCAGCTTTGCGCAGAAGTGGGAATGTCGATGCCCGCGGTACGATTCGATCGGCTTGCGAGCAGGCGATGCCGGCCTCGCGTTAGCAAGGCGGAATCGGGGACTTCGATGCGATACTGCATGCAATGCATGCCGCATAATGCACAAACATAACAAGCTACGATGGAACTCCGGTCGCAGGACCTCAGTGGCCGCAGCGTGGACTACTGGACGCCAGCCTGATGAGCAATGCTATGGCTGCGCGGCAGCAGTTTCCCCATCCGGCGTCGGCGCTGATTCGCCGCTGGCGTGCGCGCGCTCAGGCGGACCGAACAACTGTCCGAGTCGGGATTGGAGTGACTGCGGACGCGCCGCATCGCGGAACATCGCGATCCATTCGTGAAAGGTCAGGCGTAGCGGATTGTGCGACTCGATATGTCGCACGATGCCGTATTCGCAGGCAACCTCGGGATCTTCCTCGACAAAGCTGCCAAACAGCTTGTCCCACACGATCAGCACGCCCGCGTAGTTGCGATCGATGTATTTCGGATTGCGCGCATGGTGTACGCGATGATGCGACGGCGTGTTGAATACGTGCTCGAGCCAGCCGAGCCGGCGCACTGCTTCGGTATGTACGAAGAACTGAAAACCCAGATTGATCGCAACCACAACAACGATGTGCTTCGGCGAAAAACCGATCCAGGCGAGCGGTAGCCAGAACACCCACATCCCGGAAATCGGATAGGTGAGACTCTGCCGGAAGGCGGTAGACAGATTCAGTCGCTGCGACGAGTGGTGGGTCACGTGCGAAGCCCACATCCAGCGAACCCGATGACTGGCGCGATGAAAGCAGTAGTAGAAGAAATCCTGCGCGACGAACAGGGCAACGACGGTCCACGCCGAAGTTGGAAGGTCGAACAGGCGGAATTGATAAATCCACCAATACACGCCGATCACGAGCAGCCAGGCCAGCGCGTCGGACGCCTGGTGCATCAGCGCCAGTGCGGCATTTGAGAGGGTATCCCGGAGGTTGTAAACCGGCCGGCGATTCCGCCAGTACCACGCTTCCCAGCCGATACAGGCGAGGAACACCGGTGCCATGGCGAGGAGGATCCAGTCTTCCACTTATGCATGCCCTCTCATCGCGCCGGATCCGTCATCGAGGACGCCGGCCATGTTCTCAAGGCAGCGTTGCATCGCACGGGTCATGAAAAGTCGCAGCAGCACCATCGCCAGCGGCATGACCAGCGGACTGGTGAGGCGAAATGCGTAGGTCCAGCGAACCCGCGTTATCACGCCCGTTTCCTCGAATGTCCAGTCCGCCGTGCCCTGTCTGACCAGCCAGGAAAACGGGACGCGAAATCCTTCCAGCGTGTAGGAATGTCGCTCCGGCCGAGCCACTGTCTCAACGCGCTCGGTGAGCACAGAACCGTCCGAATTCGAGACCCGACGGACTGCACCGGGCATGAGCGGACCTTCGACCACGATGGAACGAATCGAAGGAATCGGCCCATAGCCGGTAAACGTCGCCGGAAATTGTGCCGTGTCGAGCGCAAAATCAAACGCAGCCTGCGCCGTGCAGCGCATGGATTGTTCAGCGTGACAAAGGATTTGCATGCCTCGCAGTCTCGTTGAACGGCGGTCGAATTTCTACTCTCGCTTGCGGAAATTCCGCATGGCCGCTCATCGTCATGGATACGCCGGATGCTTTCCGCGGCAACGGCGCACACAGGACCATTGCGCCGACGCGTAATGAACGACGGTTGATTGACCCGACGTCGGTGCCTGTCGATACGGTCCTAACGGCGGCCAGACGTGCCTGGATTGATCCAGGCAATTTGATGTCACTTCGTCAGGCGTTGATGTGTTCGGCTTTTCACGCAATAGCCACCTTTTCCAGAAATGCGATGCAACCGCTGTTCATGCCCGACTGATAGCGCGCACCAGCCGTCGCGGGAAGCGTGCCTATTGCGGCAGCACGTCCAGGGTGCCGCGCCCTACCAATGCGACGTCGCCACCAACCTTGACCGTGGTGATATGGCCGGTCGCGCCGTGCGGTTGTACGCGCAACGTGCTCGCGCGCCCGGTGAATCGCCCCTGCTGCAGGACAAATGTCTCGCCGCCGCGGGCACGCCCGTGCTGCAGACGGTATGCCCCGATCACGCCGGCCGCGCTGCCGGTCGCGACATCTTCCACAATACCGTCATTGTTCCAGTGCCGGACTTCGAGTGCCGCTTCGTCCAGCAGCACGGCAAATTGCGCTCCGACACCGCGCAGGGCCTCGCTGATGTCCAGTGCGATCCGCGCGCGCGCCAACGCGCCTGCGGCGACCGGCACCACCAGATAGCGCAGGCCGGTACTGACCACCGCCAGTGGCAGTCCGGGGTCCAGATCGGCAACGTCCAGATTGAATGCCCGCGCCCACGCCTGCCGATCGTCGGTCATGCCGAGAAATTCCGGCGTGCCTTGATCGAGCAAGCCGTAGTAGCCGCGTCCGGCGCGTTCGGTGATGACGCTGACCGTCTTGTCGCGCAGCGCAAACTTCTGCATGCGCTCGCCGGTCTGCGCCGAGGCGTGATGCAGAACGGCGGCGGCGCCAATGATGGGGTGTCCTGCGAAAGGCAGTTCTTCGCGCAGATCGAACACCCGCGCACTGATTACGTCATCGCTTGACCGAGCCTGGAGAAAAATCGACTCGAAATGACGCATTTCCTGCGTGATGCGCAGCATCTGCGCGGCATTCAATCCATCGGCGGCGGTGAATACGCACAGGCTGTTGCCGCCGTACGGCGTGCGGCTGAATACATCGACAAGCTTGAAGTGCAGTGCCATGCCGGCTTCCTCAGCGCGTTGACGCAGGTGCGTTGGCCAGATTCCAGGTGCGCCGCAAGGGGTGTGCCTCGGTATTCAGCACAACATGATCGAAATCGAGCGTGTCAGCCGGTGCGAAAAGTAAAAAGTAATATTTGAACGTTTCGGCAAAAACGAAGCTTTCCATCGAATCCTTCCTGGTCTTGCTCACTACATCCTTCAGCGCCGCATACCCTGCGTCGGTGCGGCAATGACGCCTGAAGTCGTCGAACAAGCTGCGGCCCATGGCGAGATATTTCGCATCGTGGGTAACGCGATACAGCGTATAGGTCGATTCGACGATCTCGGGACGCAGTGCGTAGCCGGGGCTTCCGACTTTCATCGTGCGGTAGTCGAGCACTTCGGGTTCGATGCCGTGCAGGTTCCACATCTTGAACGACGAATCCTGCAGGCGGCGCGCCCGCTCGATATCGCCGGACAAGGCGAGTAGCGCGGGGAAGAACGCATCGAGCGCACCATAGTTCGTCGCGGTGCGCTTGCCGCTGTGCATGTCCG
>JBDTLV010000118.1:0-14396 GCA_039934615.1 Tahibacter sp.
GTTTACATTGCGCACTGTACACAATGCGATCAGGCGGACTTGAGCGTGCCCTTCGGCAACACGGCGGTGATGGCCTGCCTTTGCAGCTTGACGGTGACGTTCGGCGCGATCTCCACGCTGACGTACGAGTCGGCCAGATCGGTGATGCGGCCGAGCATTCCCGCCGAGGTCACGACTTCATCGCCCTTGGCGAGCGCCGCGATCATCGTGCGCTGTTCTTTCGCACGCTTCATCTGCGGGCGGATCATCATGAAGTAGAACGCGCCAAACAGAATCGCCATGGTGATGACGGTCTGCATCATGTTGCCCGCCGCAGCCGGATCGGCCGTCTGCGCGTGGGCGCTGGAAATCAAAAATTCCATCTTATTGCTCGCAAGTCAGAGTCGCGCCGCGAAGTCGGCAAGACCATCAAAAGGCCGCGGATTATGCCACGCAGCCGCCCCCCGCGCGACCTGCAGGGACGCAGGGAGTGCCGCGGATGTCCGGAACACGATCCGCAGCCGACCTGCAGGGATGCAGGGAGTGCCGCGGATGTCGGCAACTCGATCTGAGGTCGACCTGCGGGGATGCAAGAGAGTCACAGGCAGCCGTCCGCCTGGAATCCATAGACCCGGCAACACCCCGTCGGTTCCGCGTAGCCCTGACCCGCCGCGGGCGGCCCCATCCACGACGCCCAAGCGCTCGTGCGCCCACTACAATGCGGGCATGTCCCTGCATCGCTTCCATGGTGGTCTGCGTTTGCCCGCCCGGAAAATCGCGGCGACGCGACCCATTCAGCCCTGCCCGCTTCCCGCGGAGCTGGTCATGTCCCTGGCCCAGCACGCCGGGGCGGCCGCGCGGCCCGTCGTCCGCGTCGGTCAAACGGTCCGACGCGGCGAATGCATTGCACAGGCCACCGACGGGCTCAGCGCGTCGGTGCACGCCGGCAGCTCGGGCCGGATCCTCGCCATTGAAGACCGACCCGTTCCGCACGCGTCGGGGCTTGCCGCGCAATGCATCGTGATCCAGACCGACGGACGCGACGACTGGCTGCGCCTGCCCGCGCTGCCCATCGAAACGCCGCGACACGCGCTGCTCGATCGACTCGCGGACTGCGGCGTGGTCGGTCTCGGCGGCGCGGCATTTCCCACCGCAACCAAGCTCGTACCGGTGTGCGAAACGCTGGTCATCAACGCCGCCGAGTGCGAACCGCACATTGCCTGCGACGATGGGCTGCTGCGTGAGCGCGCCGACGCCGTGGTTGCTGGCGTTCAGTGGCTGCAGCGGATCTGCGCCGCATCCCGCGTGCTGATCGCCATCGAAGACGCGATGACCGACGCGACGCTTGCGCTCACGCGGGCCGTGCAGCGCTGCGCGGATCCCCGCCTGCAGGTCAGCGAAGTGCCGACCATCTATCCGCAAGGCGGCGAGCGCCAGTTGATCCGCGTCCTGACCGGTCACGAAGTCCCCGCCGGCGGCTTGCCGCAGGATATCGGCATCCTTTGCCACAATGTTGCAACGGCCTACGCGGTGAGTCGCGCGATCGAGTACGGCGAAGCGCTGACCTCGCGGATCGTCAGCGTGAGCGGCGCCGGAATTGGCTCTCCCGGCAATTTCGACGTGCACCTGGGCACGTCGCTGGAGTTCCTGATCGCACACGCCGGCGGCTACGGTCCCGACGCCGCGCGACTCGTGATGGGTGGCCCGATGATGGGCATTGCCTTGCCACACGATGGCGTACCGGTGGTGAAAGCCTGCAACAGCGTGCTGGTACTCGGCGCCGGTGAAATCCGCCGCAGCGCACCGGAAATGCCGTGCATCCGCTGCGGTGAATGCGTGCGCGTTTGTCCCGCGCAGCTGATGCCGCAGCAATTGTTCGATGCGATCCGTCTGGACGACTGGCAGCAGACCGAAAGGCTGGCCCTGTCTGTGTGCATCGAGTGCGGCTGTTGCGCGCAGGTCTGCCCCTCGCAAATTCCACTCGTGGATTGGTACCGACATGGAAAATCCGAAATTGCCATAGCGCAGCGACGCGACACGCAGGCCAATACGGCACGAATCCGCTACGAAGCGCGCAACATCCGCCTGGCACGCGAACAAGCCGAGCGCGTGGCGCGCATCAGCGATCGTGCCGTCGTACCTGTAGCGCCCAGAGCGGAAGCGACCACCCTCGACACCCCATCCCTCACCGTGGCAGCAACGTCACCGCCGATGGACAAGAGCGCCGTACTCGCGGCGATCGCGCGTGGCCGCGCCAGGAAACAGGCACGCGACGCCGAAACCAAACCACCCGCGCAGCCACCGGACGATAGCTCCGCATGAGGCACTTCGCCGTCGCCGGGTCACCGCATCAGCCTGCACCGATCCGCGTGCGCCGCGTCATGCTCGATGTGCTGCTCGCCTTGCTGCCGGGCATCGGCATGCACGTCGCGGTGTTCGGCCCCGGTGTGCTGATCCAGATCACCCTCGCCTGCGGTTTTGCCCTCGCGTTTGAGGCTATGGCACTGCGCGCGCGCGGACGCCCGCAGCAACCCTTCATCAGCGACCTGTCCGCCCCGGTCACCGCAGTATTGTTTGCCTTGTGCATTCCTCCCTTATGCCCGTGGTGGATCAGCGCCATCGGCATGCTTGCCGCGATCGGCGTGGCCAAGCACATTTACGGCGGACTCGGCTTCAACCTGTTCAATCCGGCGATGGTCGGCTACGCGGTCGTTCTGCTGTCGTTCCCCCGCGAATTGAGTCAGTGGCTGGCGCCTGCGAGTCTGCTACCGCAGGGCGTCGGTCTCGGTGATGCGCTGCAGGCCATCTTGGGCAATCCCACGGCGCTGCCCTGGGACACGCTGTCCTCCGCCACACCACTGGACGTGCTGCGCAATCAGGCCGGCCAGGACCAGATGATCAACGAGATCCGCCACGCGCCGATCTTCGGCGACTTCGGCGGACGCGGCTGGGAATGGATCGCCAACGCCTGGCTGCTCGGCGGTGCCTATTTGCTGTGGCGACGCGTTGTGCATTGGCAGGTGCCGTTCGCCGTGCTGGCCAGCGCAATCGCGCTGTCACTGCCGTTCTGGCTCAGCGACCCGGACATGCACCCGTCCCCACTGCAGCATGTGTTTTCCGGCGGCTTGATGTTCGCCGCATGGTTTGTCGCCACGGATCCGGTCACCGGATGCGCAAGCCCGCGGGGCCGCCTCGTCTTTGGCGCCGGCGTCGGTGTTCTCACGCTCGTGTTGCGTCGCTGGAGCGATTACCCCGACGGCGTCGCTTTCGCGGTGCTGCTGATGAATGCACTCGCGCCCCTGATCGACCGATACACCCGGCCACGTGTGTTCGGACGAGGCCGACATGCCTGATATTGTCGCAAAAACCACTTATTCACGTTATCTCATCGTGCTTGCAACCGCCGCGCTGTCAGTGGCCGCCCTGCTGCTGATGCGGTCGGCCTTGCAGGATCGCCTGGCACGCGCCGGGCACGAACGCGAACTCGCCAGCATCGCTGCTGTGCTGCCCGCCGAGCTGTACGACAACGACCCTCTTGCTGATCGCATCGATGTGCACGACCGCGCCAGCTTCGGCGCGGACACCACGACCGTGCTGCGCGCGCGCCTGCACGGACAAGCCAGCGCCGTCGTCCTGCGCGCCACCGTACCCAAAGGCTACAGCGGACCAATCGAGCTACTGATCGGCCTGCGCTCGGATGGCAGCGTACTCGGCGTCCGCGTCACCACCCACCGCGAAACACCCGGCCTCGGCGACGCTATCGAGCAAGTCGGCGACGGCGCCTGGATCCGCGCCTTCGATGGCAAGTCATTGAACCGCCCGTTACCGGAGCAATGGGCTGTGCAACGCGACAGCGGAGACTTCGACCAGATCTCCGGCGCCACCGTCACCGCGCGCGCGATCGTTGTGCAGATGAAAAAGATATTGATGTATTTTTCTGCGCACCGGAATGAGTTGTTTGCGCTGAAGGTGCCTTAGCTCGCGTGATGGCGTGGCGACCCGCCCCCTTGGCCGAACGAGTTGCTCCGCTACCAGGATTCCCACCTCCCCTCGGGAGATAAAATGGCGGGCTTGCCGTTTGTGCAGCGAAGCTGCGCGAAGAGCGAATGCCATGGATGGCATGGGTACCGGGGCTCGGAGGACCGATGACGTTACGACAGGAAGTCGGGCACCGAATGCCAGCACAGGGGCTCCGCGCACTGCGCGGAGCGCCGTAGCCACGGATGGCACAGGCCGGGCTTTGGTCGCGTAGCTGGAAGCGACGCGGACAACGTGCTGTCATTCGGCGCGGCCAGCGCTCGCGGACCTGGAGGGCAAGGCGAGTCCATGGATGGACGAGGTAGACCGCTTCGGGAAGACGCGGTCGAATGCCCGTAAGGCGTCGTCTCTGGGGTGGATTTTGCTTTGGTTACTTTCTCTTTTTCCATTAAAAGAGAAAGTGACGCGCTCACCGCCAGGTGAGTGAAAGCTCTTGCTCGAACAACACTCGACGCAATCGTCAACGAGCGTTGTTGGGCATCGCTGCGCTCAGCGCCAACCTACCAAGGCGCAACGAGAGAAAGAGACTCGCCCACCGCCCGGTGAGTGAAGGCTCTTGCTCGAACAACACTCGACGCAATCGTCAACGTTCGTTGTTGGGCATCGCCGCGCTCAGCGCCAACCTGGCAAGGAGCAACGAGAGGACGTGAGCCGCGCATCGCAGGAGATGAGAAGGAACCGGCAAGCCCTCGGTTATTTCGCCACGCTACGCTGCCGCAACGTTTCAAACAGCACCACTCCCGTTGCCACCGAGACGTTGAGGCTTTCAACGCTGCCGCGCATCGGGATGCGTGCGACAAAGTCGCATTGTTCCCGAGTGAGGCGGCGCATGCCTTCGCCTTCGCTGCCGAGGACCAGGGCGATGGGGCCTTTGAGATCCATGGTGTAGAAGTCGGGCGCAGTGGTTTCGCCGGCCATTCCGACCAGCCACACGCCGGCGTCTTTCAGGGCACGCAGGGTGCGGGCAAGGTTGGTTGCCGCGATAAAGGGAACACGGTCGGCGGCGCCAGCCGAGGCTCGGCGCACGGTCGGAGTGATGCCGACGGCTTTGTCCTTGGTCACGATGACCGCTGTCGCTCCCGATGCCTCGGCGCTGCGCAGGCAGGCGCCGAGGTTGTGCGGATCGGTCACGCCGTCGAGCACGAGGAACAAGGCGTCGCGACCTGCTGCTTCCACGAGCGCGGGCAGATCCGCTTCGGTGCGGGGTGGTGCGGCGCGGTACTGGGCGACCACGCCCTGGTGTCGCGCGCCGCCGGTCATCCGGTCGAGCAACTCGCGGGAGCGGCCATGCGGTTTCACACCGAGGTCGCGGGCGCGCTCGGACAACTCTTTGAGGCGCGCATTCTGCGTGCCGGTTTCAATGAACAATTCCACAATATTCCCCGGATCGTGATCCAGGGCTGCGTCGACGGAATTGATGCCGATCAATAACTCGTGACTCATCGCCGCTTCTTCCCTTTGGGCGCTTTTGCTGGCTGGGTGGATTTTTTCGCCCCTGCCGGCTTGCGTTCGCGGCTCGGTGTACGTTCCGGCAATGGCTGACCGTCGAAAGCCGCGCCGGGTACCACGAGGCGGAAATCGATCTTGCGATCTTCCAGGCTCGCGCGCAGCACCTGCACGCGTACGGCATCGCCGAGGCGGAATTTCAGCCCGCGCCGTTCCCCGCTGAGCAAGTGCCGTATCGGATCGAAGTGGTAGTAGTCGTTCGGCAACTGGGTGATATGCACCAGGCCGGAGACTTTGGAATCGTTGAGCTCGACAAACAGTCCGAACGACGTGACACCGGACACGATGCCCTCGAATTCGCTGCCGACGTGCTTTTCCATCCACGCGCACTTGAAGCGTTCGTCGACGTCGCGCTCGGCTTCTTCGGCGCGTCGTCCGCATTGCGAACAGTGCACGGCCATCGCGCCCATCTGGATCGGGCTGTAGCTGTAGCTGGTCGGTTTGCCCTTGGCGATCGCGTGCCGGATCGCGCGATGCACGAGCAGATCGGGATAGCGACGGATCGGCGAGGTGAAATGCGCGTAGGCGTCGAGTGCAAGTCCGAAATGGCCGTGGCATTCGGGCTGATACACCGCGAGCGACTGCGAGCGCAGCAACACCGATTCGATCAGGCTGGCATCGGGGCGCTTTTGTACCTTTTTGATCAATGCCGCAAAGTCGCCGGGAACCACGTCCGCGGCGGGCGGCATCTTCAGGCCGAAGTCCTTCAGGAATTCGAGCAGGTCGTGATACTTGCCCTCGGGCGGAGACTCGTGCACGCGGTACAACGCCGGAATATGCAGCTTCGACAGGTAACGCGCCGCCTGTACGTTCGCCGCGATCATGCATTCCTCAATCAGCTTGTGCGCGTCGTTGCGCGGTTCGCTGCCGAGCTGCACCACTTCGCCGGACGGCGCGAGGCGGAACTTGACCTCGGTGCTTTCGAAGTCGATCGCGCCGCGCTTCTTCCGCGCGCGGGAGAGGCCTTTGTACAATTGGTACAGGTGTTCAATATGCGGCATCAGGCTGCCAATCTGCGCGAGCGCATCGGGGTTCTTCTCGCCGATCGCCTGCCAGACCTGGTTGTAGGTCAGGCGTGCGTGCGAGCGCATCACCGCCGCATAGAATTTGGAACGGATGACTTCGCCTTCCGCATCGACCTGCATGTCGCAGACCATGCACAGGCGCTCGACTTTCGGATTCAGCGAGCAGATGCCGTTCGACAGGGTCTCGGGCAGCATCGGCACGACATAGCCCGGGAAATACACCGAGGTCGCGCGCTTGTAGGCTTCTTCGTCGAGCGCGGTACCGAGCTTGACGTAGTGCGATACATCGGCGATCGCGACCACGAGGCGGAAACCCTCGCGATTCGGTTCGGCGTACACGGCGTCGTCGAAGTCGCGCGCGTCTTCGCCGTCGATCGTGACCAGCGGCGTGTTGCGCAGATCCACGCGCCCATCGATTTCCGCCTGGGTGACTTCCGGTTCGACCTGCGCCGCGTCACGCAGCGCCGCTTCCGGCCATTCGTGCGGAATGTCGTGGCTGGCGATGGCCATTTCCACGACCAGCGACGGCGTAAGGCGCTCACCGAGCACGGCCATGACGCGACCGATCGGACCGCGATGCTGTCCGGGCGGATCGGTGATTTCGGCGACCACGATCTGGCCCGAACGCGCGCCCTTGTCCTTGCCGGGCGGAATCAGGATGTCCTGATGCACGCGCCGATCGTCCGGCGCGACCAGCACCAGGCCATCTTTTTCGACAATGCGACCAACCAGTCGCGGCGAGCGACGTTCCAGCACTTCGACGATCGCACCCTGGCGACGGCCGCGGCGATCTACGCCGACGATGCTGCCCAGAGCACGGTCACCGTGCAAAACCTTGCGCATTTCAAAAGGCGACAAGTACAGATCTTCACCGCCCGCATCGGGACGCAGAAAGCCGTAGCCGTCGGGATTGGCGAGCACCGAGCCCGGCACCAGATCGAGCTTCTCGGCGACGCCATAACCGCCGCGGCGATTCTGGATCAGCTGGCCATCGCGCAGCATTGCCGCAAGGCGCTTGGTCAGCGCATCGAAGTCGCGCGCCTGATCGAGCTTCAAGGCCTGCGCGATCGCTTCCGCATTCATCAGCTGGCCGCGCTCGATCAGAAACTCGAGGATCGCTTCACGGCTCGGAATCGGGTGTTCATAGCGCTGCGATTCGCGCTCGGCATACGGGTCACCGGCGCTCCGTATCGGAGCGGGCGGCGCCGAACGCGGCGACGTCGCGCGCACTTCGCGGTGCAGTTTGTCCGGTGCGGCGGGCTTGTCGCGCGGCGCGCGCTTCGGCGCGGCGGCCACGGGTGGTTCGGGTGTGCGTTTGCCGCGCATCTTGGTCAGGATTTCAGGCATCCAGCCCGGCAGTGCCGGCTTCTTGGTGCTGCCGCGTTTTGGCGGTGGTGTAGTTTTCTTCACGGATTACTCTTGATAGGAATGGTGCGCAGCCTCGCCGACACGCGGCGCGAATGCAAGTTATCGTTGACAATGCTGAGGCTGGACAGTATCGTTCGCGCCCTTCGCAGTAGCCACTTTTGGCGCCGGCGAGAACACCTGCCCAGGTGGCGGAATTGGTAGACGCACTAGTTTCAGGTACTAGCGGGGCGACCCGTGGAGGTTCGAGTCCTCTCTTGGGCACCAATGTTGAACGAAAGGCCCGCCCAGCGCGGGCCTTTTTGTTGTTGAAGCCGAGGCCCGCCCGCAGCGGGCCTTTTTGTTGGCGCGGCGTGCGCGACGCCGATGCCATGCAAGCCGATTCGGTGCATGTCGATTCGACGTGCGAGCTCGACCCAAGGCCGATGCGCGTGTACCGACTCGATGCATGGCCCGATGCGACGCACGCCGACTCACAGCGTGCGGCTGCGCTGCATGCGGGCACTCCGTGCCTGGATCGTTTGTCGCAGCCGGGACGAATCCATCCGCGGCCAGTCTGCATCCCGGCCGGCGTGCCGTTGCGGCATTTTCCACAGATGCTTTCTGCGCCATCGCCGCGACGATCCGACCGACGTTGTCGATCGGCTTGAAGGCGATGCAACGCCGTGATGCAGAAGAGATCATACGTGCCAAACGGCCGTGAGTCTGCGCAGACGCCTCGCAGCGTGTGCCCAGCTGCACGGATCGCCAGACAGCACGGCGCGCCAGCCAGCACGGCTGACGCCCTGCCTGCGTGCCGGTTCAACAAGGGGCGTCGATCACAGTCTGTCGCAGATCCGCGTTGATATACCCCGCGCGGATCCGAATCGAATCAATCTCCGCGTCGATCAGGCGAACGGATCCTTGAGGATGATCGTGTCATCGCGATCGGCACCGGTCGCCACCAGCGCGATCGGACACTCTGCCAGCTCTTCGACCGAGCGCAGATACGCGCGCGCCGCAGGCGGCAGCTTGGAGAATTCGCGCACACCCGAGGTCGGTTCTTCCCAGCCCGGAAATTCCAGATACACCGGCTTGCATTCGTCCCAGCCCGCAGCGTCCAGCGGTGCGAGGGTGCGGCGCTTGCCGCGGTACTCGTACGCGATGCAGACCTTGATCGACGGCAGTCCGTCGAGCACGTCGAGCTTGGTGATCGCCAGGCCCGAGATGCCGCTGATCTGCACGGCTCGCTTGAGCGCCACCAGATCGATCCAGCCGCAGCGACGCGGCCGGCCCGTGGTGGCGCCGAACTCGTTGCCGCGCTTGCGCAGCATTTCACCCATGTCGTCGTTCAATTCCGTCGGGAACGGTCCGCCGCCGACACGCGTCGCATACGCCTTCGCGATGCCGAGCACGTAGTCGATGTCCTTGGCCCCGACTCCGGACCCAGCGTACGCGCCGCCCACCGTCGTATTGGAAGAAGTCACATAGGGATAAGTACCGTGGTCGATATCGAGCAAGGAGCCCTGCGCGCCCTCGAACAGGATGCGCTTGCCCGCTTTGCGCAAGTCGTACAGCAGCGTCGAAACATCGTCGACCATCGGCTTGACGTAATCGCCGAACGACAGCGCTTCATCGAGTACCGCCTGGAAGTCGACCGTATCGGCCTTGAGCCAGTTGGCCAGCACGAAATTGTGGTAATCGAGCGCGTCGCGCAATTTTTCCGCGAGCTGCTCCGGATAGAACAGATCCGCCACCCGGATGCCGCGGCGCGCGACCTTGTCTTCGTAAGCCGGCCCAATGCCGCGCCCGGTCGTGCCGATCGCTTTCGCGCCCGAGGCCTTTTCCCGCGCCTGATCAACCGCGATGTGATACGGCATGATGAGCGGTGTCGCCGGCGAAATCTTCAGCCGCGAACGCACGTCCACCCCGTTCGACTCGAGCTCGCCGATTTCCTGGCGCAACGCTGCCGGCGAAAGCACCACACCATTGCCGATCAGGCACAGCGCGTCAGCGCGCAGGATGCCGGAAGGAATCAGATGCAGCACGGTCTTCTTGCCGCCAATCACCAGCGTGTGGCCCGCATTGTGGCCGCCCTGAAAACGAACGACTGCTGCGACCTGTTCCGTCAGCAGGTCGACGATCTTGCCTTTGCCTTCGTCGCCCCATTGCGCACCCAGAATTACTACCGAATTACCCATGTCTGATCTCGCTGACTGTTTTGAGTGCCCCGACCGGGGCGACGACGGTGACTAAATTCGCGATCCATCGCTCATCAAGTCACCCGGCCTACGGCATCCTGCCTCCGGCGCATACCGGAGAGCGGAATGCGCTTCAACGCATTCCGCAAGCAACGCCGGCATGCCCCCATTGCGCACCCAGAATTACTACCGAATTACTCATGTCTGATCTCGCTGACTGACATTAATGACGTTTCTTAAGCCCCTCTCGGGGAGAGGGTTTGGGGTGAGGGTACGGCCAGCGCGAATCCTCACGCCCGCTCCGCACCTTCGACCAGCGCTCAACCAAACCTGGTCCTATTACAGCCGGCCGATCCAAGAGCCAGACCGAATTTCACTACATCCGACAATAATCTCACAGCGACATGACCGAACCCGACGTCACCGAAACAGCCGCAACGCCAGCAATCCCACCGCAATCATCACCGCGCCGCCAATCCGCAAACTGCGATCATCGAGGACACGCAACTGTTCCGCCATGCGCTTCCACAGTGCCGGCGCCGCGAACAGGAACAGACCTTCGACCACGAGGACCAGGCACAACGCCGCGTTCAGATCTTTCACCGCGGTTTATTTGCTCTCGCTGAAGTACTTCAGGAATTCCGATTTCGGATCCAGCAGCAACACGCCGTTCTCGGCCCGGAAGGCCTCGCGATACGCCTCGAGACTGCGCGTAAACGCATAGAACTCCGGATCCTTGCCGTACGACTGCGCGTAGATCTCCGCGGCTTTCGCATCGCCTTCGCCACGCACCTGCTGCGACGCCTTGTTCGCCTCGGCAAGCAGCACCTGACGCTGACGATCCGCATCGGCCTTGATCGTTTCGCCGGCTTCCTGGCCGCGCGCACGCAGGTCGTTCGCAAACTGCTTGCGCTCCGCTGCCATGCGATCGTAGACCGAGCGCAACACCGTGCCGTCTTCCGGAAAATTAATCCCCTTGATGCGCACGTCGACGACTTCGATGCCGAGCGACGACTTGGTCGCCGCGTTCGCCTTGTCACGCACGTGCTGGGTGATGTCGACGCGACCGTCGGCAATCAGCTCGTGCAGCGGACGCGCGTTGAACTCGAAGCGCAGCGCGTCCTTGATATGCGGCGTCAGGCGCTGATTGGCCGCCATCTCCTCGCCCGCCGTCGCACCGTAGTACTTGGCCAGATCGTCGATGCGCCACTTGACGTAGAAATCAACGAGTACACTTTTCTTTTCCGAGGTCAGATAGCGCTCGGGCTGCGCGTCGAGACCAAGAATGCGCTTGTCGAACGTCAGCACCTGCTGCGCAAACGGCAACTTGAAATGGATGCCCGGTGTGTAGTCGGTGCGCACGATGCGACCGAACTGCAGCAGCAGCGCCGTCTGGCCTTCGCGCACCACAAACGTGGCGTTGACCCCGATCAGCAACAGCAGGGCGACAATCAGTGCGGTAACGGTTTTCATCGGTTGCCCTCCCGGCGCGCCGCATCATCGGCGGTGCTCTGGATCAATGCGCCGGCCACGCCGCGCAGATTCGCGTCGTTGACCGGTGCGAGTCGGTCCAGCGGCAACTGGATCAGATTCTTGCCCCCGCTGCCATCCAAAACCTTGACGCTGGCGGACAACACAAGCTGCATCGTCTCAATGTACAAACGTTTACGCGTGATATCCGGCGCCGCCTTGTACTGCGCGACGAGCAGATTGAAGCGATCCGCGTCACCTTGTGCACGCGCGATCCGCTCGGCGCGATAGCCTTCGGATTCCGCCTTGATGCGCGCCGCGGCGCCACGCGCCTCGGGAATCAGCTTGTTCGCGTAAGCCTGCGCTTCGTTCTCGATCTGCTGCTTGCTCTCGCGCGCATTGGTCACGTCGTCGAACGCTTCCTTGACCTCGTGCGGTGGCGCGACGCTTTGGAAATTGACCTCGGTCACGATCAGACCCGCGTCGTAACCGTCCAGGGTTTTCTGCAGCACCTTCTTCGTTTCGGTGACCAGTTCGGCACCCTGGCCGGACATGATCGTATCCATCGAATTCGCACCGATCACCTGACGCACCGCGCTTTCGGATGCCTGCTTCAGGGTCTCTTCCGGATCCTTGACCTTGAACAGATAGTTCTGCGCGTCCGCAACCTGGTACTGCACGTTGAAGTCGATCAGTACGATGTTCTCGTCCTGCGTCAGCATGCGCACATTGTCGGACAGCGAGCGAACCTTGGTAATTTCCACTTTGGTCACGGACTCGATCGGTCGCGGCCATTTGAAATTGATGCCGGGCGGAAGCACGCGCGTCTTCTGGCCGAAGCGCTGTACGACGCCGACTTCCCGCGCATTGACCTGCACCCAGCTGTCCCACGCGATCCACGCCAGCAGCACGCCCGCGATCACAACCAGCAGACCGCCACCTGCGCCGTCGGTGGAACCACCGCCGCTGCCGCCGCCACCGATCAATGCGTTGAAGCGTTCGCGCAGACGCCGCAGCATCTCGTCGAAATCCGGGCCCTTTTTCTGGCCGCGCCAAGGATCGCGTTTGCCCGGTTCATTCCATGCCATGGAAAAGCCTCATCGATGTCGCCGACGCGCCAGTGCGCGCGGTCGTGTTGCAGTCATGACCACAACCGGGCGCTTCGCGCGACGAAACGTCGTCGTCACGCGCTGGCGCGGCCGCAGTATCCCGCCGATTGTACAAGAAAGGCGGTGATGACCTTCAGTTGGAGGCCGTCAGGGCCGACTTCAAGAACGCGCCATCGCCATCGGGTAGGCCGAACAACGGTTCCAGGCGGGCTTGCGGCGCGTCGATTTGCAGGTGCCAGCCCGCATCGTCAACATGTTCGGAGGCGATCACGCCGGCCTCGAACAGGCGCGCACGCAGGCGACCCTTGCCGTGCGGCAGCACCAACTCACAGCATTGCCGGTTCTGACCGAGACGATCGGTGATCGCCGTGCCGAGCAGATCCAGACCGAGTCCCTTCGCCGCCGATACCCATACGCGTGGGATCGTGCCGCCGGCAATCATTTCCAGACGCGGCTCCATGTCCGGCACCTGATCGAGCTTGTTATAGACGATCACCTGCGGAATCTCTTCCGCACCGATCTCGGTCAATACCGCCGCCACATCGGCCATGCGCTGGTCGCGCTCCGGATCCGAAGCATCGACCACATGGATCAGCAGATCCGCATCGCGCGTTTCCGCCAGCGTCGCCTTGAATGCCGCGATCAGGTCATGCGGCAGATCGCGGATGAAACCGACCGTATCGGCCAGTACAAACGGCCCGCAGGGCAAGCCTTCGATGCGGCGCAGGGTCGGATCCAGCGTCGCGAATAACAGATCGGCCGCGAATACGCCGGCACCGGTCAGGCGATTGAACAGCGTGGACTTGCCGGCATTCGTGTAGCCGACCAGCGCCACCAGCGGCACCGCATTGCGCAGCCGCCCGCGTCGCGCGGTCTCGCGCTGCACGTCGACCTTGTCGAGTCGCTTTTGCAAGACCTGTACTTTATCGGCGAGCAGTCGACGGTCAATCTCGAGCTGGGTTTCGCCGGGGCCGCGCAGGCCGATTGCACCACCGCGCTGGCGCTCCAGATGGGTCCAGCCGCGCACCAGGCGTGTCGCCATGTGTTTGAGCTGGGCGAGCTCGACCTGCAGCTTGCCTTCGTGCGAACGCGCACGCTGCGCGAAGATGTCGAGGATCAGGCCAGTGCGGCCGACCACCCGGCACTCGCAGAGCTTTTCGAGGTTGCGCTCCTGCACCGGACTCAGCGCATGGTTGACCAGGATCAGATCGGCGTTCGTGGTGAGTTTGAGTTGACGCAGTTCGTCAGCCTTGCCGGTGCCGATGAAGAAACGCGGATTCGGCCGATCGATGCGTGCAGTGAGGGTTTCGACCACAGTCGCGCCCGCCGAGCGTGCCAGCTCGGCAAACTCGTCGAGGTACATCTGTGCGTTGCCACCCTCGCCCACCCAGTTCGGCTGAACCAGCAGTGCCCGTTCGCCGCCTTTTTCTCTATCGTCGAGGAAGTTCAAGTTTCCGGGGTTTCCATGCTGTCCGGTGCTTCGCCCGGGCCGCCGTGACCGGCGCCATGACCGGCTTCGGCGATGCGCACATTGCGACTCGGCACCACGGTGGAAATTGCGTGTTTGTATACCATCTGACTGACCGTATTGCGCAACAGTACGACGAACTGATCAAAGGACTCCACGGTACCCTGCAGCTTGATGCCGTTCACGAGGTAGATCGAAACCGGAACTCGTTCGCGACGCAAAGCGTTGAGAAACGGATCCTGCAGTGACTGCCCTT
>JBDTLV010000119.1:0-14136 GCA_039934615.1 Tahibacter sp.
TTACGTCGACGGCGTTGACCTACGCGGTCAAGCTCGGGTTCGGGGTCTGGATTTCTTGCAATTTCAGCACTGGCTTCCTGCTGTTCAATGCGTCGCTGATCGGCGATACCGAGATGGGGCTGGTGTTCGGCGGCGAGCCTGTTGCGCCGGTGGTCGGGCTCAATGTGCTCGCGGTGGGCATTCTGTTCTGGTTGTTCGGGGCGATGCGGCGAGCGCGTCCGGGTTATGTGGAGAAGCCCAAAACGGCGCTGTCGGGCCGCGCGTTTCGCTTCGCGTGGAAGTCGCTGCTGGTTCTGTTGGTCATCGTGCTGGTCCCCCTGTTGGGTTTGTGGATATTTAACCGGATCGATGAATCGTCGACGCGGTCGGCGGAGCGTTGGTTCGCACCTACGCCACACACGCTGCCGGATGCGGAGAATGCGTGGCTGTACATGCTCGGATTCGGCGCGGCGGAGAACGAGGATCCGATCGCGTTCGGACGTCGGCGGCTCGATGCGTACGAAGCGCGCATCACGCAGCACGGCCCGCACCCGGCGAGTGCAGAAGAAGAAGCATTGAAAGCGGATCCGCTGGCGTTTCAGTCGAAAGATGCCAAAGGCAACACGGTGGAATTCTGCGATCCAGATACCACGGATTGCCTGAGCTGGGCGAAGACCGAGGTCACGGCGCTCGGCGACCTGGAACGCGCGAATGCGTTGCTGCTGGCGCGCTATGACACGCTGCTGGGCATGATCCGCGTGGACGATCTGGCGACGCCGTCGCTCGACGACACGTTCCCTGACACGAACAAGGAAGCCAACCTGTATCGCTCGCTGATTCTGCGCGATCTGAGCAATCCGGCGACACGCGCCAATGCACTGCAGCGCATGGCGCGCGTCATTGCGTTTTGGCGGCACATGGAAGAGCCCGCGCAGGGCCTCATCATGAAAGCGATCGCCGATCGCACGCAGGAGCGCTACCTGCGGATACTCGACGCGCTAATCCATCAGTCCGGCGAGAGTGGCCTCAACGCGCTGCATGAGGTCATCGACGTGGCACTGCGCGCACCGACGCCCGCGCAACGCGAGTGGGAACCCGTCCTGCATCGGGAGGCCTTGCAGTTCGGCCTCACCCTGGACCGATCGGTTTTCACCAACCCCATCGACGCCGCGCGCTACTGCGAGAAGGATTGCTTGAAGCAATGGCTGATCGCGCAGTTTTATACACGGCAGGCGACACGCAATCTGTACGCACGTCTGTGGGATGCGGTGCTCGTGGTGCACAACGGCGAGCCGAAGGACATGTCCGCCGCCAACGCGCGCGTGTCCGAGATCGTCGAGTCCGCGATGCCGTTGACCGCGAGCGCGAAACAGACCCTGCGCCGCATGGCGTACAACGCCACCGGCGAGATCCTGACCGTCATTGCACTACCCGCCTACGCCGAGTACATCAACAACCAGCACGACACCGAAGCCCTGCGCCGCATGCTGCTGCTCAAGATTGCCGCGCTCAAGGAACACGTGTCCGCGCAGAAGATGCCGGAGTTTCTTGCGCAGCGAGGGGACACGCTCTCCAACCCCTACACCGGGGAGCCGTTCGAATGGGACACCGCGAAGCATGAAATACACTTTGATGCCAAGTCGAAGAAGTGGAAGGTGATCAACTTCGGCGTGAGTTACGTCGCGGAGAGCGGCGGGGCAGTGGTGCGGGTGCGGGGGAAGAAGTAGGTTTGCAGGGTGCGGGTGAAGCGGCGGGCCGGAGACCCGGCTTACGGCGCGGGGCGGAACGGGCTTTCACAGCGGCTTTGGTAGGGCGGGTCTCGGACCCGCCGTTGTTCATTTCGCGGGGTCTTGGGAGAGCGGCGGGTCCAAGACCCGCCCTATGGGGGCGTAGTTTATTTCGTCGCAGCGACGCATCGCGCACGCTCCTCCTCCGTCTCATGCAGCGGTGTTGCCGCGCCGGGCAAACGCCGTCGCTGAATTGCGGCGGCGGCATCAAGTTCGCGGAGCGCTTCCACGCGTTGTCCCAAGGTACACAATTCGCGGCCGACGCTGAAGTGCGCGACGGCGAGGTCGATGTGGTCGGCGGCGAGGGTCTTGCTGCGGATGGCGAGGGTGGCGCGGTAGGCGGTGAGGGCTTCGGTGTGGCGCTGCAGAAGGTGGAGGATGTTGCCGAGGCCTTCGTGGCCGACGGCGGTGAGGATGTGCTCTTCGCCGAGGGAGCTGCGGTAGGTGGCGAGGGCTTGTTCGGCGAGGGGTAAGGCGCCGGCGGCGTCGCCTTGCCAGCCGCGCACGTCGGCTTCGGCGAGCAGCGAGTAGGCGTAGCGCCAGTCCTGCGTGCCGATGGTGTGGGCGATGCCGGCGCGCATGCTGGCGAACCCGGTATACGCTTCCACATAGCGACCCATGCGGCCGAGCGAGCGTGCGTAGGTGGTGCCGATGTCGTAGTAGTCGGGGTGGGTCTCGCCGAGGCGGTGGCGGATGTTGGCGAGGGCTTTCGCGTAGGTCTGCGCGGCTTCGGGTTCGCGATCGAGTTGCGAGTAGGCGCGGGCGAGATTGTTGTAGGCGTAGCCGGCGAGTTCGTGGCCCTGCCCCAGGCGTGGTTCGATCAGGGCGAGGGCTACACGTTCAGTCTCGACGGTGCGTTCGGGTTGGCCGAGCATGAGTTCGGCGACGCCGCGCGTATTGAGCAGCTTGGCCTGCAGTTCGGGGAGATCGGTACGTGCGGCGATCAGTGCGAGGCCTTCCTGCGCGCTCGCCAGCGCGGCGTCGACGTGGCCGAGCCGCCATTGGATCTGTGCGAGTACGCGCACACGTTGGGCGAGTATTTCGCGGTCCACGCGTGCGTCGTTGCGCGACAGCGCGACGGCTTCGATCAGCATCGGTTCGGCGCGCGCGCTCTGGCCGAGACCCATGTGCACCTGTCCGACCATTTCGAGCAGGGAGGCGCGCAGTCCGGGTTGGTCTTTCAATTCCGTGGTGAGTCGATCGGCGCCGCTGCTGAGAATCTGATTGGCGGTGAGGGTGTCACCGCGACTGACGCCGGGGTCGGCGACGCGAAACAGATCGAGCAGGAATCGCGTGGCGGCGTTGGCGCGTGAGGCTTCCCGTTCCGCGGCGTCGCGCTGGTCGGCGAGGCGCACAGCGAACGCAACCGTCAGCACGATCAGTGCGGTGAGTGCGAAGGCGGCCGCGAGTACGCTCCAGCGATGGCGGCGCAGAAAACGATTCGCGCGGTACGCACTTCCACCGGCGCGCGCGCGCAGCGGCCGGATCTGCCGCCAGGCATCGAGGTCGGCGAGCAGCTCGGCGACGCTGGCGTAGCGGCGTTGCGGGTCTTCGCGCAGGCACAGCGCAATCACCGCGGCGAGTTCCGCATCGGCGACCGGTGGTGAATCGGGATCAGTGGCTGTGGCGTCGGTCGCTGCCAAAGAAGGCCCAGTCAATGCCTTGGTTGCGCCACCGGCGGGCTCGGCGACGCCGAGCATCGCACGCAGCAAAAGTCCCAATTGGTAAATATCCGATCCGATTCCGACGCGCTCACCGCGGCGCTGCTCGGGGCTCGCGTAGCCCGGGGTCAATGCGCGGTCGACGACGGCCGCGTCGCGATCGACCGATTCGAGCAGTTGGGCGATGCCGAAATCGAGCAGCGTGGCGTTGCCTTCGGCGGTGACCAGGATATTCGTCGGCTTGATGTCGCGATGCACCAGCAGGCGCGCGTGCGCGAACTGCACCGCGCCGCAGACCTGAGCGAACAGTTCCACCCGTGCGGCTACGGGCAAGGCATGCGCGGTGCAGTAGCGATCGATACGTTCGCCATCGACGGGCTCCAGCGCGAACCAGAGCAGGCCATCGGGACTGCGCCCGCCGTCGAGCAGACGCGCAATGTGCGGGTGCTGCAGACCGGCGAGCAGCTGGCGTTCCTGACGGAACAACTCCTGCGCAATCGCCGCGTTGCCGCCGGGGCGCACCAGCTTGAGCGCGACAGTCTGATCAAATTCACCGTCGGCACGTTCGGCGAGATAGACGACAGCCATGCCGCCGCGACCGAGTTCCCGCACGATGCGGTACGGCCCGATCCGTTCGCCGGCCGCGAATTCGCGCAGGTCGCGATCGAGGCGCTTGAGCAGCCCGGAAAATACCGGCCCGCTGAGCGCACCACCCGGGGTCAGGAAATCCGCGCTGCCGGCCATGCCTGCTTCCTCCGCTGGTCTCATCTTCCCACGGAAGGGCGTGGTGGGATCCGCCATGGCGCGTGAAGTGTGGAATCTTGGCGCTGGCTCGGTTGGATATCGATGCCACCGGTTCGTCACGAGGTCAAACCGTGAACGTGCGGAATCGCGCGGTGCCGCTCACCCTTCGATCGCCAACGGTGATGCCATGCTGAGGTGTCGAAGCATCAGCACAAGGTACGCGTCGCGTATCGAACCATGAACGGCGCAGAATCACACGGTGCCGTTCCCTCGAAGTCACTCCCCTCGTTCCGCACACTGGCGGGAATCGCCGCGATCCCCCGTGTAGCTGTGCAGTAGGCGCGATTGCGCCGGGCACGGAGGTCTCGCCATGTTGATTCGCACTCCCCTGTTGCGCCTGGCTCTGGCGCTCGCTTCCACCGTTGGCACCGAGGCGATCGCCGGTAGCGTGATTACGGTGAACTCGAGTGCGTGGACAAAATCCGTGGACGGCGTGATGACGCTGCGCGAAGCGGTGCTGCTCGGTCGCGGGTCGTGGAATTCGGCATCGCCGGATGGGTTGGTGAACATTTACTGTTTTTCCAGTGCGGAGAAAGCGCAGGTTTCCGGCGCGAATTGGGTTGCCGCGGATCCGACCGAGCCGGGTTGCGCTTATACCAATCCACCGACGATCGATCGCTGGGTGCCGGTTAACGATGTGACCAACAATCCGAATGTCGGCAGCAACTATGCCGATGACATCGTGTTCGACAACAGTGTCACGACGATCACGCCGAGTTTCAGCCTCGTGCTCGCGCGCAACGACGACCTCGATGGGCTGCGGCCCGCGGGCGGCAACGTGCTGCTACAGGGACCGGGTTCGGGTGGCTGGGCCGGCGACGGCATCATTGCGGCGTGCTGCTTTACGGGCAGCGTTATACGCAACCTGTACATTGTTGGATTCAACGGCGACGGCATCTCTGCGCCGTCGGTGAATGGCCTGCAGCTGCAGCGCCTGTGGATCGAGGGCAATGTGCGCTACGGCGTCGAGCTTGGCGGCGGTGTGGACAAGGTGACCAATGCCGAGATCGGCGGACTGGGTTTTTACGGCAGCGGCGACGGCAACGCGATCTTCGGCAACGGCCTGGATGGCGTGCGCATCAGCGACGCCAACGCCGATACGAGCGCGCGCAACAATCGCCTGCGCGGCAATTACATTGGACTGGATCCCGACGATCAACTCGGCGCGCACGGCAACGTGCAGCACGGCATCGCGATCGTCAGCTCACCGGGCAATCTGATCGGCACCGGTGAGGTCGGCGGTGGCAATCTGGTGTACGGCAATGGCCAGTTGGGCATCGTGATCGCGGGCAGTGCGGCGAGCGGCAACAAGGTGTTCGGCAACACCTTCACCAAGAACAGCCGCGGCATCCAGATCCAGCAGGGTGCGAACCAGAACCGCATCGGCGACGGCAATGCCGGCGAAGCGAACGTGGTCGCGGCGAACATCAACCACGGCATCTACGTGGATGGCGCCGGCACCAACTACAACATTGTGCAATTCAATACCGTGGGTCTGAATGCGCTGCAGAACGGCGCTACACCGAATGGCCAGGATGGCATCCTGGTCGGCGGCGGCGCGCAGAACAACACCCTGCAGAACAATGTGATTTCCGGCAACACGCGCTGGGGCATCTACATTGGTGGCACGTCGGTGACGGGCACGCTGATCCAGAACAACGTCATCGGGCTGAAGAAGAATGGCGCGAGCACCGCGGCGAATGGCATCGAGGCCGGCAACGGGCTCGGCGGACTGTGGATCGACAGCGCGCCGAGTACGGTAGTCGGCGTTGGTAACACGATCGCCGGCAACAACGGTCCCGGCGTGCAGATTTCCGGCGAGGACGCCGACAACACGATCGTCAAGAACAATCGCATCGGCCTCAACGGGATCAACGAACTGCGTGGCAATCTGCAGGGCGGCGTATTGGTGACGGGCGGCGCGGATGGCGCGCAGATCGGTGGGTCGGCGGCCTTGCAGAACATCATCAGCGGCAATAGCGGCGATGGTATACGTTTTGACAATGCTGCGAGCACCAGCGGCAAGGTGATCGGCAACCGCATCGGCACCGACAGCGGCGGGACCGCGGCGCGGCGCAACACGGGCGCCGGCATCCACGTGTTCGCGGCGAGCGGCGTGCAGATCGACGCCAATCTGATTTCGGGCAACGGCAACGATGGTGTGTCGATCGGCAGCGGCGCGTTCGGCGTCACGATGCAAGGCAACGTCGTCGGTGTCAACGTGAGCGGCACGGCAACGCTGCCGAATGCCGCATCGGGCATCGCGCTGCTGAGTGGAGCGCACGACAACACGATTGGTTCGGGTGCGTTCAATGCGGTGGCGGGTAACGCGGGCAGCGGTGTGTTCGTCGCCGACACCGGCACGCACGACAACACGATCAGCGGCAATGTGATCGGTGGCAGTGGCCTGCCGAACGGCGCTGGAATCACGGTCACCGCGTCGGCCGCGAACACGGTCATCAGCAACAATGTGGTCTGCGGCAACACGGGTGACGGCGTGTGGCTCACCGGTGGCGCGCAAGGCACGCTGATGAGCGGCAACACCATTGGCTTGAACGCGAGCGGCGTGGCGACCCCGAATGCGCGCGGACTGCGCATCGACGGCGGTGCCGGCAACAGCGGCATTGGCGGCGCACCGGTGGCATCGCGCAATATCATGTCCGGCAACAGCCAGTACGGCGTGGGCCTGATCGGCGTGAGCAATAACCTGCTGGTCAACAACTACATTGGCACCACGATCAATGGCTCGGCCGCCGCCGCGAATGGCGAAGTCGGCGTGCTGATATCCGCGGGCGCGACCGGCAATACCCTGTTGAAGAACCTGATCAGCGGCAACGTCCAAAGCGGCCTGCGGCTGACCGGTGCGGGCACCCTGTCAAACAGTATACAAGGCAACCTGATTGGCTCGAACGCGGCATTCAGCGCTGCGCTGCCGAATGGCCAGGACGGGATCCGCATCGACAGCAACGCCAGCGGCAACACGATCGGCGTCGGTACTGCCGGTGGGTTCAATCAGATCGGCTACAACCTCGGTGCCGGCATCGCGGTGCAGGCCGGTGTCGACAATCCGCTGCGCTACAACCGTCTCGTCGCGAACGCCGGCCTCGGCATCGATCTGGGCAGCACCGGCGTCAACGCAAACGATGCGAACGATGTCGACAGCGGCGCGAACGATCTGCAGAATCATCCAGTGCTGAGCAACGTGATTGTCGGACTGAGCAGCACCAGTCTCGCCGTCACGCTCAACTCGACGCCGAGCAGCGCGTACACGATCGACTTCTACACCGCGAGCCCGTGCGACGCGTCGGGTTACGGCGAATCCGATGCATGGCTGACCAGCATCGCGCTGAATACCGCGGCGAGCGGCACGGGCTTTGTGAACAATGTTATTCTGCCGCTGGCCAACACCAGTACGCATGCGGCATGGGGCAGCGCCACCGCGACCAGCGCGCTCGGTTCGACGTCGGAACTTGGTCCCTGCGTGGCGATCAGTGATCGTATTTTCGGTAACGGTTTCCAGGCCGGCAGCGGACTGCGCCCTGCCTTGCTCGCGAAGCCGGCATCTGATGCGCAGCGCGCCGTGGATGCCTGGCCGGGGCTGCGCCTGGTCGCCCGCGCCGAGGCACGCAGCGCGATCGACATCGAGGTGTTGGCCTGGCTGATCAACGATAGCGCCGAGGAGGTTCCCGCGCAAACCGTGTTGATCAATGCCAGCGATGCGGTGATTGCGGCGGAGAATTTCGCGCGCAGCGGCAGCTGTCGCGTGGCCGGCGATATCCGCTGCGAGGTCGCGGCGATCCCGGCGCACGGTTCAATGCGCATCGCCGTGACGTTGCAGCGCGTGCAGCCGCAGCCGTTGCAGATCGCCGTCGATGTGGGCGACACGGAGCACTCACGCGCGCGACAGGTGCTGGATGTGCCGGCAGCGATCGGACGCTGATCGACCGTACCGACATGGCGCCACGGACGGCGTCAGTGCGAGCGCGCTGATGCGCTTCGCAAGTCTCGCTTTGAACGTTAGCTATTTGTGCACTACGCGCCCATTTCCCGCGCCAGCCAGTCTCGCGCCTGCTGCCAGTCGCGCTGCACGCTGCGTACCGAAATGCCGAGGGCGGTGGCGGTGTCTTCCTCGCTGAAGCCGGCGAAGAAGCGGCATTCAATGACCCGCGCCTGGCGTCCTTCGACGGCGGCGAGCGCGTTCAGCGCATCATCGAGTGCAACAAACTGTTCGGCCTGGCGCAACTCGCCTTCGTCGACGTCGTCGAGTGCGATGGCGCGAGCACCGCCGCCGCGTTTTTCCGCGAGCCGTTCGCGGGCGTAGTCGACGATGACCTGGCGCATGACGCGCGCCGCGAGGGCAAAAAAATGCGCGCGATCGTTGACCGTCGCCTCGCCTTTCGCCAGGCGCAGATAGCACTCGTGCACGAGGCCGGTGGTGTTGAGGGTCTGGTTGGACGGCGCGGCCGCGAGCGAACGGTGCGCGATGCGGCGCAGATCGGCGTAGATCAGCGCGACAAACTGCTGCCAGGCCGCGGCATCACCGCCGCGCGCCTGATCCATCACCCGGGTGATTTCGCCCTTGGGTTCCAATCGTCCGCTCCCGACATTCTGGGGCGAATCTATCACGACGTTTGCGCCGGCCGCCGCGCTGCGCTGCGGCGCCGATCCTGCCAGGGTGTGCAGCCTTCAGGAAGCCGTGACATGCCCTCACGCTTGAACGGAATTCGCGAGCGTCGCGGCAACGCCGGAGTCGACGAGATCGAGGTCACCGGCATAGCTCAGGATCATGCCCAGCAGTGGCAGGGACAATTCCACAAGGAAACAATAGCGATCATTGCGGATGCGTTTGTGCGCGCGCGTGGTCGGCAGGAACGCGAGCGGCAGTGGCAGTCCCGCCAGGCGCGCCGCGCGCAATCGCCAATACCAGCCGCCATCGATCACATCGACGCCAAGGCGCAACTCAAACGGCCCGCTGCGCTCGATCCAGTAGCCGTCTGGCCAGTGCCCGATCGGGCGAAACACGGAGTGCATCCGGCTGCCACCGGCAAACTCGCGCGACCAGTGCAGCTCACCGTCGTGATGCGAGATCGTCACCGTGAATCCGCAGTCACGCGTGTTCTGCGGGATACCCAGACGACGCGCCAGGCGGCGCCCGATCCAGCCGGCAATGCCTTTGCCGATGTCGATGCGCACGGTCCCGCGCAGCTGCCCGCCAACGCGATGCAGTTCCTGCAGTCGGGGGTGCAGCGCGCTGAAATGCGCGCCGAACCACTCGGCGACGCAAACGTCCGGCAGGCGTGTGTCGATGGGAAGCGTCGCTGTGGCGCGGCGGGTTGCCGGTACGGTCATGGTACCGAAACCGATCGCCGCGCCGAACTCCTCTGCCGCATTCCTATTCGACGTCGAAGTGCTGCAGGCTGACCGGTGTGGACGCATCGATGGTCACGCTCGCACTGAGCGGAACCAACAATTCCACTTGTCCCGTCGGCGACGACAGCGCGATCGTGAACGTTTCCGGCGGCTCGGTGACCGCGTCATTGACGATGCTCACGCTGATCGGCTTCGGCGCGGTATCGCCGTCCGCCCATTGCAGCACGCCTGCGCTGGTGGCGTAGTCATCGGGTGCAACGGCGGTGCCGGGCACCGTGGTGTAGGCCACCGAGACCGCGCCTTCGCTGCCGTTGATGCGCTCGACATTGATCGTCGCGGTGCCGGCGCTCTCCGGTACCGTCTGCGCCAGGTTGCCGGGCTGGATGCGCAGCTGGCCCGGAATCGGCACGCGCACCGGTGCCGCAAATTCGGAGGTGTTGTTGGCCGGTCCGGGGACCAGCAAACCGGGTGGATTCGGCTCGGCGCCGAAGGTCGGCTTGAGGTCGGTGACGGTCGCGGTGAAGTACATGCCGCGCGTATCCATCGGCGTCGCGGGACTCAACGGTGCGGTGCCCGATGCCAGTCCCGCAGCATTCGTCGTGGTCATCATTTCACCGAGGAACGTCTTGCCGACCGCACGATTGCCATCGGCGACATAGAACTCGATGCGGTACTGGCCGTTGGGTCCCGATTGCAGATTCCAGGCGGCGGAACTCGCGCCGGTGCCGGCGTCGTAGCCGGCTGTGCCGATCGCCAGCGTGTTCTGCTGCCAATTGGAATAACTGACTTGTGTACCGCTGCGGTCGCCGCCCTGGCTGTCGTCGATCGGGTCCGGTCCGTTGGCGACGGCGTCGAGGTCGATGCCGAGCTTGCCCACCGGCACGGCGGAAATCTCGTTCTTGCGGATCAGGTTGGCCCAGGCGCCGGAATTCTTCACCTGGATCGCGTGCCCGCCGTTGTGACTGATGCGATTGAGGTCGGCCGCGCCATTGCCGCCGATCAGATTGCTGCCCGAGAGGAGCCACAGGCCGATGCCGACATTGCCCTGGTCGGCGGTCTCCAATGGCGGTGGCAGGGTGCCGATCGAATTGCCGCGCACCTTGTTGCGGAAGGTCGAGGCCGAACCGCGCACGACGATGCCGTGGCGCAGATTGCGCGCGACGATGTTGCCTTCGACGATGCTCGCGCCGCCGATTTCGTGATCGGTGCCCGTTACGATGATGCCGTCGCCGGCATTGCCGATATTCACCGCGCTGCCGTCCGGCGTCGAAATGCCGACCAGGTTGCCCCATACGCGCGCGTGATCGCCGCCGACCACGATGCCGCCGTTGTTGTTGTTCTCATCGAGCAAGCTGGCTGTCGTGCCGCGGTTGTAACCGACCACATTGCCGGGTCCGACCACCACCGCGAGCTGCAGGGGATTGGGCACCGGATCGGATCCTGTGGTGATCCTCGCGTCGGCAATGTGGATGCCCGATTGTCCGTTGCCGAAATCGCTGATGAAGTTGAGCTTGCTCACCCCGACAAAATTGCCCGCGATGAAATTCGGGAACGGCACCTTGCCGGTGTTGACCAGAATGCCGTCACTGAGAATCGACGAGTTGTTGCCCGCGATCGTGTTGTCGATGCCGATGAAATTGCAGTAGGTGGACGAGGTGAGATTGATGCCGGAGCCGCCACCGCCGCCGGTACCGTTCGGACGCTGCAGCAGCGAATTGGCACTCAGGCCGATGACATTGTCGAAGATGATCGTGGTTGCCGCGTACTGGCCGAAGATCTCGATACCGTCGTTGGTGTTGCCGGAAATGACATTGTTGACAATGCCCGTCGGCGCCAGCGACGGTAATGCGCCGGCCACGAACGCGAGGATCGCGGGCAAGTCCGCGAGCTGTCCCGGCAACGGGATGGCCGGCAGGCTCGGAATCGCACCGTCAGCCAGGTTCGCGCTGATCGAAATGCCGTCGCCGCTGTTTGCGCCGACGGTCGAGCCATTCGGCAGCAGCCCGATATAGCTGTCGAGCACCACGTAGCCATGCCCGTTGAGGGAAATCCCGTTGCCCAGGCAATTGTGGATGACCAGATGTTCAATTCGGGAATTGTTCGCTTGTGGCACCAGTGGATTGGCGCTCACCGAGCCACCCGGCGATGACAGATTGAAGCAGCTGTTGGTGCTCGCACCGTCGATCTCGGCGCGTGCACCACCGAACGTGCCATTGAACAGCACGCGTTCGGTGACGTTCTGGATCGATGCGGTCAGGGTGACTTTCGCGCGTCCGAAGTTGATCGTATCGAAACCGGCAGTCGCGTTGGCCTGCTGGATGGCGGCCTGCAGGGTGCAGCCTCCACCGGAGATCGCGCAGACGCCGTCCCCGAGGTTGTTGTCCGAGGCGGAGCCGTCGGTGACCACGGTAAAGGAGGCGGCGGAGACGCAGGACGCGCCGGCCAGACAGGTCGCGGCCAGCATGGCGCGCAGGAGCGAAGGGATCAGGGACATCTTGCATTCTCCATCGTTGCACTACTGCAAGCGCCCTCCCCGTCATTCATCGCGAGCCGAACGCGGAAGGACGCGCTACGCCATGCCGCCCCTAACGACATGTGCACGAGTGAAAATGCCGCAGCGCGATGAAACCGAACATTGTCGTCCGGCGGCGCAGCCCGTGCCGGACAACGGCCACTCACAGGCAGACCCGGCGCACCCGGACCGAGGCACTGAATGCTGGATTTGCCGCGGAATACGGCGAATGAAAGGCTCAGGCGAGGCTATCCAACCGCCCTGGACAGGTTCAGCGGTGCGCGTAGGCCGATTTCGCGACGGCGCTGCGACGCGGCGTCGAGAGGCGTGGCCGGCACAGCAAAGCAGTCACCACGCTGGCGAAAACCAGGGTCTGCGCCGGTAATGCCCCTGCGCTTGCGAGCAGCTCGGTGCCGACGAAGAACAGTCCCAGTACGCCCAGGCTCAGTACCACGGCCGCGGGAAACAGCACCTGCATCCAGCGCCGAGCGGACCAGCGCGTACGCGGGCTGTCGGCGCGCCACCAGAGCGGACCGATCAGCAGCGGCAGCGGCAGACCGAGCACCGCGATGGCCGGAAACAACAGGGCCAACTGACTGCTGAGCAGGAAGAATTCCAGCGCGGACAATGCCACCAGCAGCGCCAGCATGGCCTGCCAGCGCAGGCGCGCGGCGCTCGCTGGATGTGCCCAGTGCAACGCGGTCGCGAGACCCAGCGCGGCAATCAGCAACAACGGCAGTAGCAGGGATGTGGACATGTGCGCAGTGTCGGCCACCAGGATGACAGTGGCGCGACACGCGGATGACAATTCGAGTACTTCACTCGGTACCGCGATTGCGTCCCTTCCACGGCGCGTACCAGGCGCGGATGCGCGCGATATCCGCCGACATGTCGTCGGTCAGATGGAACAGCGGTCCGACACCGATGGTTTTTTCCGGATAATGGAAGTACACCGCGAGCACCGGCACCCCGGCCGCGTGCGCAATGTTCCAGAATCCGGATCTCCACTTGGTGACTTTGCGCCGCGTGCCTTCAGGTGCGAGCGCGAGCCAGAGCCGCTCGCGCTGGGTGAAGCGCGCGACCATCTGCGTCACCACGCCGCTCGCCGAACTGCGTTCGACCGGAATACCACCGATGCCGCGCAGCAGCCATCCCAGCGGCCAGAAAAACAACTCGCGCTTGCCCATGAACGAGGCATCGAGTCCGATCGCGACCTTGAACATCAGTCCCCACCAGCCATCCCACCACGACGAATGCGGTGCGGCGACGATGACGAGTCTGGCCACGTCCGGAAATTCACCGACCAGCTTCCAGCCGTTGCGCGTGATGAACCAGCGCAGAAAGCGTCGCCAGGCATTGTCCGGGGATCGGGGCGCCGCAGGCGCCAATTGCGCCGGCGTCGGCAGCGGGTTCACTCGTCCTTCCAGGCTTTCGAGCGTCCGGCCTTGTGCGTGGCGCGGGTCTTCTTTTCCTGCAGGCGGCGTTCCTGCGAGCCCTTGGTCGGCTTCGTGGCGATGCGTTTTTTCGGCACATGCGTCGCGGCCAGAATCACTTCGGCCAGGCGCGCCCGCGCGTCTTCGCGATTCTTGGCCTGGTCGCGGAAGCGGTTTGCTTCGATGACCAGTACGCCCTCGCCGGTCAGGCGCCGGTCGCGCCGCGCGAGCAGGCGTGCACGCAAGGCCTCGGGCAGCGACGGCGATTGCAGAATGTCAAAACGCAACTCTACTGCGCTGGACACTTTGTTGACATTTTGTCCGCCCGGGCCGGATGAACGCACGAAGGTCTCGCGCAGTTCGTCGTCGGGGATGCGGATCGTGGCGTTGACTTGCAGCATGCGCGCGATCCTAGTCGCGGAAATTCTCGAATTGCAGCGGCAGCTCCAGGTCGCTCGCGCGTAGCAATGCGATCACGTCCTGCAGCTCGTCGCGCTTCTTGCCGGTCACGCGCAACTGGTCGCTCTGGATCGAGGTCTGCACCTTGCTGCCGGAATCCTTGATCAGCTTGATGATCTTCTTCGCCAGCG
>JBDTLV010000120.1:0-14032 GCA_039934615.1 Tahibacter sp.
ACCGTGTCAGCCACCACCGCGGCTGGACGCTGCAGGCGGTGCGTCCGCCAGATCCGCCATCTCTTCGATCGGCCGGATTTCGATCACGCTCGGGCCAGCCATGGGGTTGGGGCAACGTTTCACCCACGCGACCGCTTCGTCCATGTTTTCGACGTCCCACAGCCAGAAGCCGGCGACCAGTTCGCGGGGGTGCGGGAAAGGGCCGTCGATGACGGTGCGGGAGGCGCCGTCGAAGGCCACGCGCTTGGCGTGCGCGGAGGTCATGAGGCCATCGGCGGCTCGCAGGACACCCGCAGCGCGCAGATCGTCATTGAATCGCTCCATTTCCGCCATGGCTGCCATCGTCTCGGGGGTGCGCACAAATCCCTTTTCGCTCTCTTCGGTTGCCTTCACCAGCACCATTACCCGCATGGTCCCTCTCCTTGGCTGAGTCGGCCTGATGGCCTGACGTCCATGCTAACCACGAACGGGGTTACCCGAAACCCGGAGCGACATCGCGATTTTCAGTTGATTCAGGAAGACGGTCCCCGGCACATCGACCGATTCGCCAGGGGATAGCGGAATTATTCCGTTAGTTTCCAACTATACAAATCACGAGCGGTTGGATTCTCGCGGAATGGCCGACTGGAATCGACCTGCCTTCGCGCGAACCTCATCGTGCGCCGGCCGCGGCCGCGGCAAGTGGATGAAATGAATTCGTCGCGATGCCGGTCTGCTTGCCGTTGACCACCCGCCAGAGAGCCACACCATGAGCCCATTCCGCAAGGCGCTAGCCGCGCTGTTGTTGTTCACTGCTGCATCGATCGATTGCTCAGCCAGCGAACTCGCTGCCAGCGAGACGCAGATCCAGCCCATCCTGCTCGGCAGCACGCTGCCCGACGTATCCGTCATGCGACTCGACGGCAAATCCAGCACCTTGAAGTCCGTCGTGAACGGCGGACCCGCCGTGCTGGTTTTCTATCGTGGCGGCTGGTGCCCGTATTGCACGCTGCAGATGAACGAACTGCAGAAGATCGAAGGCGACCTGCAGGCGCTGGGCTACCAGGTGATCGCGATCAGTCCCGATCGTCCCGAGGAACTCAATCAGACCCTCGAGAAAAACAGCCTGAAATACACCCTGGTTTCAGACGGCAGCACGAACGCCATGAAGGCCTTTGGTGTCGCCTACAAAGTGGACAACAAGACCTTCAAGCAATATCGCGATTGGGGTATCGACCTGGACAAGCGCTCAGGCACGCAATCGCATGCCCTGCCCGTACCTGCCGTGTTCATCGTCGATGCGCAGGGATTTATCCAGTTTTCCTACGTGCACCCGAACTACAAGATCCGTGCGCCGGGCCAGGTCGTGCTCGCTGCGGCCCGCGCCATCGCGGAGCAAAAACACAAACTGCAGCCATAGCTCGCCCGACGCCTGGCATCCACGCCAACGACCATCGGGTTATTCCGCAACCAAAGACCGTGTGCCAATTTCCGTTCGCTACAGCATCGTGACGTGCTCGAAACTCCGCGTCACGATACTGCAGCGGACCGAACTGCGCCCGCACCGCCCGATTCCGCGGCGCAAGAATATCTGCTCGGGTCGGGCCGGTTTCGTCGTCGCGGTCGCTGCGATACATCATCGGGCGGCTGTCGACGGTCGCGGGCGTACACGCAGCCAAACAGGTGCCATGACCCTACCTACTTCGATGCATTCACGTCGGCGCTGAACCAGGCCCACTGGCGGGTGTGCGCGAAGGCGTACACCGCTTCGGCAGCGCTGAGGAAAATGACCGCCGAGTAAAAGGACCAGAGCAGCCAGACGACAAGTCCGCCAGCCGCGCCAAACGCGGCGCCGGGCTTGGCATAGGCCAGGTACGCCACAATAGCCCATCGTCCCAATTGGAACAAAATCGAAGTAATCAGGCCGGCCCGCAAGACCGTCGTCCACGGCAGTCGCCGATCGGGCAGCCAGCGGTAAAGGGCGGCGAAGAGTCCGAGGTAGACGAGCGACGAGAAGATCCAACTCAGCGCGGGCGCGCCAAATTCCGGCATCGGCATCACGCTCATCGCGGTCTGCACCAGTTGGGCAAGGATCGTCAGGAATACCAGCGCCAACAAGAGTCCGGCGGAGAACAAACGCCGCCGCAGGAATGCCCACAGGCCAGCGTCGGCTTTCGCGGTGAGATCCCAGATCCGGTTTATTGCGCTCTGCAGCTGTGCAAGCACGGCCGAAGCGCTGACCAAGAGCAGCAGCCCCGCGAGCCAACCGGCAAGGTGTCGCCAGTCCGGTTTGGTGGACGCGTCAGCAACGATCTGTTCGAGCAGGCGACGACCATCGGGTCCGACCAGATCGCCGAGCGACGCGACAAATGACGCCTGACTCGCCGGGTGCAGGGAACCCAATATCGCGATGGCCAGCACAACCAACGGAGCCAGGGCCAGGGTTGAGCTGTAGGCGATCGCTGCGGCCAGCGTGAGCAGATCATCGTCGACAAGGTCGGACAGCCATTTCTTCAGCCAGCTCACGATGTTATTTGTCCCTTTTTAGATTGCGCGTCGCCTGCGCGCCTATTCATGGCGATGGCCAGTCGGCGTCGTACTCGCTGGTTCGCGCCATCGGGTCGGCGCAGCGGGTGACCCGCACCTGCACTCGCACATCAGCGCGCATTGAGCGGGAGCACCCGATGGATCGCCGTGGCAGCAATGGCCGCGTGACCGACCGCCACGGAAATCTGATTGAGTGCGCTGACAATATCGCCGATTCCGTAAAGCCCCGGCACGGACGTCTGCTGATCGACCGAAACGATCAATTCGCCGTTCGCATCGGTGCGCGCACCCAGACGTGTAGCCAAGGCGGATCGGGCGTGGCTGCCGAGCACCGGATACATGACGTCCACCGCGTGACGGGTCCCGTCCACGCACAGCACGCTGCAGTGCCTTCCGTCGAAATGCCATTGCTGCGCGCGCGCCGTGCAGTGGATCCCAATTTCGGCCAGCGACTCGCACTCTGAATCATCCAGCGTGTCGTCGTCGCTCGGCACGAGCAATACCGACGTCGAGAACGAGCGCAGGAACCGCGCATGCGGCGCAGCGAGTCGGATGGGTCCGTAACAGGCCATGCTGCTGTCGCGAGCCTCGTACGCGTCGCAGATGGCACAGAGCCGAATCGCGCCGCACTGGATCGCTTCGCGCACGCCGTGCACCCGTGGCATGACATCCACAATTCCAGTTGCCAGCAACACCGTGCGGGCGCGATGCGTACCGCCGCGGACATCGCTCAGTACAAACTCGTCAGCGCGGCGCTCGATCGATGCAATCCGTACCGGCTGCACGGCGACGCCGTGCGCGACCGATTGATCGTGCAGTCGATCCAGCAAGTCGGGCCCTGAAATGCCGTGGGCGAAGCCGGGGCAATTGTGACTTTTTGGAATCCATCGCGCGCGCGATCGGCCGTCGTCGAAGATCGCGATGTTGCGGCGAAAACGTTGCAGGTAGATCGCCGCGGTGAGGCCCGCCGGTCCGGCACCGATGATCGCGCAATCGACGAGACCGCAAGCGGGCTCCGCCGGAGACGGTGCGTGCGCGCTTGCCGCAGCGTCGGCGTCGGAACCCATTGCGTTGGCGCGAGGTCGCCGGTCCTTGTCCATCACGCCGCTGACGCCGGCCGCATTCCGGGAATCAGGACGATCTTGCGGCAGTCGTCGCGTTTCTCGTCGAACATCTTGTAGCCTTTCGCAGCGTCCTCCAACGCCATCCGATGGGTAATCAGAATTTGTGGATTCAGCCGCCCTTCTCCGATGTGTTCGAGCAGCACGGGCATGTGATGCTGCACATGGGTTTGACCCATCTTGAACGTCAGCCCCTTGTCGAAGGCGTCGCCAATCAGGAAGCCGTGAATAAAGCCGGCGTACACGCCCGGCAGGCTCACCGTTCCACCGCGTCGCGTCGCGGCGATCGCCTGCCGAATGACCTGGCCGCTCGAGCTTTCCAGCTTGAGCGCAGCCAGCGTGGTCTCCAGCGTGCTGCCCTTTGCTTCGAAACCGACGGCGTCGATTGACGCGTCGACGCCGCGACGGTTCGTGGCAGCGATCATCAGTGCCGCCGGATCGTCGCAACGTTTGAAATGGATCGGCTCGACACCGTAGGCTTCCGTGGCATAAGCCAGTCGGTAGTCGTGGTGATCGATCATGAAGATGCGTTCGGCGCCGAGCAGGCGCGCACTCGCAGCCGCCATGCAGCCCACCGGTCCTGCGCCAAAGATCGCCACGGTCGAACCGGGACCTACCCCGGCGTTGAGCGCTGCCTGATAACCGGTCGGCAGAATGTCCGACAGAAAGAGGACCTGCTCGTCGGACAGCGCATCGGGAATCACGAGTGGACCTACATTGGCGTGTGGAACGCGCACGAACTCCGCCTGCCCACCGGGATAGCCGCCGTACAGATGCGTGTAGCCGAACATGCCGGCGCCGGGCCGGATGTCTTTCGCGTTCAGGATTGCACCGCGACCGGGATTGGTTTCTTCGCAGGCGGCGAACAGATCTTTGTCGCAGAAAAAACAGTGTCCACAAGCGATCGTGAAGGGAATGACGACGCGATCGCCTCTGCGCACGCGCGTGACGGCCGGTCCGACTTCGTCGACGAGTCCCATGAATTCATGGCCAAGGATGTCGCCGCTTTCCATGCCCGGGACCTTGCCGCGATACAAATGCAGGTCCGAACCGCAAATGGCGGTAGCAGTGACCCGCAGCAGGATGTCGTCTTTCTCGCGTAGCGTCGGATCAGGCACGTTGTCGACACGCACATCTTTCGCGCCGTGGTAGGTGAGAGCTTGCATGGGTGCTCCTTGCGGGGATGTGCACGAGGTGTGGCGCAACGGGTGACGGCGTCCAATGCCGAGGGGTGTATGCCGCGGAATGGCTGTCGCTTGCTCAACCCGGCGTCTGGCGCGGGTCGTCGCCGTAGGTATGTTCGGTTTCGATCGATCCGTCCTGGCGATGAATGATCAGCTGCGCATTGGTTCCCTGGTCATGCAGCGCCTTCGCGCGAGCCTTGCCGTCCTCGACCGCGGCGCCTTTGCTGTCGTGCGAACTGAGGTCGCCGCCACCGGCCTCTTCCAGATGCCAGCGTGAATCGGCGTTTTTGTGGACAACGTGATAAATGATCCGTTTCATGACGAGTGCTCCTTCGTTTCAGCTGTCGTGGGCTCTGCTCGCGGCGACGGCGCGCGTTGCCGTTGCTGCGCCGCATCCTTCATGTCATCGAGCGCTTCGGCTTCATCGAGCGAGTGGCTTTCCTTTAGGCCACCGTTATCCGCGGCCAGCTTTGCCAACCGGCCGTAGAATGCGCGCAGCGTCCGCAACTCGTTTTCATCGAGGTCTTCGATCGACACCAGCCGGTTGCTCGCATCGCGATGCGACGCGAGCAACTCGTTGAGCTTGAGGTGCACCGCGACCCCGTCCTTGTTTTGCGCCTGCTGGATCAGGAAAACCATCAGGAAGGTCACGATCGTCGTGCCCGTGTTGATGACCATTTGCCAGTTTTCGGAAAAGTGGAACATCGGCCCCGTCGCGGCCCACAAGAGAACGGCCGCTGAAGCGAGACCGAAAGCGAAGGGGCTGCCGACCGCACGCGTGACTGCACCGGAAAAGCGATCAAAGGTCTTCGGTACCTTGCGTTCCATGGCCTGGTTGATGGCGGCACTGTCGCAGGGAGGTATTGCGCTCATGAGGTCCTCGTTGGTGACACATCGCTACGCCAGGTGTTCATCACCCGTGAATCTGCGTGGAACCTGCACCGCTCTGCACACGGCGATTCCATCGGGCGATGGAAATCGTCGGAATGATGAAGCACATCGTCCCGACGAATTCGATGCAACCCTTCTGGAACGACTCGAACCGGAACTGGGAATCTGCCGGCCAACCCGATCGCCCCCATGCAACCGCGCCGAAGGCGGGAGTTCCATCCATCGGGTGCCCGGAAGGAAGGCACAGGCGTCCTTGCCTGCGGAGGATTTCCGTTCGAGGGGTGGCGGCCGAATGTCTCGATTACGCGCCGGGATCGCGCAACAGCTCTTTCTTGCGCGCAGCCAATGCCTCACCGATGGCAACCAGATCCAGATCGCTGTCGCGCGCCGCCTTGAACAGGTCGCCCTGCTCTTCCTTCACGTGATGCCGGATATATTCCGACAGCACCTTCACGCGCGCCTCGAACAGGGGATCATCCGCGCCCGAGCCTTCGATTTCGGCGATGAGCTTCTTCGCGCCGGAGTGCTCGACATCGGCTTCATTGAGCATGTCCTCGGTCTCTTCATCGCCGCGCGCTTCGCGCAGAGCCGGATAGAAAATCTCTTCCTCGATCCGGGCGTGCACTTTCAGTGCGCGGCAGATGGTCTGCGCGAGCTTTTCCTTTTGATCGAGGCGCTTCGCGGATTCGAAGCGATCAAACAGCGCGGTGACCTCTTCATGGTCGCTACGCAGCAGACCGAGCGCATCGGGCTTACTGCCGCGCCGCGCACTGGTCTTCTTCGAGGTCGACGCGGCATTCCGGTGAGCGGTCTTTTTTGAGGGGGTTTTCTTTGCAGCTTTTTTCGCAGTGGCCATTGCGACACTCCTGTGATGGTGATGGCTGGAGAAACACGCCATCTGCTTCAGCAATGGCTGTGCCAGCGCTACGGAGTGACCTGACGCGCCCGGAAGTGCATCGCATCACGGCCGGAATTGCGGAAAAAATTGTCGCCAAATGCGTGCTGCAGCGCCCAATGCCGCTTCGCGCCTATGTCGAATGCGGGAGAAAGAAACGGATACGTGGCGACGCGCCATTTGCAATTTTCACGGCACGACACGGGGCGACGGCAAATTGCACGGACGGCACCGTGAGGAAGTTCCCTCTCAACACCCGCTGCGCGAGCGACGGCCGACCGTACAAAATCCTTATTGGGACTTTGTTCGTGCACCGCAAAGGCGCCCGCTGGCCGTGTTAAATCGCTGCCCTGCGCAAATTGCGCAGGCAGGATCGGCTATTTCAGAAATCGTCCGAGTGCGTGCGTAGCGACAACTGTGAGGTCGATGAAGTCCACCGACATCGATCAGGCCGTCGGAAAAAAATCCGCGGCTACGCAGTGTGCGGCCCGCTTCTTCAAAAATCGCGCAATGAATGTAACGGGTCAACGCGCATTGCTTTCAAACCTGCCGGATCCGATGCCCATCAAATCCGACAGCGTTTCCAGCATCTCCAGGTCGACCTGCTCGCTGTGAGGCTCGAAGCTGAAATGACAGGCCGAGCCGATGATCGCGCCACGCACGTCGCGCAGCGGCACGCCGACGTACGAGCGAACCGCTTCGCGTGCCACGTGGTTGACGAGGCGCGGATCCTGCAATGCGTCATCAATCGCGATACTGCGATTTCCGTCTTTCTGAAACAGGCAGTAGGTCGCAGAGAGGGGAACGTCTGGCGGCGGCGACAACTCATCTGGCCGCTCGCGATCGAAAACGCAGATCGCCCGCAGCAGATTGCCGTGGAAGCGATACATGGAGGTGAAGCGGAACCCCGTATGACTGTTGAGGTACTGCAGCGCGGCACGTTCACCGCCCTCGCTGAAGGCAGCGCGCAGACCGGCGCGGGATTGGGTTGCGGAAGAATTCATTCGCTGCAGGGTGGTTGCTTCGCGGGACGCGCAGTTTAGCGCAGCGCGAAGTCCACGGTCCTGACTGTGCGATGCACAGCGTCGTACAACGTTCCGATTGAGCGCCGAACAAGGCGAGGTCGGCGGGAACGCCCGGTCGCTCGGCTCCCGCCCGGCAGGGTCCCTTCACACCTGGCGCGGAACGCGCGCGTGGAACACTGTCTCGTCGCCGCTGCTGCGTACGGCGACCGCGCCATGGTGAGCCTCGACGATCTGTTTCACGATGAACAGGCCCAGGCCGAGTCCTTCTTCGTGATTGTCCTGCTTATGCGGTCCTGAGCGGAACGGTTCAAACACATGCGCCAGGATGTCCGGGGCAATGCTCCCGCGATTGCTGACCGACAGCGACACCTCGCCGAAGTTCTGACCATCCACCAGTACCCGTATCGGCGAATCGGGACTGCCATGCTGAAGCGCGTTGTTGATCAGATTGGCCGCCACCTGAGATAGGCGCAGCGGATCCCAATTCCCGTTTACGTCACCAGTCGCCTGCACAACGATGGGTCGATCCGGGCGCAAGACTTGTTGTTCCTCGGCAACTGATGCGACGAGCGTGGAGAGATCAATGAATTGCCGCTTCACCGAGAGTCCGTCACCGAGTCGAATCCGTGCGACATCCAGCAGATCGTCCACCATCTGACGCATGCGCCGCGCGCTCGTCAGGGCGCGGCGCGACAGAAGGCGCACCGATTCCTGCTCCGAGGTTCGACCGATCAGATCCGCCGCATACACCACAGACGCGAGCGGATTGCGCAGATCGTGGCCCAGCACGGCCATGAACATTTCATTCAGATGCAGCGCCTGCGTGCGCTGCTCCAGATCTTGCGCCAATTGCTGCTTTTGCTGAAAAAGCTGGAAGAACACTGCAGCCTTGTTGCGCAAGATATGCGGATCGATGGGTTTGTATAGAAAATCGACGGCACCCAGTTCATAACCTTTGAATATGCGGTGCTGATCGCGCACGCCCGCAGTGACGAAAATGATCGGCACGTGGCAGGTGCGCTCGGTACCGCGCATCAGCTCGGCCAGCTCGAAGCCGTCCATGTCCGGCATCTGCACGTCGAGAAAGGCCAGTGCCACATCATGGACCAGCAGCAATTCCAAAGCCTCCGCGCCCGAGCGAGCCTGCAGAATCTCAACGCCATCCGAGCGCAGCAGCGCCGATAACGCCAGGAGATTCTCGGCGAGATCGTCCACCAACAAACATTTCACCTGAACTAACATAAAGGGTCTTCCTTTTCCCGACGTCCTTGCAGCGTGGAGCGGTTATTGACAATGCGGCGGAACAATTCGCCGATCGCGTCCGGGTCGAGCACCGCGTGCGGCTCCGACCTGGCTAGCGCGGCTTCGGGCATCGCCGGGAATCGAGCGCTCGCGGGATCCTGGATGACCGTGACGCCGCCGGCATCGCGAATGCGCGCCAGACCTGCGCTGCCATCATCATTCGCCCCGGAAAGTACGACGCCCAGCATGCGAGAGCCGTAGACGTCGACCGCCGATTCAAACAGCACGTCGATCGACGGACGAGAGAAATGCACTGCATCATCGGTAGACAATGCGATTTGTGAACGATCTTCAATGAGCAGGTGGTAGTCGGGTGGGGCCACGTAGATGGTGCCGGCAATGACGGGTTGCTTGTCCTGCGCCTCGACGACCTCTGCTGCGCAGCGGGCGGCGAGCAAGCCTGCCAGCGGGCTCGGCCGCTCGCGCGGTATATGAACGACAACAAAAAAGACCACGCTGCCACGCGCTGGAATCTTCGGCAGCATCAGCAGCAGGGCTTCAAGACCACCGGCCGACGCGCCGATGACCACGGCATCGATGCGTGCATCAACGTCTCGGTCGACGTTCATGACGTGCTCCGCTTCTGGTAGATGCGATCGTCCTTGCTGATTTCGTCAAACCCGTCTGCCATGCCCGAAAAGCGGATCGATTCCTTCGCCCCGAGGCCAAGGAAGCCCTTGCGACACAGGGACTCGTGAAACAAAGCCAGCGCCCGATCCTGCAACGGGCGGTTGAAATAGATCAGCACGTTGCGACACGACACGAGTTGCATCTCGGCAAATACGGTGTCAGTGGCAAGGCTGTGGTCGGAAAAGACCAGGTGCTTCTTGAGACGCGCGTCGAAAATGGCCTTGCCATAGGCGGCCGTATAGAAATTCGACAGCGCCGCGGTACTGCCCGAGCGCTGATGGTTCTGGGTAAAGCCCGCCAGACGGTTGATGTCGAAAATGCCGGCCTGCGCACGCTGCAAGGCCTGCGCGTTGATGTCTGTGGCATAAATCATCGAACGTTCAAGCAAACTCTCTTCCGCGAGCAGAATG
This sequence comes from Tahibacter sp., assembly GCA_039934615.1. Classification (GTDB taxonomy): domain Bacteria; phylum Pseudomonadota; class Gammaproteobacteria; order Xanthomonadales; family Rhodanobacteraceae; genus Tahibacter. Next base: position 9,985 of record JBDTLV010000120.1, read on the forward strand.
GCCAGCGAATAAGCTTCCTCGCCCGCGCTGCATCCGGCCACCCAGATTTTCAGCGACGGATAGGTTCGCAGCAGCGGCACGACCCGCTCACGCAGCGCGCGAAAATACGCGGGGTCGCGGAACATCTCGCTGACCTGTACGGTCAAATAGTCCAATAGTTCAGAAAAAAGCACACCATCGCGCAGAACCTTTTCCTGCAGCTGGGACAGCGTCCGGCACTGGAAACGCGACAACGCGGAATTCATGCGGCGCTTCAGCGACGCCGCCGCGTAGCCACGAAAGTCATAGTGGTACTTGAGGTAGATTGCCTGCACCAGGAGTTGCAGTTCGATGTCCAGGTCAGGCGACTCCTGTGCCGATGAGGAGAGCGTCACGCCGGCATCCAGACGCGCGCCAGCGACAGCAGTTTCTCGACGTCCAGGGGCTTGGCGATGTAGTCGCTGGCGCCGGCCGACAGGCATTTTTCCTGGTCGTCTTTCATGGCTTTGGCAGTCAGCGCGATGATCGGCAATTTGCGCCACTCGGGTTGCTGGCGGATCAGGCGCATGGCGGTATAGCCATCCATCTCGGGCATCATGATATCCATCAGCACCAGATCGATGGTGGTGCTTGCGGACTGTCCGGACCGGCCTAGCACTTCCAGTGCTTCGCGACCGTTGCGCGCAATCACGACGTGCGCACCCTTCGGTTCCAGGATACTGGTCAGCGCAAATATATTGCGCACGTCATCTTCCACCACCAGGATACGCCGGCCTTCAAAGGTCGTTTCCCGGTCCCTTGCAACTTTCAGCATGCGCTGGCGATCCGGGGACAGCGACGATTCCATCTGATGCAGGAACAGGGTCACTTCGTCGAGCAATCGTTCTGGCGAGCGCGCATCCTTGACGATGATGGAATTGGAGAATTTCTGCAGCCGCTGTTCCTCATCGCGGGTCAGCGAGCGTCCGGTGTAGACGATGACAGGCGGAAACGGCAGCTCATGCGACGACGCCATCTGCGCCAGCAGATCGTACCCCGGCATGTCCGGCAGATTCAGATCCATCACCACGCAATCGAAAGTCTGCGCACGCAGGCAGGTCAGCGCGTCCTGCGCCGTGCCCACCGGTGTAATTTGCACTTGTTCGTTTTCCAGCAGGAGGCGCACGCTGTCCCTCTGCACGACGTCGTCTTCAATGACCAGAACCCGCCTGGTGCCCTGCTGAAGCCGTGATTCCAGTCCGTTCAATACCGAAATCAGTTGCTCCCGATTGACCGGCTTCCTTGCATAACCGACGGCACCCCGCTCCATCGCGGCGCGCGTGTAGTCGGCGACGGAAATGACGTGCACCGGAATATGCCGGGTCTCGGGATTGCGCTTGAGCTGATCCAGCACTCCCAATCCGGAATGATCCGGAAGATTCATGTCGAGCAGAATGGCGCTGGGTCGGTAGCGGTTGGCGGCGATCAAACCGTCCCCCGCCGTGTGGGTGACAATGCAGCGAAATCCCATTTCCTGCGCGAGATCGCGCAGGATCATCGCAAACCGGACATCGTCTTCCACGATCAGCAAACGTCGCGTACGGTCGTCCAATGCATCGCGATCGTCTTCCACCGCGTCGATCGGCACGGCGGGTTGCACGCGGGTTCGCTGCGTGGCCGAAGCGACGGGCGGCGCAGGCGCGCGCGACACGACGGGCTCCGAACCCGTCTCTACCGGAACCTTCTCTACCGGGCCCTGGTGCACGCGCGGCAGCGTAACCAAGAAGATGCTGCCGCGACCGGCGGCACTTTGAACGGTGAGTTCTCCGCCCAGCAGATGCGCCAGATCGCGTGAGATCGACAAACCGAGACCGGTGCCCCCGAATTTCCGGTGCGTGCTGCCGTCGGCCTGTCGGAACGCCTCGAAAATCACGTCCTGCTGGTGAGGCTCGATGCCGATGCCCGAGTCGTGCACGGCAAAAACAAGACGATCCGATGCTGCGCTCGATACCCGCAAAGAAACCGCGCCGCTCGAAGTAAACTTGATCGCGTTGGAGAGCAAGTTTTTCAGGATCTGGCCCAGACGCTGGGGATCGCTGCTGAAGCGCTCCGCTGCGCCGGGTTCGATCACCGTACCGAACTGCAGGCCTTTTTCGCTTGCCATCGGCTCGAACGTGGTCGACAGCGACACCAGGAAATCGGTCGTCGAAATTTCCTCGGCCTGAACCTCGACCTTACCCGCTTCAATCTTGGACAAATCCAGAATGTCGTCAATCAGTGCGAGCAGATCGTTGCCGGCACCGAAAATCGTGCGCGCAAATTTGACCTGCTCTTCGGTGAGATTGCCGCTGGCATTATCGCCGAGCAATTTTGCCAGGATCAGCGTGGAGTTCAACGGCGTGCGAAGTTCGTGGCTCATGTTGGCCAGGAATTCACTTTTGTACTGATTGGCCCGATTCAGATCTTCTGCGCGCTGCACGAGCACCAACTGGGCCGCAGCAAGGTCATCGCGCTGCGCTTCAAGTTGCTGGGCCTGTTCTTCGAGCTGGGAGTTGGTCTGTTCCAGCTCGACCTGCTGCCCCTCCAGCGCAGCCTGGGACTCCTTCAGTGCCCGCCCCTGCTCTTCCAGTTCCTCGTTGCTGACTCGCAACTCTTCCTGTTGGGCCTGCAGTTCTTCCGCTTGCTGCTGGGTTTCCTCGAGCAGGGATTCAAGTCGGGATCGATCCTTCGCCGAGCGCACCGCGATCGCCACCATGGGCGCGATGCGCTGCAGCCACTCGCGGCTGCCGGCGTCAACCGGATGGATGAATCCCAATTCCACAATGGCCTGGACAGCACCATCGACGCCGAGCGGCACAATCAGCAGCTCGCGCGGTGTCGTGCTGCCGAGCGCCGACTCGATGCGCAGATAGCCCTGCGGCACATCGGCCAGGTGCAGGATGCGATTCTCGTGCAACGCCTGACCGAGCAGCCCTTTGCCAGACTCTGCGCGCGCGGAGAGCGCCTCATCAGGCACCGCGTAGCCACCGAAACGCGGAAATTGCAGCGACGAATCGGCGACGTAGATCGCCCCGGCCGATGCATCGACGTACGGTGCGACAAATTGAAGAATGCGCTCGCCGATCACTTCAAGGCGAAGGTCACCCTGCAGACGCTCGCCCAGGTGCACTTCGCCGTCACGCAGCCATACTTGCAATTCGCGATCGCGATGATCGCGGCGACTCATGACCGCAGTGAAAACGATCAATACCAAAATCAGGCTGCAACCGGTGAACACGACGACCGTGGTGTCGCGCACGATCTGTGCCCATTCATTCTGGCGCTGTTCGAGTACCGTGTTTTCGCGCGCGACCGCCTGCCCGATGCGTTCGCGAATCTGGTCCATCAGGCGCTTGCCCCGATCGGTCTGCACCCGTTTGACGGCCGCATCATGCTGATCCTGGCGCTGCAAATCGATGGTCAGCGCGAGCTCGCCCAGTTTTTCTTCGGTAGCGTGCTGCGCCAGATCGATGACTTCGCGCGCTGCGGGCGTTTCCATCGATTCGCGCAGGCCGGTCAGCAACGTTGGAAGCTCCGAGCGGGCGCGGGTATACGGTTCGAGGTATTCCTCTTTGCCGGTAATCAGGAATCCACGTTGGCCAGTCTCGGCGTCTTTCAACAGCGACAGAATCCCTTCCATGCGACGCGTCACGTCCAGCGTGTGGGTGACCCTGTAGACCGCATCCGCATTGATACGCGTCGAACGCCAGAACAGCAGTGCAATCACCAGTACCGCCATCGCCGCAACGATAAACCCGAACAACACACTAGACCGCATGGGCAAACGCGAGTGCCGCGCTGCGGCAATGCCCGTTACATTCTGGATCTCGGTCACGAACGAATTTCCTTATTCCTGCGTCGAACAACTTCCATGAGCACACTCGTGCGAACCGGCGACGATGCCAATGCGATGTTCCGATCAATGCTGCAAGCGATATGCGACGACGCAGAACGTTGCCGAGCCACCGACATTGCTCATGCACCAATCCACTCCATCGCCGCACTGCTCACATCGGACCCACCAACGGCCTGCAGTGGCGATCTCACTGAC
>JBDTLV010000121.1:0-13567 GCA_039934615.1 Tahibacter sp.
ACGGATCAAGGTTTTTGTCGAATGGAAGAAGGCATCGGGACGGAAACGGATTGATCACTTTGGAACACATTCTTTAAAGTTCAGCGATGCCGGCTCAAAAGCGTCGAGCTTCAGGCCTGCGCGATTGCCACGCCGCCGAGGCCAGCTGAAGCTCGACGCCAATCAAGTGTCGGGATTCTTCAAATGCGACGTTTAGGCGCACCGCCTGCGCTGCAGACCGGCCACGCGCTGCCGGGCAGGACGTGGCAAAACGCTCGTCGGCGATCGCTCTACTCGAAACCCGTACGGAATATTTCATCCGACGAAATCGAGAGGCCGATCAGCGCGGGACTGGTGTCGATGGCGCCAACCAGCGTCGCCAATCCGTTGCCGAGACCCACGGTATACAGGCTCGTGGTTCCAAAATTGGTGAAGCTCGCGTAACCCAGATTGGCCCCCGACTGCATGGTGACTTCAAATCCCACCAGATCGCCGATGTCGAGACCGAACGACCCTATGTTGGACAAGGCCCCGCTGTTCGCCGGCTCCTGGGTCAACAGGGAGTCGGAAAGCGGTTCGATGTCGTAAAGGCTGGTGGCAGTCGCGCCGGCAAACGGATTCGAGTAGGAAACGCCAACGATTACCGGACTGCCGGGATTGAGGTTGGTGTCGGTGAAGACCGTCCCCAGCGCCGGGTTCACCCGCAGGTTTGCGCCATTGTCACTCACGATGCGCAACCGATCGACGACGGGATTGAAGTTGACCCCGTAGTGGTTGCCGCTGAGCGACGAGTACGGAGCAGTGGAATCAGCCAGGTCTGCCGTCAACGTCATTGCGCCGCTTGCCACACCGCTGACTTTGTCCAATTTATACAAGCGCCCCACCCCGGCTGCAGTGACCGTCACGCAATACAGCAGGCTGTCGGCGGGTCGGAAGTCCATACCGATGATCCGCTCGCCTGCGCCGAGCCCGAAGATCGGAATGGTAGCGTCCAGCGTGCCCGGAGTTGCGCTGTCGAACTTGAGCAGTACGCCCAGATCGGTCAAGCCGTAGATCGGAAAGGCGTTCACCGTCGATGCGCAGAGCGCCAACAGCGCGGCGCAGCGCGCAATCCGTTTTCGAGAAACGCTGGCTCGCGCTTGTTGGAGCCGGTTTCCGCCGGGATTCTCTCGGTTCTCCTTCGACCATCGAGTGACACAGGTACTGCGCACATTGTTCATCAGTTATACAAATATCCAGAAGGTGCTGCAATGCAGCCGGGTGTCACGGCGCGCATCCTCTACGCGACCACGACGGGAATTTTTCCGATCCGCGACTGCCATTCGCGCGGCCCGGTTTCGTGCACCGACGTACCGGCCGAATCGACGGCAACGGTGACGGGCATGTCTTTGACGTCAAATTCGTAGATCGCTTCCATGCCCAGATCGGCAAAGCCGACGACGCGCGCGGATTTGATCGCTTTCGAAACCAGATAGGCAGCACCACCGACGGCCATCAGATACGCCGAGCGGTGTTTCTTGATCGCTTCGATCGCCACCGGGCCGCGCTCCGCCTTGCCGACCATGCCGAGCAGACCGGTTTCGCTGAGCACCTGTTCGGTGAACTTGTCCATGCGCGTGGCGGTGGTGGGACCAGCCGGTCCGACCGCTTCGTCGCGCACCGGGTCGACCGGGCCGACGTAATAGATGAAACGGTTGCGGAAATCGACCGGGAGACTTTCTCCCTTGTTCAACATGTCCACCATGCGCTTGTGCGCGGCGTCGCGACCCGTCAGCAGTTTTCCGTTGAGCAACAACACTTCGCCCGGTTTCCAGCTTGTGACTTCCTCTCGGGTGATCGTGTCGAGATTGACGCGACGCCCCTTGCTCGCGTCGTAGGTCAGCTTGGGCCAATCCTCCAGTGACGGCGGTTCCAGCGCGACCGGGCCACTGCCATCGAGCACGAAATGCGCGTGTCGGGTCGCTGCACAGTTAGGGATCATTGCAACCGGCAGGTTTGCGGCGTGGGTCGGAAAATCGCGCACCTTCACGTCGAGCACGGTGGTCAGTCCACCAAGCCCTTGCGCGCCAATGCCGAGCGCGTTCACTTTTTCATACAGCTCGATGCGCAGTTCTTCGGCGCGATTGGCCGGGCCTCGTGCGATCAGATCGACAATGTCGATCGGTTCCATCAGCGCTTCCTTGGCGAGCAGCATGGCCTTCTCAGCCGTGCCGCCGATGCCGATGCCGAGCATGCCGGGCGGGCACCAGCCGGCGCCCATGGTCGGCACGGTCTTGAGCACCCAGTCGACGATCGAATCGGACGGATTGAGCATCGCGAATTTGGACTTCGCTTCCGAGCCGCCGCCCTTCGCGGCGACCGTGACTTCCACCTCGTCACCGGGAACGACGCGCATGTTCACCACGGCGGGCGTGTTGTCCTTCGTATTGATGCGCTTGCCAGCGGGATCGCTGAGCACCGAGGCGCGCAGCTTGTTGTCCGGAAAGTTGTAGGCGCGGCGCACGCCTTCATTGACCATGTCTTCGACCGACAGAGTCGCGTTCCATTGTACATTCATGCCAATATTCAGAAATACCGTCACGATGCCGGTGTCCTGGCAGATCGGTCGATGACCTTCGGCGCACATGCGCGAGTTGATCAGGATCTGTGCGATCGCGTCTTTCGCAGCGACCGACTGCTCGCGCTCATAGGCGGCGGCGAGGTTCTTGATGTAGTCGACCGGGTGGTAGTAGCTGATGTACTGCAGCGCATCGGCGATGCTCTGGATGAAATCGTCTTGCTGGATCGTGGTCACGGTGCGGCTCGGGTCCGTTGGGGAGAATGGCGCACGGGTCGGCGCAGCAGGTGCGGCCGTGCGGGGGCGAGAAGAATATCGCAGAACGCCGGGCGCCTACGTCGGCCAGATCCACCGCGCACCGTTTGGCAGGCTGCGGAGGTATGGCTGCGTCTTGCAACGGCTTAGAAACTGCGAGTGCCTTCGTTCGATCCTTTCTCCACTGCAACGACCTACCCTATAACGTCAGGCGGATCGCGAAGCGTACAAGTCTCCAGACCCGTTGCATTCCTGGGCTTGTGGCTCCGGTCGTCGCTGACATCGGCTCGGTCGACTTCAACCGTGCCGCACTGGCGAACTGCGCGCGACCACTTCGGAAGTGCAGCATCGCGGTTCCCACCTGCACCGGAGCACCTCGAATCGGCGCCGGCGCCCCTCTGAAGGCGTGCGGCGCGCGTCAGTAGCCTTCCCGTGCGCCTCCGGACTGGACTGACGACTCCGCGACACCCTGCGGAGGGAGTCTGGAATGACCCGGCGCATGTTTGAGATGACCCTACGAGTTTCTGGAATGACCCTGCGCACATCTGACCAGCAATGCCGGCCGAAAGACACTCTCCGTCGCCCGCCGGATCAGAGCCGGCCTGTGACTGATTGCATGCGGCGCATATCCGGCAGCATGCGGCGCACTTCGGATTACATAATACGCCCCACTGATAGCACGCGACGCAGCGTCGATCACCGGCGGTGACAAAATAACACTCAGCGCTCGCCATCAGAAATGCACCGGTGCAAACCATCCGCTCTCCGCATCATTCCAGCGGTGCGTCGCAGGCAATCACATATCCGACATCGGAAAGCGATCACGCGCAGGGTCATCGCGGAAATGCGCTGCATGCGGTTGGAAGTCTGCCATCGCATTTCAATGATGCAACGCGGGTACTCTGGCGCTGATGGGATGGTCTTGGAAAGACGTCGCACGATCTGCCTGGTGCGCCGCATGCGATCGAATCGCTCAACATGACAATGCGCAAATACACGCGCAACCGGCGCTTCTGCCCGAACGACGAATCGGCGCTCAAGTCGCTGTTTGTGGCCGTCCGCGAAGCGAGCAAACGACGGCGATCCGTGGATCACCGGAAACCGGCACCGCAGGTGTTCAAGATCCTGTTCGGCGAAGATCGGGGCCGGTTCACAGGCAACTTAGGCTGCAGTGACACAGTTGGATTGACAGACCCCACGAGCCGATACCATCCGCGAGCGTGAGGCCCGAGAGCAGGCCGAAATGGCGCTCATGCTCTCATGCACGACGTGAAGCGATCGAGGACACGATCAAAACACTGGGTAGAGCAAATACCACGGCGACTGCGTTGATGACGAAGGCAGAAAGCGCGTCAGAGGCAAACAACCGCTTGGAAGTCTCGCGCCGCATAGAACCAACAGCAAATTACGCGTATTTCGCCTTTTTATAGTATTAGGAGATGGTTACCAATAGCAAAACTCAAGATCGACTCATTTTGCAGAATCCGAAGAATGCGGCCTGGGCCAACTGGCACGCGTTTGCCGTGGACAAACCACAATTGATCGAAGCGCCAGCCGCTATGTTCGACCACATAGCTAGCCTATTCAGCCATTCACCGCGCCAGCCCCCCCTATTTCTCGCTGAACCATCTCCGTATGACCCGAGGTGACCACGGGCCGCGGTGCACGAAACGGACTAGACTCAATCCACCCAGAGCCGCCTGGCGCTGTTTCAGAAAGAGCATCTTGATGGACAGACGTATTTCTGGACTCGTGTTGCTCGGCTTCACCGGGCTGCTGCTGTTGGGCCTGGGTACCAACGTGTTTCTGCAGCAGACACTTCAGGAAAGGATCGATGCAGCGCGGTCCTTCCAAACGGTCTTGGTGGGCCGCTCCGCGATTCGCGAAGCAAGGGGCGACTATCTGACGATAGGTCAGACGACAGCGGGATTCTTGTTGGACATCAATGCCAAGGCCACTTTCGACGAGGTTTCGCGTCGCCAGAAGCAGTCGGACGCGGATGCGGACCAGCATGTTGAGCGGGCACTCGCCGCGACCAAGGATGAGGCACTAAAAACCGTCTTGCGCCAGCTGCAGGAACACGATCACGCGGTGACCAATCCGCTGCAGGAGCGGATCCTGCAACTCAATGTCAGTGATGACGAGCAGGCACGGACTCTGTATCAACAACAGTACGTCCCCGCGGAACGGATCAATCTGGACTTATTGGCGCACGCCCTGCGCCTCGCCAACGCGGAGCTGGATGAGCTACAAGCCAGTGCAGATGCTGAAGCGGAGCATGCCAGCAATATTGCTTGGTATACCATCCTTCTTTTTATCATAAGCGGAGTTCTGGCTGCCGGGTTTCTGGCCCACGCTGTCGCCAGGCTGGTCCGCGAGTCCGCCGCCGGCGCCGAAGAGAACCGGGATTTGGTCGAGAATTCTCTCGACGTCATCTGCTCGGTCGATGCGTCGGGGTGCTTCGTACGTGTCAGCGGCGCCTGCGAGCGGATTTGGGGCTACACCGCGGAGGAACTCAAGGGCCTTGCTTACATCTCGCTCGTCCACCCTGAGGATGTGGAGAAAACCAATCTCGTCGCTGCAGAGATGATCACCGGTCACAGCACCCGGGGCTTTACCAATCGCTACCTGAGAAAGGATGGCGGGATTGTTCACATGTTGTGGTCGGCTCGCTGGGTCGATGCGCAGCAGCAAATTTTTGCAGTCGCCCACGACATCACCGAACGCCAGCTCGCGGTCCAAGCGCTGCTCGCCAGCGAGGAGCGCACTCGCCTGATCGTGGCGACCGCGCACGACGCGTTCCTCAGCATGGATAGCGCGGGCAACGTCACCGACTGGAATCCACAGGCCGAAGCGACGTTCGGTTGGAGCCGCGAGGAAGTCCTCGGAAAGCCGCTGCATGAGCTGATCATCCTGCCCGACATGCGCGAAAGCTACGTGCGACGCCTGCGTCATTTCGAGGCGACACGCGAAGGGAGTTTCCTGAATCAACTGATTGAGATGACCGTGCTGCATCGCGACGGCCATGAGCTGCCGATCGAATTCAATGTCTCGGCTATCCCGCTGGACCGCAGTTTCGCGTTCTGTTTGTTCCTGCGTGACATTACCGAGCGCGAACGCTCGAAAAGACTGCTGCATGAGGCCAAGGATGCAGCTGAAGCGGCAAACCGGGCCAAGAGTGAGTTTCTTGCAAACATGAGCCATGAGATCCGCACTCCGATGAACGGCGTGCTGGGCACCGTTGATCTGCTGCTTAGTACGCCACTGAGTGGCATACAGCGTGAATTGGCCGGCCTGGCCCGCGCGAGTGGCGAGACCTTGCTGACGATCATCAACGACATCCTGGATTTCGCGAGGGTCGAGGCCGGCAAATTGGAGATCGAGCCCGTGCCTTTCGACCTGCTGCTGGCGATCGAAGAAGTCTCGGGCATGATTGCGATGCAGGCCGAGAAGAAGAATCTGGATCTGATCGTGCGCTATCCGCCCGATGTGCCGCGGCACTTAACGGGCGATGCTGGGCGCATCCGCCAGATTCTGACAAACCTTGTGAACAACGCAGTTAAATTCACGATGCAGGGTAATGTACTGATCAACGTCGAGGCGGAAGCACGCAGCGACACCGACGTCTTGCTGCGATTCGAGATTGAGGACACCGGCATCGGCATTCCGGAAAATCGGCTGGATCACCTGTTCGAAAAATTCACCCAGGCCGACTCCTCGACCACCCGCCGCTTCGGTGGTACCGGTCTGGGTTTGGCGATCTGCCGGCAACTGGCGGGCCTGATGGGCGGTGAGATTGGGGCGCGCAGCAAGGAAGGCGAAGGCTCGACGTTCTGGTTCACCCTGCGACTGCCGCTGTCATTGGAAACGCCGGTGACCTACCCGGCGATCGATCTGTCGGGTACGCGCATTTTAATTGTGGACGACAACGCGCTGAATCGACGTGTTCTGCACGAGCAGATCATCAGCTGGAAAATGCGCAATGGCAGTTGTTCGTCCGCGGCTGAGGCGCTGCAGACCTTGCGGGCCGCGCATACCGCGGGCGATCCCTATCAAATCGCGATTCTCGATTACCAGATGCCGGACATGGACGGTGAGATGCTCGGCGCCGCGATCAAAGCTGATCCCACCTTGTGCAATATTGAATTGGTGATGCTGACCTCGTTGGGGCGGCGCGGCGATGCGGCGCAACTGAAGGAGATCGGCTTCGCGGCCTATCTGGTCAAGCCCGCCCGTCAGTCCGAATTGCTCGACACGCTGGTGCACGTCTGGGCGGCGCACATCCACCAGCAGCCTATCGATCTGCTGACAAATCGCCCCGTTTGGGACGCCATTCTGGCGCCGACCACGGCTCCCGTGGAGCATTTCCACTTCAACGCGCGCGTTTTGCTGGCCGAAGACAACACGACGAATCAGATCGTTGCCTCAATGATGCTGCGTACGTTGGGGTGCGAGGTCGACGTGGTCGCCAACGGCTCGCAAGCGCTTGAGAAGCTTCAAACCACTGACTACGATGTCGTGTTCATGGACTGCGAGATGCCGGAGATGGACGGGTTTGAAGCCACCGCCGCGATTCGCCTGCGGCCGGATGACAAGGCACACGTGGCGATCGTGGCGGTTACCGCACAGGCCATGCAGGGCGATCGCGAACGTTGTCTGCGCGCCGGCATGAATGGCTATTTGAGCAAACCGGTCAAAGTGGAAGATTTTGAAGCCCAATTGCGCCGCTGGGTGCCGCAACGCGCGGACGGCGACGAGGCCAATCGCGCCGGACTCACTGAATCCATGCCAGCCATTCTCACGACACCAGTGCGTGCTCCTGCCTTGAATCCTGATGTTTTCGCACGCTTGCGAGAGCTCAGTTTGGCAACTGACCCAGCTCTGTTGCAGCAGATCTTCGACTCGTTTCATGACGATTGCGCGAAGCGCATTTTGGCGCTGCGCCATGCAGTCGAAATCGGCGATGCCATCTCAGTACAAAAAGGTGCGCACGCGCTCACCGGCGCAGCGGCCAACGTCGGTGCCGAGTCAATGGCGACCATCAGCGCACGACTGGAAACCACGGGTTTAGCCGATTCGCCGGTCGGGACGTTACAGCTGATTGAGCAGCTGCAAGCCGAATTCGTGCGCGTAACCCTGGAAGTCAATGCGCATGGGATTTGCGTAGGCTCTGCACCTCGGGCCACGCCATGAAACTGCTGATTGCCGAAGATGATGGCTCGACGCGCCTGGTGCTCAGCGCGACCTTGCGCAAGTTGGGTCACAGCGTGACCGCGGTGGCAAACGGCCTGCAAGCATGGGAGGCCTGGCAGCAGGGCGAATATGCATTGCTGATCTCGGACTGGATGATGCCGGAGATGGACGGGCTGGCGCTGTGCCGCAAAATCCGCGCAGGAGCCCGCGCGAACTATACGTATCTTATTTTGCTGACTTCGTTGGATGGCAAAGGCAATTATCTCGACGGCATGGACGCGGGTGCTGACGATATGATTACCAAGCCCTTCGATGAAAAATTGTTGGAAGCGCGCCTGCGCGTGGCCGAACGCATGCTTGCGTTGCATGAAGCACTGCGTATCGAAGCCAGCGCGGCGCAGCTGCGCAACAGCGAGCTGGAGGCACTCAACGTTAAACTAGCGGGTACCCAGAGCCAGCTCTTGCAGGCAGAAAAGATGGCGTCGGTCGGTCAATTGGCCGCGGGCGTTGCGCATGAGATCAATAACCCGATCGGCTTTGTGCATTCCAACCTGGGAACGCTCAAACGTTATGTAGAAGAGATCTTCAGCGTGCTCGGTGGGTACGAGCGTCTGGAGCACGAGTTGCCGGCTGAACATCCACAAATGGAGGAGTTGCGGGCACTTAAACGACGCGTCGAACTCGACTACCTGCGTAGCGACACCGTCGAGCTTCTGGCTGAAACCCTGAGCGGCGTATCTCGGGTGAAGAAGATTGTGCAGGACCTGCGGGACTTCACCCAGCGCGACGAGTCGCATTGGCAGCGCGTCGATTTGCACGAGATTCTGGATAGCGCGATCAGCAGGATTGCACAGGACATCCAGCGCAAAGCCGATCTGGTCAAAGACTACGCGCTCGTGCCGCAGGTCCAATGCTTGCCGGTCCAGCTCAATCAAGTCTTCATACACCTGCTGATGAACGCCGCGCAATCAATTGACGGGCGCGGCACCATCAGCGTGCGCACCGGATGCGAAGGTGACACCGCGTGGATCGCGATTAGCGATACAGGCAGCGGGATCGCGCCCGCTAATCTGCCGCGCATCTTCGACCCCTTTTTCACCACAAAGCCAGTGGGGGTCGGCACCGGGCTGGGCCTTTGGATGTGCCACACCATCATGGAGCAGCACGCGGGCTCGATTGAAGTTATCAGCGAGTTGGGACTGGGCTCGACATTCACGATTCGTCTACCGATCAATCGAGGGAGCAATGACGTCAGCCGCGAGGCGGTTTGATTGACCGACGCGGAAGCCACACGCATCCCGCGCCACAGCACCATTGGCAAAATGGCCATTGTGTATTGCCCAGCGCTACCTGCTCAGGTCACGTCGCTAACCGGTACGCTTCAGCGGGTGTCTTCATTCCCAACGACTGATGGGGACGTCGGGTGGTGTAGAACTGGATCCAATCGCCGATGGCGCGGCTGGCGTGCTGCTGGATTTCAAAACGATGACGGTGCGCGCACTGCTCCTTCGGGGTGCGGATCACTCGCTCCACCATGCCGTTGTGCTGAGGACAATACCGCGTGATGAATTCCTGTTGCAGTCCGTAGCTGCGAACCCGTGTGGTATAGCTCCGGCTGGAGAACACCAAGCCGCTGTCCGAACGCAGGAGTAATGGCGTTTTCACTCGTCCAAATATTCCAAAGCGCGCGATGAGCACTGCACCGACCAGGACGCCCACAAATCAGATTTATCCGACCCCAACGCGCGTTTTCGGCCGGCTGCACATCGACGATCGCCGTCGCATCATGACGCCATGATCGCTCTGCGACGTGGTCTCTCAACTCCGTGATTCAACGACCGATTCTTCACCGCGCCGCGCTGCATTTGCATCGGGTGCTGGCAGTCTCGGCTCACCGGCTCAGCGCGCGCGCTTGAAGCATCACATCCTCGGTTGATCCGTTTCCCTTGCTCGTTTGAATCACCAGCCGTTTTGCACCAGCTACTTTGTGCATGATGCATTCGCCCATCACTCTGGGGCCTTATGCCTCACGCCGAGAATTTGTGGGTGTCCACGTTCGTTCTCCTTGCTGCCCAACCTGGCGCGCACCCTGGCGCTATCGGTCGAGGCATTGATCGGGGAAGCGACCAAATCCGCCAGCAAGCGTGGTCCCGCACCCAAGCTGCAACAGCAGCTCGAACGCATCACCCGCCTACCCAACGTCATCCAGCAGGCGGGGCGATAGCCCACAACGCACAACGCCCGGCTCAGGCCGGGCGTTGTGGATTTTATTGCAATAGCTAATTGACGTCTGAAGTACGACGATCGGCATGACCGTGCGCTCGCTTGCGCGAGCACACGCTACTGGGAACGCACGCTACCTGGCTGCAATTCGCGACTGATCGTACTCGCCGACCGGCCAAGCAGTCGTGCAATCGACCCACGACTCTCTCCCCGCGCCACGCGCATCTGAATCTCAATGCGTTCTTCCAGCCCTAGTTGTTGATAAGTTCTCATTGCAACAGAGTGCCTAAATGCGGTTGAGTGTTGAACTTGGAGGTTGAGGCCGCCCTCTCGTCTGCAAATCGGCCGCGAAGCGCTCGTGCATCGATGGCCGTTCAGAACGTTGCCTGCTTTGCTAAAGCACCTCAAATTTCCGCCGCCCGCTCTGCCCGCTCAGATGGGTGCACCTGTGTGAAAAATGCGGGGAGACCTGGGAACCTGACCCCGGTTGGACCAACCTCTCTTGGATCCAGATGGCGGCATCAAACTCCACAGTGCATCGCGCTGCACTATTCAAAGCCATTCGCAAAAATGCCGTCGCCATCCAGATCGATGCGCGTCACCCACATTGCCACAGCACCCGCCGCATCGCCGGGGTAGGTCACGTATGCGGCATGCCGGGATACCGCAACACCGATATAGTCGCCGATGAACTGGAAACCGGCACCCGACGGATTCCAATTGGATGCGGACGTATTAAGCGGCGTCTGCGTCAATCGTGTCTCTTGCCAAGTCAGTCCGCCGTCGCTGCTCATTGCATAATACACATCAACCAAAGTAGAGGATGATGCATCGGGATCCGGATGGCGGCGATTGTCGAACCAGGCCAAATGCAGACGCCCGAGCGAGTCGCATTCCAGCCAGGGCATAAACTGATCGCCGGGCGGGGCGCCATCGCCGTTGACGATACGCGGCGAGCTCCAAGTCTGCCCACCATCGACCGAATCGCGCAGAAGCAGATTGACGTCGGCCTGACCGCCGACTGTGCCCGTCACGTCGTTATAGATCACGTATAGCTTGCCGCTGTTTGGATCGACGCTATGCATCACAAAAAAAGGCAGACGGAAATCGCCCGGTACCGCGCTGGCCAGCGCTTGAGGATTTGCAGAGAATGTCGCGATGTCGATCGGCGCTGAAAGCGTCTGCAGTCCATCCATGCTCGAAATAAACGCTGCGCTACCGCTCTGATTGTTGAAGTAGCTGATGCTCAGCGTGCCGTTCGGCGAAACACGTGGATGCGGGGCGACGAGCAAGGGCAGCGCGATCGCCGCTTCAAAACTCGCACCCCCATTCAAGCTGCGCCTTACCACCGGTTGCGTGCCGGCACGGAAAGCCATGTACAGCGCCGATCCGCTGGCCGGAGCAGGCAATGGACCGGCCGCCAGCCACCCCTTGTCGACCCCTTCGAGCGGCACCACAACCGAGGAGGCGGAAAAACTGGCTGCACCCGCCGCCTTGCCGGCCAACCACACGGTGTCCACAACGCCAGCGCTGAAATTGCGCGACATCGCACCAACGTAGGTGCGACCCGTAACGGGATCGGCTGCCGTCATCGCGTCAAATTGTATATTAGTAGATTGCGCGGGTGGGAGCAAGTCGCTGGTGATCCAGGTGTTTCCACCGTCAATGGTCCGCGACATTCCAATGCGCGTGTCCGTCACGGCACGTCCATCCATCCACGTAACCACGACTTCGTCACCCTCGGCAGTATTTGCATCCGCATGCGCAACCACGATGCTGGGTTCCCAGCTCTGCTCACCGGGTAGACCCAGATCGACCCGTCGCGTCGCTCCGACGCTGAATCCCCTCGCGGCAGTAACCAGCGCACGAGCAGGTTGCACGGGCGGCAAGGCGATGCTTGACACGCCGTCTTTCTCGCCCTCCTCGTCGAGTTCAAATCCCTGCAGCGGCCCAAACTCCGCCGGCGTCCGCAGTGCAGGCCGCATCATCAGGAGAACCGCCAGGGCGACGAAACAAGCCATCACAGCCCAGGGGAACATCCGGGAATTCGATGCAAATCGTGCTGACATTCGACAAAACTCCGGGTGCCTAGGAATCGGGAAGAAGGGCGAAGCGATATAAGTCACTTCTGCCCTTAATTATTTGTAATTTAATCGCTAGCAAGATTGACCGCGCTGATTCGTGCGCGTATTGGCAACATTCAGCGACGTGAGTTGAATCGTGCGGGCGAGCAGATCATCGAGGTTTCCCGACCCGGCGATTCCGATGAGTGCACATCGATAAACGGCGAACGAAAACGCGAGGTGAACCCGAACACTTCGATCAGCTTACTGTTCAGGGAGTGCGGCCCATCATCTCTGGCGCTCGCTTCTCAGCGACAAGATCCGGCCGCTTCGATGCTGGTCGCCGGTGAGACTCATGCTGGCATCCCCTCGACGGAGTACATCCATGAACCTGTTCAAATCGACACTCATCATGACGGCGCTCCTGTCAGCGCCCACGTTTGCATTTGCGCATGAAGGCGAAATGCAGGCGCATATAAAGGCAATGGACACTAATGCCGACGGGCAGATCTCCAGAGACGAGTTCATGAAGGCACACGAGGCCAAGTGGAATGAAATGCCGAAGGACAAGAACGGCGGCGTCTCTGTTGCGGACATGGAGAAGATGCATCACGAAATGCATGAGCAGCACGAGATGAATGAACACGGGATGAAACCGAGCGAACCGATGAAGCCAAGCGAACCGATAAAGAAAGATCCCGTGAAATAAGACGGCAACAATCGGGGGCCGCGCCAGTCACCCCAGGCGCGGCGTCCCGAGGCTGGATGTCGTCTGTTCACGTCAGACACGGGTACCGGCTGAATGACACGGCTCAGCGATTTCTGCCGCTTTGCAACATGGCAAGATTATGTTTTTTTTGATAAACGGAATAGTATTCCGATGCAGCAATAGAGATTCTGCGCGCAACCTGACGTGATACAATTTGAATCTGAGCTGCGCAAATTCCTGTGTGGATGAATCCTGGCGGTGGCGCTCAAATTCAAACGGCAGTCGCAACCTGACCTTGAGGTTTAGACGTTGACGGATATGGCTCGTTCTTGGCCACGTGCCAAGGTGATTCATGCACCGAGGTCGCGGATCGTGCGATGGAGCTGGCGGGTGTGTTTGCGGTAGGTCTGTGTGCGTACGCGGTCATGAGCAATCACATGCACCTGGTGCTGTATCTGGATCCGTTCGCGTCGTCACTGTGGAGCGAGACGGAGGTCGCCGAGCGGTGGGTACGTCTGTTTCCTGTGCGCGACAACGGTGAGGTCGATATCGAGGCCTCGCGGCTGCGGGCACACGTCATCGCAATGA
>JBDTLV010000122.1:0-13552 GCA_039934615.1 Tahibacter sp.
CGCCTTGTTGGTAAACGTGATCGCGGCGATCTTTTTCGCTGCCACGTTCTTGCGTGCGATCAGATGAGCGATCTTTTCGGTGATCACGCGCGTCTTGCCGGAGCCCGCGCCTGCCAGTACCAGCAGGGGGCCGTCGCAGTAGTCGACCGCGGCGCGTTGAGCGGGATTGAGCATCGGAAAGCCGGGAATGGGGAGTCGGGGGTCGGGAGTCGCAGAGACGGCCCGCAATGGGTCGGTATTCTGCGCTTTGTCGGTGCGCCAGACCAGCGAAGCTGGCTCCCGGTTATCATGGCGGCTCAGCTACTCAAACGATTTTCGATCTCCCTCTCCCGATTTCCGGCTCGCCAATGGCCAAACTATACTTTTACTATTCCGCGATGAACGCCGGCAAGACCACCACCTTGCTGCAGAGTGCGCACAACTATCATGAGCGCGGAATGCGCACGCTGATCCTCACGCCGAAGCTGGACGATCGCTACGGCGAAGGTGTGGTCAAGTCGCGTATCGGCCTGAAAGCTGCCGGGCGCATCTTCGACCGTAGCGACGACCTGCTCGAGCTGGTGCGGGCCGATGTCGCAAAGCTGGGTGCGCTGCATTGCGTGCTGGTCGACGAGGCCCAGTTTCTCGGCAAGTCCCAGGTCTGGCAGATCACCGAGATCGTTGATGTCTTGAATATTCCCGTGCTTGCGTACGGATTGCGCACGGACTTTCAGGGCGAATTGTTTGAAGGCAGCCAGTACCTGATGGCCTGGGCGGATTCCCTGACCGAGATCAAGACGATCTGTCACACCGGGCGCAAGGCCACCATGGTGGTTCGCGTCGACGAGCACGGCCGCGCCGTCACACAGGGGCCACAAGTGGAAATTGGCGGGAATGACCGATACGTGTCGGTGAGCCGAGTGGAGTTCAAGAAGATCATCAGCGGCGAAGGGCGCATTGAATTGGCGCAGCCGGAACTTCCGCTGGCTTAGCACTCGTGCGGATGCGGGGTCCGCGCCCAGGCGAACCCCGCGCTGCCACTCAACCGTTCACTGCTTGACCAGCTCCACGCGGCGGTTCTTTGCGCGGCCGTCTTCGCTGTCGTTGCTCGCCAACGGCGCTGCGCTGCCCATGCCCTGCGCCAGCAGGCGGTCTGCGGCGATGCCATACTGGTTCACCAGGCGAGCCACTACCGCATCTGCGCGCTTTTTTGACAATTCCATATTGTAGGCTGCGCCACCCTGATTGTCGGTATGCCCGACAACCATCAGTTTCAGCGCACCGTCCGCCTTGAGCAACGCGCCGATCTCGTCGAGCTGAGCCTTGGACTCGGGCTTGATGTCCGCCTTGTCGAAATCGAAGGTGATTCCGTACAACGCGATCTTGCCGCTGGCGGCGATCGATTGGGCCAATTCGCTGGCCTTGACGGTGACCATATTCTGCTCGCGCGCCTTGCCTTCCAGCGTAACCACGATGGCGATCGCGCGGCCATTGAACGCCTTGCAATAGAGATCGTTGTTGGCCGTGTAGGTCAGCACGCCGACACGGGTGCTGGTGCCACCGGTCGCGAGCTCGCCGACGAAATAGAGCAAATCGGCGGTATCCATCGTCACACTGCAGGCAGCGTTGCTGAAGCTGGTCTGGTTGACCTGCTCCTGCGGGAACACGTAGGCCATGAGGCCTTGCTCGCCGCCGCCGTGATCGGCTCCGTTGCCGATGTCACCGCCGCATTGTTCCGCTTTGCATTCGTACAGGGTCTTGCCACCCTTCTCGCCGATCAGTTGCTGGTAGTTGCGCAGCACTTCGAGCGAGGTTCGACCTTCCGGCAGCAGATACACCGTACGCATCAGCTTGCCTTCGAGACTGAGCTTCTGCTGCGGCATGAAGATCCGGTTGTTCATGCGATCGCGGGCGTTCTCGTCGGACGAGGGCTGCAGCGGAGACAAAGGCAAGGTCACTTCGTCGTAGGCCTTGACCTGCTGCTCGACAATCAATGAGCCGGCGTAGCGACCGAGCCCCGCGGGGTCGCGCGCGCCGGAAACGTCTTTGTCGGGAATCGTGGCGTCAGCTAGCACCAGGCCGCTGAAACCCAATAGGAAAGCACTCGTCCATTTGCGCAGAAACATGGGTCACCTCGTGATTGGATCGTGGAATCGACGGACAGTGATCTCACCGTCCGTCATCAAGTACGTCGTGGCGTCCGCGAAAGTGACGTGAACGTCGTCAGCGTTGGCATTTCGGACAGAAAAACGTACTGCGCTGTCCCAACACGATCGAGCGTATCGGTGTGGTACAAACGCGGCAGGCCTCGCCGGCACGCCCATACACAAAAAGTTCCTGTTCGAAATAGCCCGGTACGCCGTCCGGACTGATGAAATCGCGCAGGGTTGTGCCGCCGCGACGGATCGCATAGTGCAGAATGCGTTGCACCTCCGCGGCGAGGTGCGCATAGCGCGAGCGTGACACCTTGCCGGCTGCGACGCGTGGATCGATTCCGGCCGCGAATAGCGCTTCGGCCGCGTAGATGTTGCCGACCCCGACGACGACTTTCTGATCCATCAGAAATAGCTTCACCGCGATCGCGCGACGGCGCGACAAGGTCCACAAATAGTCTCCGCTAAAATCATCTCCGAGCGGTTCTGGTCCGAGGCCGGCCAGTAGTGGGTGCAGCTCGCCGTTCGGCTGCCAGAGCTGCGAGCCGAATCGACGCGGGTCGGTGTAGCGCAGGATCTGCTGTGAATCCAGCAACCAATCCACATGATCGTGTTTGCCTGCCGTGGTCGCCGCTGGCAAGACCCGCAACGAGCCGGACATCCCAAGGTGCAGCAAGGCACTGCCCGCACCGGTATGGATCAACAGATATTTGGCGCGGCGTTCCAGCGCGTCAATGCGCTGGCCCGGCAGCGCGTTGCGCAATGCTTCGGGAATCGGCCAGCGCAGACGCGGCTGGCGCACCGTCAACGCAAGTACGCGCCGTCCGAGCAGGTGCGGCGAAAGTCCACGCAGCGTCGTTTCGACTTCGGGTAGCTCGGGCATCAGTGTTGCCCAGAGGCGGGCAAAAGCCCCCGCACCTGTTTTTCCTCCAGCCCATAAGCCAGCGCTGGTTGGGCGCGAACCGCGACATAGTCGGCGCCATCACGACGCAGCGAATAGCGCAGGGTTTCCCCGTCGGCGAGATCCAGTTCGATGCGGTGGCTGGCATCACCTGGCTCGCCAGACGTCGACTTGGCCGCGACGACCTGGCCGGTTTCGGCGCGCACCCAGGCCGGAATGAGATCCGCATGCTCGATTCCATCCACGCGCAGTTGCCGGACCTGACCGCCGATCGGCACCAGATGATGATCCAGCTCCGACTCGGCCGGTGCCATCAGCCATGCACTGAACCGATCCGGTACCAGGGCGATCTCATCGTGCAGCCGCACATAGCGATCGCCGTTGATCGCATCCGTGCCGCCAAATTCGATGCGCACGTCGCCGAAACTCAGCAGCGCCTGCGGCGGCGACAAGCCCAGCTTGGCCGGATCGAATTCGGTCGCGGCGCGGCGCTTGCGCACCGGTGCTTGCGCGATCGCGAGCAGGCGAGCGATGGACTCCGGATTGGCCGCCATTGCGTACGGTTCTCGCATCCACCAGCGTCCCTGCAGCATTTCAAAGCGCCGTGCGCGGCAGTCCGCACAGCTGACCACGATGCTGTGGATATGTTGATTTTTCAGCGCAGTCAGCGGTTTGGACAAAAGCCATTCTTCGCGCTGCAGTTCCGCGACGACTCCCGCGCAGAGCAGCAACACCATGGCCAGCAACATCACATTGGTGCGATTCACCCGCTTCATCAGCGTCGTCTCCGGCGCCACCAGATCAATCCGCCGCAGCATAGCAACAGTAGCGGCAGCACGATGAGGAATCCCAGGCTGACCAGAGCAAGACCGGTCTGGCCCAGCTCCAGGCTCCGGTCGGGCGCACCGCGATCGGCAATTTCGATCAGCGCGTCGTCAGCGAGCAACCAGTTGAACAGGCGCTGGCCGAACTCGCGATTTCCGCCGTTGCCAAGAAAACTGTTCGACAGAAAGTCGCCGTCACCGATCACGACGACGCGTTGCTCACGCTGTCCGGGTCTTGGCGACAGGCGGCTCAGGGCAAAGGCGAGATCAAGAGGGCCACGGATCTCGCCCGCGTTCGCGTCGAAACTGACGTTCGCCGGGGCCTCGCCGGCGCGGGGAATCGCACCGGTTTCGGTCCAGCTTTGCGCGCCGCTGCGCAGCAGAGGCTTGATGTCCCAGCGCGCGCCGGTCAGTTGTCCGAGCGCGGCTGCCTGAGGCAGCAAAGTGGTCAAGTCAAAATTGCGCGTAATGGGATTCGGCGGATAGTTGCTCATCGCGACGAAACTCGGATCCCCGATATTCAGGGCAGCACCGGCGCCGTCAACCACGGTTCCGGTCAGCACGCGCAGCGACAGCGCTTGCGCCAGGCTGTCCAGTCCGACCTGTTCGTTCGGCTCGGTCAGCCAGAGCAAGTGTCCACCAGCATCGACGAAATCGACGATCTGGGCGACCACCGCTGCCGTCAACGGTACTTGTGGATTGGCGATCACCAACAGGTTCGTCTGTTCCGGTACGTGTGCCTGTTCGCCCAGCGCCACTGGGACGAAGCGAATGCCCTGTTTGGCGAGCAAATCGCCAAAGCTGCCAAAGTCCGCGTTCGCGCGTCCGTCCGGCTTGCGCTCGCCGTCGCCGGTCAGATATGCCACCACGCGGGCATTGTCTCGGGACAGGCGCAACAGCGCATTGGTGAACTCCCGTTCGCTCAGCTGCTTGAGCCGCTCGCTGCGATCGCCATAGCGGATCTCCAGCTCGCCGTCGACCCGCACGCCTTGCTCCCGCGCTGCCGCCGGATCCGAATCGGGATCGACGAATCGAAGCTCGATGTCGGACTTGAATTCGCGATAGCGCGCGAGAAAGTCGCTGATCGCCCCACGCAGGTTGCTGTCGCGACTGGCCCAGGAAACCACCTCCACCGGGTGATCCAGAGACGTGAGCAATTGCACGCTCTGCGCGCTCAGCGAACCCCGTTGTGCGGCGCTGAAATCCACGCGCCACGCAAACCGCGTGCTGAAAAAGGCCAGCAACCCGGCGATGCAGAGAATCAGGACGGTGCGGATGGCTGCCGCGCGCATCAGTCGGCGCTCCGCAGTGCATCGACGCGCTGGGTAGCCAGCGTAAGGCAAACCATGGTCACAAGTGCAAAATACCCAAGGTCCACACTGGCAAGCACGCCGCGAAAGGCCGGTTCCAGATGGGTGGGCAAGGCCAGATAGTTGATCGCGCTATTCGAGACGCCTTGCAGGCGTGCGCCGGCGTCCAGCACGGTCAGCAGCAGGTTGAGCGCGAGGGCCAGGGCCGCCGCGAGTACCGGTTGAGCGGTCCAGCTGGATGCGAGTACGCCGATCGCGCACAGCGCGGCGCTTTCGAAGGCGATCGCAACGAAGACAACCGCGAGCTTGCCGAAATCCAGGTTTGCGCCACCGGCCAGCGCCAGCGGCATCGCCGCCGTCAGTGTCAACAGCACGATCAGGTATCCCAGGCACGCCAGCCATTTTCCGACCACGATGCCGCTGTTGCCGATGCCGGCGGACAGCAGCAGAGTCAGCGAATGCTGGCGTCGTTCGCCAGCAATGACGCGCATCGTGAGCAACGGTACCAGCAAGAGCTGCAGATTCGACAGGGTGCGCAGCAGCGGAACCGCGATCAGGTCGGTAACGCCGGGAGCATCGGTGGCGGCGGCCAACTTCGTGCTCAGGGCGAGAAATCCATCCAGCGACAAAAGGAAAAAATACGACAGCAGGGCGAGCGTCCCCGCAAGCAGACCCCACGACCACGGCTGCACCCACAGGCGACGCACCTCGTGGCCCGCGAGCACCGCGACGGCAGATAGGCGGCCGGTGCTCACGCGGCTTGCCCGTTGGCGTCAGCGTCGGTGGCGATGCGCATGAACAACTGCTCCAGCTGGGCACCTTCCTGAGCGGCATAGGTGGCGCTATGGCGCAGCTCGCCCCGGTGCAGTATGGCAATGCGGTCGCAACAACTGCCAACTTCGGACAATTGGTGCGTCGAGAGGATCACGCCATGCGCGCCGCGCAGCGACCGGATCAGCTCGCGCATGCGTAGCGACTGGACCGGGTCCAGGCCCGAGGCGGGTTCGTCCAGCACGATCAACGCGGGCTCGTGCAGCAGCGCCTGTGCGATCCCGACACGCTGCTGGAATCCCTTCGAGAGGTTGCCGATCAACCGGTTGCGTACCTCGCCCAGATCGCAGCGTTCCAGCTCCCGTTGCAGCGCCGACGCTACGCCAGTCCGACCAAGGCCGCGCAGGCGTGCACAGAAGCGCAGGTATTCCACCACAGTCAGCTCCGCGTGCAGCGGCGCGCGCTCCGGCAGATAGCCGATTCGCGTTCGCGCAAGGGTGGGATTCTCGTAAAGGTCGGCGCCGTCGATCAGCACCTTGCCCCGATTCGGCGCGAGCACCCCGGCGATCAGGCGCAATGTGGTCGACTTTCCGGCCCCGTTGATCCCCAACAGACCGAGCACTTCGCCGCGCTGCAGTTGCAGATCCAGCTCGCGCACAACCTCGCGTCCCGCGAGCTGACGGGAAACGTGGTCGAGGTGCAGCAAGGGGATGGGCGGGTGCGGATCGGTCACTGGCGCGATTGTTGCCTCTGCATAGCATGCGCAGCAAGCGCCATGCGGTCGCGTACGTTACCACTATGGATCGGTGAACTGGTCCCCATAACGGTCGTCGCGTATAGTCAACGCTCGCCTAACTTGGTGGTTCATCCATGTTCAATTCCATCGTCGACTTTCTTGCTGGCGGGCTTGTGCAAGCCTCCTGGCCGGTGCTGGTCGTATATTTCCTGATTGTTTCACAATTCACCATTTTCTCGGTGACCCTGTACCTGCATCGCAGCCAGGCGCATCGTGGCGTGGACTTTCATCCGATTCTCGCGCACTTCTTCCGTTTCTGGTCGTGGTTCTCCACGGCCATGGTCACCAAGGAATGGGTCGCGATCCATCGCAAGCACCACGCCAAGTGCGAGACCGAAGAGGATCCGCACAGCCCGCAATTCCATGGCATCAAGAAAGTGCTGCTCGACGGCGTTGATCTGTACCGCCAGGCGCGCAGCGACAGTGCCTCGATCGAGAAGTACGGCATGGGCTGTCCCGAGGATTGGCTGGAGCGGAATGTCTACGGGCGTTTCCCGGAGATGGGTCCGACCCTCATGCTGTTTCTGGCGTTCGCGCTGTTCGGTCTGTGGGGCGTCGTGATCTGGGCCTGCCAGATGATCTGGATCCCGTTCATGGCCGCCGGCGTGGTCAATGGGCTCGGACATTGGTGGGGCTACCGCAACGTCGAGAGCAATGACACTTCGACCAATCTCACGCCGTGGGGCTTCATCATCGGTGGCGAAGAACTGCACAACAATCACCATGCATTCCCGAGTTCGGCGAAGTTCGCCTTGCGCAGCTTCGAGTTCGATATCGGCTGGGCGATGATCCGCCTGTTCAACGTGATTGGGATGGCCAAGGTGCTGCGAGTTGCGCCGTCGCTGGATATACGCGACGACGTCAAGGCGCCGGACACCGACACCATCAAGGCGCTGCTGACCCACAAGTTTCAGGTCATGACCGACTATTGCCGCGGTGTCATCACGCCCACGCTGCGCGAGGAGGCCGATCCGACGGGCGCCACTCCCAAGGAGCTGCCGCGTCGTTTGCGCAAGTCGCTGTCCAGCGGCGGCCGCTGGCTCGACCAGGACGCACGTGAGCGGTTGGGTCAGTGGATCAGTCAGCGCCCGGCAATGGCGACGGTCATGGAGTACCGTCATCGTCTGCACGAGCTGATGGAAAGTCGCAATGGCGAGGCGATGCTTGAAGGCCTCAAGCAATGGTGTCGCGAGGCGGAAGCCAGCGGCAACCGCGCGCTGCAGGAATTCGCCTATCGCATCAAGGGCTACCGCCTGGCGCATGCGATGTAAACGGATCACTTTTGTAGATATTGCTTGATGAAAACGCCCGCCTCGCGCGGGCGTTTTTCATGCTGCGACCCAGGCGTTTGAAAGTGAGTGCTGGCCTGATAGTTGCTAGCCTCAGCGCACGCGGGCGCCTCAGTGCCGGCGACGTTGCAGGACAAGTCCAACTTCCACAGCCAGGGGAATCTCCGTGTCGAAACTCAGCCGTAACATCCTTATCGGCGCACTGCTCGCCGTCGTCTCAGCTCCGTCCTTCGCCGACTCCAAGGTTGTCATTGTCAACAAGTCCAAGTGGGCAATTCATGAGATGTACTTCTCACCGACCAACCAGACCGAATGGGGTGAGGACCAGCTTGGCAAGCACACGATCAACACCGGCGAGCAGTTCACCCTGAATGGCGTGCCCTGCGACAAATGGGATGTCAAAGTCGTCGACGAAGACGGCGATGAATGCACCGTCGAAGACGTTGGTCTGTGCAGTGACGACAAGTGGGTCATCACCGACAAGGATCTGCTCGCCTGTCAGGCGGCCAGCAAGTAGTCGCCGCTGATTGCCGACGCCAAAAGCCCGCCGCATGGCGGGCTTTTTCGTTTCGACAGAGCGAAGTCCCGCCCGCCGGTCGCGCGGTTTGCCGATTGCGACGATTGGTGCGGCGCGAGTCCAAGCGAGGCAGTCGCGGGTCGCGCCCGGCCAGCCGACGCGGGTCATTGGCGACTCTTTACTTTTGTGAAAAATACAGAAGCCATCATGGGCTCGGGGGCGGTGCGATCTGGCAGCGCAGATGCGGCGATTTCGGAACCGGCGATGAACGCGGCCCGAGACATCAACGCCTCCGTGTCAGATCGTTTTTTCTGCCATATCGGGCCTGTACTGCGAGGCGCAACGACCCTGGCGCGGCGTTCAGCCGCTGTTTTAGCGCAGCCTCTATTGTGCAGGCGCCGGTCGACGAGCGACTGCAATGCGTCGCAGCGTACCAGTAACGCTTGCGACGCCCAGTGGAAACAACGTTCGCCGCGGTCACCCATCCACCACCACATGAGGAAGTGCCATGTCCCCGTTCAATCTCAAACCGTGTGTCGCAATGCTCCTCCTCGTTGCCGTATCTCCGGCCTTTGCCGCGGGCGATTCGAAAGTCACCGTGGTCAACCAGTCGAAGTGGGCGATCCACGAAATGTATTTCTCGCAGACTGACAAATCCGAGTGGGGTGACGATCAGCTCGGCAAACAAACGATCAAGACCGGCGGCACCTTCACCCTCACTGGCGTGCCCTGCGACAAATGGGACGTCAAGCTCGTCGACGAAGACGGCGACCAATGCATCGTGGAAAACGTGGGCCTGTGCGCCGACGCCGACAAGTGGGTTATCAACGACAGCGACCTGCTTGCCTGCCAAGCCAAGACCCAGTAAGTCGCAGCGTCGAGCAGCGCTGAAGAAACCCGTCGGGAGGCGGGTTTTTTCTTGAGCGATTTTGTGCCCGTTGAATCGCGCCCACAAAAAAACCCGCCTTTCGGCGGGTCTTTCGTCAAGCGTTGAAGCCGATCAAGAATTACTTGATCTTGGCTTCCTTGTAGGCCACATGCTTGCGGATGACGGGATCGTACTTGCTGATCTCCATCTTGTCCGGCGTGGTCTTCTTGTTTTTGTCGGTTGTGTAGAAGTGACCGGTGCCGGCGGTCGAGATGAGGCGGATCTTGTCGCGCTTGGATGCCATGATTATTTCCTCCTCAGACCTTTTCGCCGCGCTTGCGCAAGTCGGCGAGGACGGCGTCGATACCGTTCTTGTCGATGGTGCGCAGGGCGTTGTTGGACAGACGCAGCTTGATCCAGCGATTCTCGCTCGCGACCCAGAAACGGCGGTCGTGCAGATTCGGCAGCCAGCGGCGGCGCGTCTTGTTGTTGGCATGAGAGACATTGTTGCCGCTCATCGGACCTTTACCGGTCACCTGGCATATACGGGCCATACGTACCTCGACATTCAGATTGGGCCACCCTTGGCCAGGGTGGTATCGGCCCAGCGGCAATGCATGCCACACGATGCTGGAAGGCGCTTGCGTCAGTAAAGCTGCGTAAATATCCGTATCGCGTACCGAATATTCCGGCCCGAATCGAATCGGGCGCCGCATAGCGAGCCGCGCTTTATACCAGTCTAGGCCGCCGCAGGCAAGCGCAGCCTGGGTCTGCTGAATCTGACGGGCGGGCCGCCGGGATGCTGCCGCAGGGCCCACTTGCGCTGCGGCTATCGCGCCCCCAAGCCGCTGTGACATGTCCCTGACGCGCCCAGTATGGGATACTCGCGCCCCTTTTTTGTCCACACGATTCCGGAGCAATTTCATGGCAGACCAGCAAGCCAACGGCCAGGCGTCCAACCAGGCCCAGCTTTCCGTGCAGAAGATCTACATCAAGGATTCGTCCTTCGAAGCGCCGACCTCGCCGCAGATTTTCCAGGACCAGGGTCAGCCGCAGGTCCAATTGAGCCTGGGCCACCAGACCAACACGCTGGCCGACGATGTATACGAAGTGGTGCTCACCGTGACCGTGACCTGCAAGGTCGGCGAAAAGACCGCGTACCTCGCTGAAGTGCAGCAGGCCGGCATTTTCGGCGTTGCCGGCTTTGATGAAGGCAGTCGCGACGCTGTGCTCGGCAGCTACTGCCCGAATGTGCTGTTTCCGTATGCGCGTCAGGCAGTTTCCGATTTCGTGCAGGGTGGTGGTTTCCCGCCGTTCTTCCTGCAGCCGATCAATTTCGACGCCCTGTACGCTGAAGCGCAGCGTCGTCGCGCCGAAGGCGGCCAGGCTCCGGCGCTCAACGCCTGAGGCCAGGCATGCGCAAAGTCGCGGTACTGGGCGCTGGATCCTGGGGCACCGCACTCGCCGCGCTGCTCGCGCGAAATGGCGTTTCCACGACCTTGTGGGGACGCAATGCCGCGGCCATGACCGCGATGGCGCAGACGCGTCGCAATGCGCGCTATCTACCCGACAGTGAATTGCCCGCGGCATTGGAATATGGCGCCGACCTCGCGCAAGCGGTGGAAGGCGCCGGTTGGTTGCTGGTGGTGACGCCAAGTCACGCTTTTCGCGAACTGATCGAACAGGTCGCTGCATTGGGCTGGAGCGGCCGCGGCATCGCGTGGGCTACGAAGGGCTTCGAGCCCGGTACCGGGCGATTTCTGCACGAACTGGTCGAAGATCTCATGCCCGCCGTCGCGGGTGCGGTCGTGACCGGACCCTCGTTCGCCCGCGAGGTCGTCGCCGGCCTGCCAACCGCGGTGACTGTGCATTCCGAAGATGTGGATTTTGCGCACGATGTTGCCGCAGCGATGCACAGCAGCACCTTCCGCGCCTACACCGGCAGCGATGTGCTCGGCGCAGAACTCGGTGGTGCGATGAAGAACGTCCTGGCTGTCGCCACCGGTGTCGCCGACGGCATGCAACTCGGATTGAACGCACGTGCCGGTTTGATTACGCGCGGTCTCAATGAAATGCTGCGCCTCGGTGTCGCTCTTGGCGCCCGCGCGGAAACGCTAATGGGTCTGGCGGGACTGGGTGATCTGGTCCTGACCTGCACCGGTGATTTGTCGCGCAACCGTCGCCTTGGTTTGGCGCTCGGGCGTGGCGTGCCGCTGCAGCAGGCGGTCGTGGAGATCGGTCAGGTGGTCGAAAGCGTGCAGACCGTCGACGAGGTCATACGGCTGGCGCTCCGTGAAGGCATCGAATTGCCGATAGCGCAATGCGTGCAGCGCGTACTGCACGAAGAAATTACGCCGGCTGAAGGTCTGCGGCTATTGCTCGCGCGAGAACAGAAACCGGAATATCCCGATCATTTTCCGTGATGCAACAAAGTTAACTAATTGAAAAAGCCCGGCACGGGCCGGGCTTTTTCTGCTGCGCCCGATCAGAAGCTCAGGCGTGGGCCGATCAGGAAGCTCTTGTCGTTGTCGCCGACGCTGGCTTCGGCCACCAGGCCGACGGTCGGGGTGAACTTGTACTGGGCCGACGCGCCCAAGGCGGCATTTGAATGGCTGTGCTCGAACTTGCTGTAGCCGAGCCAGACCGAACCTTCGAAGCGCGGTGTCAGCGCGGAACGCACACCGACGCGGGCGTTGTAGCCATCGACGTCGAACGAGGTTTCCTTGGCATAGGCCACTTCGGTGAACAGATCCGTCTTCTCGGCGATGGGCACGTGATAGCCGAGGCCGAGATACCAGGTCTTGGAATCGGAAAACGGCGCGTCATTGTTGAGCTTGCTCCAGCCGGCGACCACGTTGAAGTTGTCGTTGATTGCGCCGCTGCCACGGATCGCGACGCCGTCGGTATTGTCGAAATGATCGGGATTGACGTGTACGTAGTCCGCTTCGACCCAGGAGTAGCTGAGGTCGGCCGCCTGCGAGGCGAACGGAAGCGCCAGAAGGCTGGCGAGAACAAGGGCGGAACGCTTCATTTTTGTAATCCTTTATTTTTAGATAAAACTGGTATTCCCCTTGCCGGGCAAATTAAGGTTCCGCGACGGGAATTCCAAGTGCCGGAAGGAGAATCGCCCGCCGACGTTTAGCGCGTGTTCACGGCCTGATTCAGCAGCGATTCAAGCGCGGATTATTCCGCGCGACCGAAAGCGAGTTACAAGGCGCCTTCGAAGCCGGCTTGGCGCCAGGCCTCGAATACGACCACGGCAACCGCGTTTGAGAGGTTGAGACTGCGGTTGTGCGGACGCATTGGCAGGCGCAGGCAATGCCCGTCCGGCAATCCGTCGATCAGCTCTTGCGGCAGCCCGCGCGTTTCCGATCCGAACACGATTGCATCATCCGCGCCGAATGCCACGTCGATGTGCCGACGCGTGCCGCGCGTGGACAGGGCGTACACGTTGGCCGGCCTCGCTGCGGCGATGAACGCGTCGAAATCATCGTGCACCT
This sequence comes from Tahibacter sp., assembly GCA_039934615.1. GTDB lineage: Bacteria > Pseudomonadota > Gammaproteobacteria > Xanthomonadales > Rhodanobacteraceae > Tahibacter. The sequence goes on from JBDTLV010000122.1 coordinate 12,909, forward strand.
GCAGCGACGTATACTCGTGATAGTCAAGGCCGGCCCGCTTGAGGCGCGCATCATCGATCGAGAACGCGAGCGGCCGGATCAGATGCAGTCGCGCACCGGTATTCGCGCACAGTCGAATCACGTTGCCGGTGTTCGGCGGAATCTCGGGTTGATGCAAAACGACATGCAGCATCCCGGGATTATCGCGTTCCTCCGAATACCGCGCCAGCCCTATTGCGGATCGGGCACGACGTGGATTTCCGGCAGCACGGTAGTGTGCAACTCGGCTCCTGTCTGATCGGTGCGAGTCGCTTCGCATACCTGCGGTTTGCGCGCCGAAACCGAGCTGTCACAATGGGATTTTGCCGCACTATTGGCGTTCGCAGGCGTTGCTGCCGTATGTCGTGTGTTGGGCAGCGCAGCCGCCAGACCGACGATTCCGAAAATCGCTGTCGCCAGCATGCCGAGCATCAGTTGTTGGGTCGTCTTCATGGTGCTTCTCCGATTGACAAAGTGGTAATGGCAAGAGTGATGCCAAACGCCGGGACATCGCGTCCCATGCCGGAACAGATGCGCAAACAGGCACTTGGGTTGCGTGCCTCGCGATCGGTACGCTGCTGCGCGGTGTCCGCGGACACGTGGCGCGGACAGTCGACGCGGCGGTC
>JBDTLV010000123.1:0-13539 GCA_039934615.1 Tahibacter sp.
TCGGCGAACACTTCGTAGAACACCGGCAGTGTCGCGTACAGCACGTCGACGAGGAAATAGCCGACGTGGTCAATCTCGTCGCTGACCGTCGGACGCTCGCTGGCACTGTCGGCGGTCTGCCAGCTGGCACTCAGCGCCACGCGCATGCGCTCCTGATCGGTGCGCCGCTCAGCCGGTGTGCGCTGGCGATCGATGTCGGCGATCAGGCCACGCACCAGCACTTGTTCCTTGTCCAGCAGCGAGCGACGCACCGCTTCGGTGGGATGCGCGGTGAACACCGGCTCGACGTGCAATCGCGCGAGCAACGCTTGCATCGCCTCGCGCGTGACGCCGGCTGCGCGCAGACCCTGCAGCACTTCACGCAGGCCGCCCGGCTGCGGTGCCGCGCCGCTGCGCTCGTAGTCACGCCGGCGACGGATGCGATGCACCCGCTCCGCCACATTCACCGCCTGAAAATAGGTCGCGAATGCACGCACCAGATAGCCGGCCCGCGCAAAGTCCACATTGGCCAGCAAACCGGCCAGCGCATCCACCGGCTCACCCTGCTCGCGCCGTGCGATTGCGGCAAGTCGAACCCGCTCGACATCCGCGAGAAAATCGTTGCCGAGCTGATCGACCAGGATTTCCCCGACCAGTGCGCCAAGGCGATTGACGTCCTCGCGCAGGGGCAGCTCGGTTGCAGGGACTTCCGCGGTGCGCGGCGGCAATGCAGTGGCGTCAACGCGATGGGTGCTCATGGCACCGAGAGTAATGCGGCGGCGCAGCAATTTGTAGAGCATATGTGCTGTCGCCGACGCACGTGCACACGGTTTCATCCGGCGGGACCGTTTCGCCGCCCCGGAACGACCCGCTGCGACGAGAATGCGCTCGACGACTTCCGGTGGACCAGGCCCTCTCGATCGACCTGCTGCGTCGCCGCTGCCGCCCGATGAACGTCAATCGGATGGACGTCGATGGCGCCGAGCGCGCGATCTCGCACGGCCTCGCGTGGTTCGGCGATGCCACCGCAGCTCGCGCGGAAAGCGTTCCGATTTCTTGTGGCGGACTGGACGGGGATTACGCGGGACCCTGCTCCTATCGGCATTGCAGGCATGGGTGCCAGATCGAGACCCGAGCGGCGCCCGAAAAACCAGCGCCTCGCTGGCATGCATGCCGGTTTGCCTTAACCGCTGGGCATACAGGCGACGTTAGATGGGCTCGCGCAACACCGCCGGATCGAGCTTGCTGAGCCATCCGCGCGCCTGCGTGCGCAGCGCCAGATCGTACTCGGGTGCGAAGAAGTCGAACGCGTCGCCGATCGTCTTGAAGCTTGCGCTTTCGTCGGGATGCGCGAGGAACTCGGGTTCGACAATTTCGCCAAGCCCATTGAGTTTCGCGGCATTCCACGCGTTCAGCAGCGCCAACTCTGCGTCGTCCACCGGCCACGTTCGACAGCGGTAGATGCTCTCACCCACGTCGATCGCCCACAGCAAGCGATGATCCTCGTCATCGTGCGCAACCTTCCACAAGGTTTCCATGACGCCTCCGGTGAATTTACCCCATCCGACCATGACCGCGGTGCGGACGAACCATCAATGCACGGAACGCTTTTCTCTAGAGATGCACGTGTACTCTATTTGCGGTCGCAGTATGTTGTTGCTGTGGGCACAGCGACGTAGATAGGAACTGACTCTACAGCGTCGAGATAACCGAGGCATGGCGTACGACAGGTTGCCGGGTGATCGGCTGCTGTGCAAGGGTCCCTCACAGGGTCGGGATGGCGCCCAGTCGATACCCGCTGCTCGACCACCAAATTGTGGTGGCTTTGCCATGAATCTGGGCACGCGTGAACGGGCCTTCGGTGCGACTGTCCAAACTCTTGCTGCGATTGTCGCCCATCAGATAAAGCTGGTTGGGTTCGAGCACGACGTCGGGATACATCATCCACTTTTTTTCCATCACGTCGACGCCAGGTTGACGATCGTGTCGTTGCAGCACGTTGTCGACACGCAAGCCCTGCTGGTCGATCACGACATGCTGGCCGCCCATCGCAACGATACGCCTTACCGCGAGTTCTCCCTGCCGCAGGATGGATTCGCAGACCACGATATCGCCGACTTTCAGCGCAGCCAACGTCCCCGGTCGCGTATCGGCGACAAAAAAGTCGCCCTCGTCGATCGTCGGTGCCATGCTGTTCGATGGTACGCGGAAGGTCGCATAGCCAAGCCATGGCTCACGATGCTCGAAGACGATACCCACCGGTACACCGATGGCGACAAGCAGCAACGGATAGACGTACCAGCGATTGTACCAACGCAGCCGATAAGCGCCCCTTTGCGCGCGCGCGAACCACCACGGCAGCAGGATCGAGGCCAGTAGATGCGTCAGTCCTATCGCGATGGCCAGACGTGCACCGAATAGCGATTGCATCCATCCCGTCCAGCCCAACACCGCAATGACGGCGATCGAAAACACGGGGAGCCCGATACCCCACGCCAAGCGGCCGACATAGGCGAATGCGACCGGCGAGCACAGGATGCCGAGCAACAGCGCCAGCCACGGTTTGCGCGAACGACCGTCACGGCGCAATGCTGCAGCGGCCGGTCTCGCACGATCCGACAGATCGAGATAGTCAAGGTTACCCAGCGAGTGATCGAGCGGATCGTGCATCAGCAGCTTCCCGTGGATAGTTGGGGGATGCTAGAGGCGTGGTGTTGACACCGCAACCAAACAATCCAACCAGAGTCGACGCTGTGGATGCTGGAACGTTTTAGTCGTACGTTTTGTTAGATGTTTAACTAAGCGGCATTCGAGCAGACATCATAGTTGCCCAAAAAACGTCACGTGAAATCGGTGACTATTGAAGCCCAGCGATTCGCGCGGCGTTTGATTTTTGTTGCTTACATCCGCACCGGCAAATTACCAAAAATCCGACACGTTAATTGTGGTAATTTTAGGCTTGTAGCTCACGTGAGCCAGGCGGCCGCTTTCGGCCAAGAGCGGACATTCGTCGCACACATGAGGCGATCAGCTGACGACGATACAAGTGACGCTGCCCCACATCGGTTGGATAGTGAAGATTGCCGGCTATTTTGTGTGGGTTGATCAATCGTGACCACGGGTTCGAGAGAATCTGACCAAGGTGCGGCCGCTGATCAGATCGATGATTTCTGCGCCTCGTGAGTGCCATTGCTCACGAAACAAGGACTTTTAAAGGGCTTGTGCTTGTGACGGCGGGCATGGGTCGTACCGGCAACATGTCAGACGTGCAATTGACTACCAAAGAGATGGCTGGCGATGCTTTTCACGGCAGCTTTGCTTTCGGTCGAGGCTGTTGCATTGGTGAAGATCGCAACGCCGGAACGGCTTGCGGGATCGATATAAACGGCTGTAAAAACGCCGGGATCGCCGCCCCAATGGTTCGGTGTCACGACGCCGTCCAGCTTGGAAGCCCCCCAGCCGAGACCTTGGCCAGCCAGCCAATCGGGCAGCCCAGGAGGCGTTTCCATGGCAAGCATCTGAGCCAAGGCGTGCGCATCGATGATCTGCACTCCCTGCGCAACGCCGCCGTTGGCCGAAGCCGCCACGAAGCGCGTGAAATCGGCTACGGATGACCGGAGCATGCCCGCCGGCCAATCGGGAAATCCGACCGGCGCGACCGGGGTCAGAACTCCATTGACCGTGTCGTAAGGCGTTGCCCTCAACGCGGCAGGTGTGTCGCGGATGGTCCAGCTTGTATGGTGCATGCCGAGCGGCGTGAAGATGCGATCGCGCGTTTGCTCGCGAAAATCAAGCTTGCCGATACGCGTGCCGAGATAGCCGAGCAACGCATAGCCGACATTGCTGTAGTGCCAAGCCGCGCCGGGCACCGCCTCGGAGAAACACATGCCGCTGGAATAGACCTTTCCCCCCGAACGAGATAGTCCTTGAGGAAGTCTCCCAAGGAGAGCGTTGCATCGCGGCCTTGCTGGCGGAAATCCACTTCATAGTATTTCGCGTCGGAGATGCTGGAGGTATGCATCAGAAGATGGCGAAACGTGATCGGCTTGTCCGGGTAATGTGGGTTTGCAAGCGCAAAATCGAGGTAAGGGCCAACGGGTTCATCCAATTTCAAATGCCCCGCTGCGGCGAGTTGCATGATGCCGGTGGCAGTGACTAATTTCGTCACCGAGGCAATGTGAAACATGGTTTTGGCCGAGGCCGGCTGGCGCCGTTCGAGGTCGGCAAAGCCGTAGCCCCGCGCCAAACGCACTTCGCCTCTACGCGCGAAGCCCACGGCCAACCCAGGGACATTGGCCGCGCGCATAGCGCTGGTGACGAATGCATCGAACTCGTCGGGTACCGGCCGGTGACTCACGGTTTTTCCGATGACCGGCAGCGCGAGTGCGGCGAGCCCAGCGGTGAGGAAACAGCGCCGCTTCATGGGGAAGGCGTTTGAGAAATCGTCGTTTGCCATGCGCTTTACCTGCTGGGGACTGGATGGATCTGCGTACCGCTTGCCTTGCAATATATATGTAGGCGCCTACATAATGTCAAGGCGCGAACCACACAAGGCCTTCGGATGGACTACACAGCACAATTGGGTGGCGCAGCCATTGGCGCGCGACTGAGGCGCATATCGGAGTGGATCGATGGCGATACAACGCGCGTGTACGCCACGCTGGGCATCGACTTCCAGCAGCGCTGGTTCGGTGTACTGAATCAACTGGCGCTGAATGGCCCTGCGACTGTCGGCGAGTTGGCGTCCGTGCTTGAGATCACCCACGTCTCGGTCAGCCAGACCCGTCAGTCGCTTGAACGAGCCGGCATCATCGTGTCCGAACGGGATACGGCCGATTCTCGACGACGACGACTTGCGCTGACTGATGCCGGCCACCGGCTGGTCGTTCAGCTAAAACCGCTGTGGCGAGCCTTCGAAGCCGCGGCCATGGAACTCACCCGCGAAGCCGATCAACTGATCGCATCGCTTGACCGCCTGGATAACGCACTGGAAGAGCAATCGATGTTTGAGCGAATCATGCAACACGTTACCTCGGGAACGGCGGCCCTGAACCCGACATTCCCGGGCAGTCGACAGATCAGCTCTTGACGATCGGCTGCGTTTGTCATTCGTTGGAACAATTACCACGTTCGTTTTCGCACTGGAACCGATTCGTAGCTCGATCCAACCAGCCTTGGAAAATCCCCTTTGGGTCGAAAGCGTCCAGTCAACACCGTCCCGAAAGTCTGGGCTAGTGGGAGCAATGATCGATTACATCCCGCGCCCTCCTCCACCAACGCTGCGCAGGCGTGAGCGGACGCTACTAATGTAACCCTCCACATCTGCAGTAGGTCCGGCTGCGCGGTACGGGTTCGTTGCTACCCGGACAGCACGGCAGGCCGAAGCGCGGAGCGGCCTGGTAATCGATGACGATGTCGCGCATTTCGCCGCGCCTGGCGGGACGAGCAGGGTCGGGGCAGGGTTCCGCCGTCGCAGTTGCTGAGACTCCCGTCGGGTCTACTACTTCCGTGCCGCAAGGCACAACCCCGCCTTCGTCCTCCGGGGTAACCCTCATGCACTGCGCCGGGGGACGGAGGCGGGATGTTTTACCGACCGTGTGCCATCGGGGTGTGCGGGCGGATCTTTGGATGACCAACCAGGAGTGTGTTCATGTCGCAGAATCTCGTTTCCCTGTCATACACCGAAGCTCAGCTGGCCACCTTGAGTGAGACCCTGAAACAGCTGGAGTCGCAGTTGAGTGGGCTGGTCACGTTGACGGCGCAGCAACGTCGAACGGTGCCGAAAATGGGGGCGAAATCGGAGGCGTTCTGTCGACAGACGCTGGTGGTGGCGGGCGAGAATCCGCAAGTGATGCCGCCGATGGTTTCGGTGAGCGATGCGCAGGCGGATCTGCTCGCGCTGGATCAATTGCGGCCCCTGTTTGCACGTCTGGTGCGTCTGGGCGAGCACGCTTCGGACACTGAGACGGCATTGGGTTCCGACGTGATGGCCACCTCATTGCAGTGTTACCGCTTGCTGCGCGATGTGGGTCGCAACCAGGGGCTGGAATCCTTGAAGAAAGAAGTGGGCGCGCGATTTGCGCGGTCGCCGCGATCGGTTGAGGCCAAGGCTGCATAACGTGCGACGTGGGTGACGCGACACAAACCCTTCCCGGCCGCAGCGATGCGGCTTTTTTTATGGGCGGTGTTGGCCGAGGCGCGCGGGTACGCCGGCCGTGCCTGGGCCTTCAGGAAACTTGCCGCGGCCTTGCCGCCATGGGCGGCGAGGGTCGAGTTCCGGCAGCGGAAGTCCGCCGGATCGGAGTGGCGCTCCGCGCATTTCTGGCGGAGTTCGCAGCGAACGGCTCGATGCGTGCGGCAGGGAGCGGCAGCATTTCGGCATTCATCCGCATGCTCGCCGCAAATAGCTCTGCGCTTTCGCGGTTTTTTCTCGAAAGACCGCGCTTTCGACGCGGGGGTCGAAGCGCTCTGCAGAAAGGTCCGACCTATCGGCTCGGACCTTGCGTTTTCCGGGTCGGATATCCGAGTCCGGCCGGCGAGGGTCGGCGCTTTTTGCGCGGTCGCTGGCGCGGGTCGTGGATCTGCCGATCTGCGCGGGGCGAGTCGAAATCTCCGCTCAGTACGCAAACTCGCTGAAGATCGGATCGACGCTGCCCTTCCAGCGCGTATTGAACAATTCCAGTTTTCGCTCCGCCGGCGTTTGATTGGCCTGCGCAAACTCGATCAGCGGTTCAAGGAAAATGCTTTCGTCCGCGCCATTCGTGTTCTTGCGCGCGCGCCGGGCGAGCCCGTGCGCGGAAATCTTCAGTGCTTCGAGCGCCAGATCGCGCAGGGTACCGTCGCGGAATGGAACCTTGAAACCCTGGCGTGGCACGCCGTCGCGCAGAATGTTGCGTTCTGCCAAAGTGAAATCCTTCACCAGATCCCAGGCGGCATCGAGTGCCGTTTGATCGTAGAGCAGCCCCACCCAGAACGCCGGCAACGCGCACAAGCGATTCCAGGGGCCACCATCGGCACCGCGCATCTCCAGATATTTCTTGAGGCGCACTTCCGGGAACGCCGTCGTCATGTGATCGGCCCAGTCCTTCAGGGTTGGCAGGGCGCCGGGAATGCCGGGCAATTTTCCCTGCATGAAATGGCGGAAGGACTGGCCCGCGACATCGATGTAGCGGCCATCGCGATAGCTGAAGTACATCGGCACATCGAGCAGATAGTCGACATAGCGCTCATAGCCAAAGCCGTCGGCGAAGACAAAATCGAGCATGCCGGTGCGGTCGGGATCCGTGTCGGTCCAGACATTCGAGCGGAAGCTGAGGAAGCCGTTCGGCCGACCCTCGGTGAACGGTGAGTCGGCGAACAGCGCAGTCGCGATCGGCTGAAGTGCGAGCGATACGCGGAACTTCTTGACCATGTCGGCTTCGGAGGCGACGTCCAGGTTCACCTGCACGGTGCAGGTGCGGGTCATCATGTCGAGGCCGAGAGTGCCCTTGAGCGGCATGTAGCGCTTCATGATCGCGTAGCGCCCCTTCGGCATCCATGGCATTTCTTCACGTTTCCACTTTGGCTGGAAGCCCATGCCGAGGAAGCCGAGTTGCAGTTCGTCGGCGACCGTCTTGACCTCTTTGAGGTGCGCGGTGACTTCGCAACAGGTGTCGTGCACCGTTTCGACCTGACCCCCGGACAGCTCCAGCTGGCCCGCCGGTTCCAGCGTGATCGAGGCATCGCCGCGAGTGAGCGCGATCAGATGTCCCCCTTCCACAACCGGATCCCAACCGAAGCGTGTGAGTCCCTGCAGCAGGGCGCCGATGCCGCGCTCGCCGTCGTAGCTTGGCGCGCGCAGGTCGTCGAGCCGAAAACCGAACTTTTCGTGTTCCGTGCCGATGCGCCATTGTTCCGGAGTACGTGCACCCGATTCCATGTACTCGACCAGCTGGCGGCGGTCGGTAATCGGGACTTCCTGGACGGCGCTGGGACCGGACATAAACGACTCGCTGGCTGGCGGGGATTCTCACGTGGGGGCGTGGCGCTAAATAAAAAGGCGGAGCCGGGTGCAGCGCCTCGCCCTTCAGGCCGGCTCCTCACCGATCCGGCGGATTTGCACCGTGCCGGGTTTTGCGACGGCTGGCGCGATGGCATGTCGGGCGGCCACGCCGCCCCAGGGCCCTGACCCCGTCACGTTGTTCCAACTGCATCTGGCGGCCCGACTCGGCCCAGGCAGGCCGTGGTCAGCGGGTCCGCTGGATTCCGCCGTCGCACGCTTAGGGCAGGCGCTCGCGTTTACTGCTCGCTCTCAATCGGAGTCGATGCGGGTTTGGCGAATGACGGACTGAGCCACGTTTCGAGCAGCTTGCGCGCGTCGTCGACGCCGGTCTTGTTGAGTGAGGAGAACAATTGCGCCGTCGCTTCCGGGCACAGGGCGCGCATGTCCTTGCGCAGCGTCAACAGGGTCCGGGCGGCCTCTCCGCGCGAGAGCTTGTCCGACTTGGTCAGCAGGACGTGGCAGGCCAGGCCGATGTCGCGACAGAAACCGAGCATCAACTGATCGAATTCCTTGAGTGGATGCCGACTGTCCATGATCAGCACCACGCCGCGCAGGGATTGCCGCTCACGCAGGTACGAGTCGATGAGGCCGCGCCAATGATCGCGCAGCTCAACGGGGACCTTTGCGTATCCGTAGCCGGGCAGATCGATGAGTCGACGTTTGTCATCGAGATCGAACACCACCAGTTGCTGGGTGCGACCCGGGGTCTTGGACGTGCGCGCGAGGCCATTCTGGTCGCAGATGACATTCAGCGCGCTGGACTTGCCCGCATTTGATCGACCGGCAAAGGCCATCTCCGCGCCGGTATCGGGCGGCAGCTGGCGCAGTTCGTGCGCGGCGAGACGAAATGTCGCGCGGCGGAAAAGCTGGTTGGACATGGATATTCTCTGGTCGGCACGGAGCGTCCTCGCGACGGCTCCGGAAAGTGCGGCTATGCGATATTGTCGCAGTTTGTGCGGGCTTCCGTTGGGTCCGCTGCGCCGGGTGCGGCAACGTGCGCGCAACGGCACGGCATTTTCCGCGATTGCGGCGAAGCTGCCCTCGTCGCGCGAAGTCCGATGAGGTGCCCCGTTGCAGGCGGCAGAGAAGGCGACTTCGGTTTCCAAGAGGCGCGCCGTAGTAAACGGGTGCGTTGACCGTCCGGGGGGCGCTGGTACAATTCGGCGGTTTTCCGCCCCGATCACCTTGCAGTGCCGGGCCGGCCATCTTTCAACAGGCTTTCCGGAGTGCAGCGTAATGAGTTTTCGGCAGATAGTTGCTTTGGCAGGATTGCTTGCCATCGGCTCGGTCCAGGCCGAGACCGCCGCGCACGACATGGTGGGCGATGCCAAGGCCGGCGAGGCGAAAGCCGCCGCCTGTGGCGCGTGCCACGGACCCGATGGCAATTCCGCCGCAGCGACCTATCCGAAGCTGGCCGGACAGCAGGAGTCCTATGTCGCGCGTCAATTGCAGCTGTTCAAGAGCAACACGCGCCAGAACGCGATCATGGCCGGCTTCGTCGCGACGCTGACCGAGCAGGACATGCATGACCTGGGCGCGCATTTCGCCACGAAACGGGCGATTCCCGGTGTGGCCGATGCCAAGCTGGCGGTACGCGGCGAGCAGATCTATCGCGGCGGCGACGCCAAGCTCGCGATTCCGGCCTGCATGGCCTGCCACGGTCCTGACGGACGCGGCAATCCCGGTGCCGGTTATCCACAGCTGGCCGGTCAGTGGACCGACTACATCAGCCTCAAACTCAAGGAATGGCATGACGGTGGCAATTGGGGCGAGGACGACCGCGCGAAGGTCATGCCCGAGATCGCCAAGCGCCTGAGCGCCGCGGACATGGCGGCCGTTTCCTCGTACATCGAAGGCCTGCACAGCGTGACGACGGTGTCCGCGGCGAAGGAGTAATCCATTACGCGCCGCTGAACCGCCCTGCAACGGCGGAAGGGTCCGATCCGTCGGACTCGAACTTCCAACGGTCTGGCGTGTCTTTCGCGTGAGCCGGCTGCGCGTGAAACGCCGGCGCGCTAATCTGGTCGCTGCATGGCAGGCGCATGCTCGAGTCGAGCGTGCCCGCTTTCTAGGAGCAAGTGATGTTTCAGCGTTTGATGATGGGCCTGTGTGGACTGATGATTTCCGTCGCAGGCATGGCGGCCGACCCCGAGTGGGTCGAAGGTACCCATTACGTGGTGCTGGATCCGCCCCAGCAGACCGCGACGCCTGGCAAGATCGAGGTGCTGGAAGTATTTTCGTACGGTTGTCCACATTGCAAGGATTTCCAGCCGATCGCGGACAAGATCAAGCAGGGCCTGCCGGCGAACGCACAGTTCCGCTACATGCCCGCCGAACTCGGCCGCGAATCCTGGGGCACGTTCGCGCGAGCGTTCTATGTCGCGGAAGCGATGGGCGTACTCGACAAGACCCATGCCGCCTTGTTCGCAGCCATCTACACCGACAAGAAAGTCGACGCCGCCGCGCCGACGCTGGAACAGATCGGACCGGTCTTCACCGACGCCGCCGGGGTGAAGGCCGAAGATTTTGTCGCGACGGCGAAGTCGTTCGCGGTGAACACCAAGCTCAAGCGCGGCGACGCGCAGATTCGCGCGATGGGAGTCAGTGGTACACCGACGCTCATCATCAATGGCAAGTATCGCGTCGAATCCAACGCAGCGGGCAGCTATGCCGGGTTGATCAACCTGGTCAAGTTCCTCGTGGCGAAGGAAGGCGGCAAGTAACCTCGTCCGGGCGCGCTCTGCGGATTGCGCCAGGCACTGCATCTGTCGGGAGATCCTGATGTTCAAACGTATCTTTGTAATTCTTGCCTGCCTGCTCGCGGTCAGCGCCTGCAACGCTGACGACACCCCGCCTCCGGCAGCGACCAACTGGACCGCCGGCACGCACTATTTCCCGATCGATCCGCCGCAACCCACCAGCACCGGCGACAAGATCGAGCTGGTCGAGGTGTTCTCCTATGCGTGCCCGCACTGTGCACACTTTCAACCGTATATCGATGAGCTGAAGACCAAGCTGCCGAAGCAGGTGCAGTTCGTCTATATGCCCGCCGTGTTCAACCAGTCCTGGGAACCGTTTGCGCGAGCGTTCTATACCGCGGAAGCGCTCGGCGTGCTGGAAAAGACGCATCAGGCGCTGTTTGATGCTCTGCATCGCGACAAGAAGCCGTTGCGCACCATCGAGGAACTGGCCGAATTTTATGCAGGCTACGGCGTCGATCCAAAATTGTTCCTGAGCACGGCGCAGTCCTTCGTGGTTGAAGGCAAGCTCGCGCGCTCCAACGATCTGGTCAAGAAATACGGCGTGCAAGGGACGCCGACCTTGATCCTCAATGGCAAATATCAGTTCAGTGCGACCAGTGCCGGCGGCTTTCCGCAAACGACCGAGCTGGTGAAGTACCTGGTCACCAAGGAACTGGCGGCGAAGAAAGGCGGCAAATGAAGCCTGGCCGCATGCCGTCAGGCGACGGCATGCGGCGCGTCATGCACCACGGAAACGCAATGCGCGTTTCCGTGTGATTCATGCGAGGCCGCGCAATGCGGTTCGATCGCTGATCGGGTCGCGCTGACGCGATCGGCAGCACGGTTGTTCAGGTGAATTCAGAATCCGCGCCCGCGCTGCTTGCGGCTCGCTGCACCGCAGGACTACCCTGCCACCATGAGCGAGCCCGCGGTTGACGAATGCGACAATGTTCTCGAAGGCCGGCTGCGCTTGCTCAGCTGCAATATCCTGGCTGGTGCAACGGTGGGTCGCTACAGCGACTACGTCACGCGCAGCTGGCTGCCGCATCCCGGCAAACGTGCCAACCTCGACGCACTGGCGGAATCCCTGACCGGATTTGACGTGATCGGATTGCAGGAAGCCGATGCCGGCACGTTGCGTTCGGGCTTCGTGAACCAGACGCAGTACCTGGCCGAGAGCGCTGGTTTTCCTTACTGGAGTCATCAGCCGAACCGCAAAGTATCCAAGCTCGCGCAGTCGGCGAACGGCTTGATCAGTCGCATCGAACCTCAGGAAGTGCTGGACCATCCGCTGCCGGGGCGAATTCCCGGGCGCGGCGCGTTGCTCGCACGGTTCGGTAGCGGCGAGGATGCCCTCACCTTGGTGATATCGCACTTGTCGCTGGGACCGGAAGCGCGCATGCGTCAACTGGGCTTTATCGCCGAACTGCTCGCCGACGCGCCGCACGCCATATTGATGGGCGATCTGAACTGTGCAGTCGACAGCCCGGAATTGCGCGAGCTGTTCCGGCGTACCACGCTGACGCCGTCGGCTTCGCCGCCGCTCACGTTTCCGAGCTGGCGGCCGCGACGCGCGATTGATCACATTCTGGTTTCTGGCGATCTGCACATTGAGCGCTTGTGGACATTGCCCCAGGCATTTTCAGATCACCTGCCGGTCGCGGCGAATATCCGGCTGCCGCTCAAGCTGCAGCAGCAACTGCAGCGAGCGGCCTGACGCGCCAGGCGTCAGGCCGCGAATGACGCCGATCGTCAACGGCTGGTCAACTCCTGCACCAGGTCGCGATTATTGATGCGCAGACGAACCAGCGCATCGGCCTGGGCCTTGAGTGCATCGCGCAGCGCGGAGTCGAGCACCGCGTAGGGGTCGACTGCTTTTGCAAGCATGCCCTCGATGTCTTTGCGCTGATCGGCGCGCTGTTTGGCGCTGATGCCGGTCTGATGCAGTTGCTCAAGTTGCGCGTTGAGCTGATCGATGTATTCGCCCAGCACGAGGATGTCGCCGAAGCGCGCCTTGACCTCGCGATAGCGATGCAGATCGACACCGAGGACCTTGGCAGCGCTGCGCTCGTATTGGCGCGTCACAACGGGCTGCAAGGCGGCGGTTTCGGCCACATCATCATGCGCTTCGCGGGCCGCCAGCAAACGCGCCTGGGCGGTGCGCAGCATGTCGATTTCCAATTGCAGACCGCGCTGATAGAGATCCAGATCGGCGACGGCAAGATCGACGCTGGTGGCCGCTTTCGCAGCGGACGAGGGGGGGCTTTGGGCCAGAGTCACTGAACCCTGGAAACCACATGCCAAAGCCAGTACAGACGCATACAGCATTGAGGGTCGCATAACGACTCCGCACGGTCGGGAACAAGCCTTGTGATCAAATTAACATATTTCGCAACGTACGCGAACGGGCTTTGTGCTAGCGCTTGTGAACAAAAGCGACCCGCTTTTCGGCGCAGGGCAGCCAGGCAGCTCAGGGCTCGGCAACAGCGCATAGGTCGGCGTTTGCGGCGGCACGTGAAAGGTCACTGCCGAAGTGGATCGAAACGCGAGGCTGGCGTTTCGGCGCGGCCGAAAAAACTCGGGCCGCATAAGCGGCCCGAGCGTCCATCTGAAACGGTGCAGCGGTGATCAGAACTTCACGCTGGCCTGCACGTAGCTGTAGCGACCTGGCAGATCGTAAGTACCGGCGTCGTAGCCATTGAGCGAGCACGACACGCAGATCGGCGGATCCTTGCCGAAGATGTTGTTAATACCGGCAGCCAGGGTGAGATTGAGGTC
>JBDTLV010000124.1:0-13471 GCA_039934615.1 Tahibacter sp.
CGTTGTGATCTCGTACGCACGGCTAACAGGTGCTGCGAGTGCGAAAACAACGGGCATGCATCGGAACCAACACTTCTGTTTATTCATATTTCCATATCTCCACGTGCCACGTTTAATGCATACGGGCCATGCCAATCCCAACCATGATCAAAAACCAAAAGTATCCGGCGCACAGGGCCACAACAGTCGCGATCAACCAAAGCGGGTTCCTTCGTGCAACAGCGAGTCCCGCTCCGCCCAGTAATCCGACCAGCACTCCTACCGTGATGATGCCGAACAGTACCGCTCCAACCCGGCCGTCCAACCAACTCACATTCTCTGAAGTGAAAACGGCCGCTAGTGGAATGACGGCAGCAGACGTCAATGCGATCACCATCCAGCTCAGTAGTCGTTGTTTCGACATCATCGAGTACCCTTGTCTGGCAGCTTCAATTGACCACATAGTCGTTTCACTACATCCGCATCCAATCCGGACGGCGTGTAACTGCCATTTTCGCGTCCGAGACCCTCGACGACACGTGCGGATCGCGAAGCATCCGGATCAATAACACTGACAATCGCATGAAGCTGAGCAAAGGCAAAAGTGGTCGGCTCCCACACCGTGCCCTGCTCAGTTCCCCGACACAACCGTGGAAAAAGTTCGTCGTAGAATCGCCGGGCGACGTCCATTCTATGGGTGGAGTCGGCAATTCCAAAGGGAATTCCGGAAGTTCTGATAAGGTTTAATTTTTTATTTGGCTGAAAGCGCCGAAGGCGTATTTCTCCCCGGATTTTCGTGGAGCTCTTTGCCTTGTCGTCATGATCCCCATAGGGATCGCGTTGTACGCCATCCAGAAAAAATCGGACGACGGCGTAGCCGGGTGCCTCTACGTAAAAGGAATCAGGGCCGGGCCACGCACCAATACGCCAGTTACCAAGTCCCTGCCAACCCAACCAGTAACCTCCCTCGATATCGGTCAAAGTCCACGCCTGATGCGTCGATAGCTGCCCTAGATTTCCCTGCCAGTTGAATACGAGCAAGGCAACAGGAACTGGTTTCCCGCTGTCCGCATCAACGACACGTCCTGAAAACGGTCCGGAGTAAAAAATCATTTGTGATGGATTGGCCCAAAGCAATGATGTGATGAAGGCAAAACCAAATACTGCCGCCCATCGTCGCCACAACGTGCGTCTGTCCGGCGCTTTGTTGGTCACGGCTTTCCAGATCGAAACGACTGTCGCCGCCGCGATCCACAACGGCACGCAAAACCAGAGTTGCAACAACACAGGCATCGTAGTCCTTACATTGAATCAATGCGCCACACGCCCTTCACATCGCGCGCGAAGCGAATCGGATAGCCGTGCACTTCGGTGGTGAGGTCGCGCACGGCGATGATGTCGGCGGCATCGAAGCCGATCAGTCCGTCGGCCAGGGTGCCTGGGGGGAACTCTGAACAAGTCTCGAAAACTATAGTACACTAATTACATTATACAAGTCGCGCACGAACGATGAGCCAGATGAGCTTCTCCGATGCCGAGTATGCGGGCAAGCGCAAGCAGCCCGACTCGGTAATTTGAACTGTATAACTGTTTTTTGCTAGAACTCGGCACGAGCTGCAAGGAGCAGACGCAGTGGCGATGAAAGTGGATGACCAGATGTCGGCGGGGCTGATGTCAGAGTGCAAAACGCCGGCGGATACGGAGGCGCCGTACACGCAGTTGTTGCAGCCGGAACATGGCACAGCGTTCCAGCGCTTTACCGACTGCACACGCGGAAGGATCGCGTCACCGCGGCGGTGCGGAGCGGTAGCGACCCAGCGCAGCGGGCACGCAGACGATATCGGTCGGCCGTTGATCGAGGCCGACGGCGACGGTCTGACGACGCGCGAATTTGGGATTGGATCGAATGCACCGTTCAAACTGCGATCGACATGGATGCGGTTTCCGGTCGAGGTGACCCTCGGTTCCGGGGAGCGCTGACCGGAGCGGTGGTGCTGATCTCATTCCAGCAAGTTCGACATACAGCGTCCGCTTTCGGCCAGAAGCCGTCATTCATTGGTTTGCCCCAATGTCTGTGGAAATAGGGTACTTTTCTGCTCCAGCGGATCCTTCGAAATGTACAGCGCCCCTGCAGATCTGATCGCGGATTGCAGGAATTGCAAAAGCACGAGCCTCCTGACGGTCGCTACCTCGCAGATTACGATCGACTGGGGCGAGAACAGCGAAGGCACGCGTTGCAATAGGCCACTTCAAATGTGCGCATAGCGTCAATCGGCCTCCCCGCCTGACTACGCACCCTCAGGAACATCAGACCTTGCAAATCAAACTAACGCTCGCGGGAGTGTCGAGTTGCCACGTCGACTGGCAGCACCAGGGGATCGACGCGCGTACCAGCGTCACGACGACGACGCCGAAAGGAGATCGGCGTACTAAGGAGATCGGCACACTTGAGCTGCACCGCCTCGAGAGAATCAGTTTCGACCCGTATTTTTAGCTGCAGGAATAGTATTTTCATTGGAACTCGTAGAAAGCTCGTAGATCGTCAAAAGAGTGGTGACCAAGCTCGCCGCTGGCAAAACTTGTCTGACTAGGCCTTTTCCAGCCAGTTTAGCCAGTAGCCCTCGTTGGATGGTCATGTCCACTTTCGCCAAATTAGCTCCTATCGGTCTCCCAAAACCCGCTACGGATGTTCCCTCCGCGATGAGCTTGGCTTCTGCCAAGGACCGAGCCTTGAGGACCTCTGCCGAGGGATGGTATTCAGAGTAGGGCACGCCGTTGCGCTTCGCCGCAGCCGCATCAGCGGCTGCGTTCGCCGCCAGCATTTGCATGAGCTTGACTTCTTCTACTTCATGAGTCGACGCCATCAGCGTTAGTCTTGTACGGTGGAATTTCGGGTCTGCTTCGAGTTCGGCCGCGAAGGAGTCAGCGGCAGCGTCTTTCTCAGCCTGGCTCATCGTCTCGCCCGGCAAGCTTCGCTTTGCGTGCTCACTGAACCATGCGCGGCGCAAGGCTGCCCGATTCCCGGCAAGCTCTTTCTTGCGCTGCTCTATATTTGCTTTCATCACTTGGGCCAACAGGGGAGGCTGCTCCTTTTGGATTCGAATCATTTCTTCAATCGCAATCGCCTGGGCCGGTCCTTTTGCGCGTGCATGAAGAACCGGATTTGCCGCGTAGGGGGTTAGATCGCCCGTTGACCTTGCAGTGACAGCGCTCCTTCGCGCTTCGGCGAGAGTGCTTTCCTTCTCCTGCAAAGTCTCCGCGACACATGAAGTCAATTGCCTCACAAAGTCCGCGACGTCCGCGGCGTAGATTTTTCCTGAGACTCCCGCGTGTCGCCCTTCGTACTTCTTCGAATTGCACACCGCAAGACTGACTTTGATTTCATGCAAATCGGCTTCGGCCAGTGCGGTCTCGATTCGTACCAGCCCGTCTTCTGACCAGACCCAACCCGGTTCATGGTGGTTGGCGATCAGCACCAGGTCGCCGCCCGGTGATGTGGCGCGTACGGCTTCCGGCCAATTTGCGTAGTACTCGGTACCAGCGATGGCGCGAATGTCCTTGCCCATCTTTTCAAACTCTTCCAACGCCCCGGCGCGAGGTGGTCGACCTCGTGTGGCTTGATAGCCTGCAGGGTCCCTCGGCGACAGATCGCACACCACCACGTAGGGTGGGCAGTTGGCTGCGCCACACAGGAGTGGGAGCCAGAGCAAACTCGCGAAGCAACGTTGGAACGCCTTCATTCTGTCCATCCCCTAAACAACTTCGCGTTCAGAGAAAGGCGACTATGCACGGGCGCGCAGGGAGATCGTAGCCCCAGTTTCACTACACGCCGAAGTAGTCCGCCATCCACTGTTCCACCGTGTTGGCGGGGCCAAAGTGCTCGCCGATCGACCTTGCCGCAATCGCGCCGGTGCGAAGCAATGGGGCAAAGCCGGCACCCACAAACAAGTACTGCCGCAACGTCGCTTCCGGTTCCAAAACGAACAAGGCGGCGATAGTCGAGATCACGATCCAGGCACCGGTGATGATCCAGTAGCCCAACGAACGCATTCGGGACTTCACGGGCCTCGCCCGAAGCCGGGTTCTCGACGTATACCAATACATCAGTTCTTCGGCCACGGCGCCCGTCAGCGCGGCACTTGCTTGAAGAAGCATCTTAACCCCCGTGGTACAGATGACTTTCTGGAAAGTGTGATGTAGTAGCCAAGTCCAGTCTGCTCCCAAGTGCGGCGGTCCGCAAGCAACCGGCGATCCGTCATCCTTGTTAGACCTCGCCGGTTCACTCATTGGCAAGGCTCACCGAAC
Source organism: Tahibacter sp. (assembly GCA_039934615.1). Classification (GTDB taxonomy): domain Bacteria; phylum Pseudomonadota; class Gammaproteobacteria; order Xanthomonadales; family Rhodanobacteraceae; genus Tahibacter. The sequence goes on from JBDTLV010000124.1 coordinate 4,285, forward strand.
CGGAACAGTCATTCGTACACTCCGTCGAAATGACAGCGGCCTGCCTTTAAGCGCAAAAGGTGGCAATTGCTGCGCTCACGAAACATACGACAGCGAGCTGTATCGAGCGCGATGGTCGCCTCAGAAAGAAGTCTACGGCGATCAAGGGCGCGGCCTTTTATATGTTGCCGACGACGCGAGTGAAGCCCTACAGTGACGACTACGCTGCACGAGCGATAGTCCCTCCAAGCGTCGGTGCAGCCCCCCAGCGCTTTTTTCAGCTACACGAAGAGCCACCATCGGGAGTAGATGTCGTGCCACTCAAGACTATCGGTGATCGATTCGTCTTACAGCAAGAAACTGCGCGGCAAGGCGGAATGGGAACGGTCTTCAAAGCGCTGGACGTGACGGACGGCGCGACGTGCGGAATCAAGACTCTCGGGACGACAATGCAGGTCTCTCCGCTACATGAGTTGGCCATGACTCGTGATCTCGAGGCACTAGAGTCGCTGAGACATCCGAACATCGTTTCACTCATCTCACACGGAAAAGACGAGGAACTCGGGCCGTACTTCGCAATGGAATGGCTGGAGACTGATCTAAAGACCAAGTGTCAACAAACTCCATATCTGAGCTGGCAGGCGTTCTGGCAAGACGTGGGTCGTCCAATACTCGGAGCGTTGTGCTATGCGTACGCCAAGAAGCGAGTACACCGAGACCTGAAGCCCGCAAATATAATGTTCAAAGCGCCTGGGGAAGCCAAGCTAATTGATTTCGGAATTAGCGGCGTCCTAGAAGCGCTGAATCTTGGTGCGACGCTCAGAGCACACAAATCCGGTGCGTATTCGCCGCCAGAAGAACAGCCGAAGGACTCCCTTCGCGATGTGTATGGATTCGCAGCAACTGCCGTCTACGCGCTGACTGGAGCGGAGCCAGAAAACTACGAGGAACTCCAGTCCACCTTCGAGAAGATCGATTGGCCTCAGTGCGTGGGTCAAATCTTGGCGCGGTGTCTCGCATCCGATCCCGACGATCGACCAGATTCGGTGCTGGAACTTCGAGAGCTTCTGGACCGAACCACAACGGAGGATGAGACAGAGCCAGCCAGCCAGCGACAACGGCCAATCACCTATATCAAATTGTCTCGCAAGGTTGAGCAGCAGCTCCACGAGATGGAACCGCCATACTCTCTGGCTCGTGTCGTGGCAGATCTGAACGAGCTCTGCTACATCGAGAACCCTGCATACGTAGTGAGCCATGACTCCAATCGCATCGTTTTAGTTACATCGCAACTTGCCTATGTCATTGCCAGAGAAAGTTCGAATCCGGGGTTGCTGGTAGTCATCTCGGCACGAGAAACGCGGCCTTCTAGCTGGTCTTATGCCCAGGATCGTTCTCTTCGGATAGCCGTGCAGTTTCGAGAGGGAGACCGCGTTGGCCGCGCCGAACAGTCCGAGCGCGTAATCGACGAGCTCTTGGCAGCTCTGGCTGCCCATGCCGATCAGATTGGAGCGGGTGATCAGTCCATTTTCGAGATTTGGCGCACTGTGCTGCGAGGAAAGGCCGAGTACTACGGCAGAAAGTACCCAGCGATGTTTTCACCAGCGCTCCACACCGATGGGGCGCGCATCATTGCGAGACTTGCAGAACCACCGGATGAAAACCTCGTCGGGCTCTCATACTCGGTCGATGATGGGGTCGCAAGGGTAGCGGTCGGACAAGTCGAATCAGTGCAGGATGATTCTGTTGTCTTGTACTGCACCGCTCCTTTCGACGCCCAAGCGCTTCGCGAGGGCGGATGGCTCCGCTACAACGCTTCAGGCACTGAAAGGGCAATACGTCACCAGGAGTCCGCGATTGAGAGAGTACAAAGCGGCCAATCTCCGAACCTTGGTCTGGCCAAGCTAATCATTGAGCCAGCGCTCGCCGCAGAGCCCGTTCGAGTTGACTACCAGCCGCTGGTTCCAGGAATCGATGGCGACAAGCAGAGCGCCGCGTGTGCTGCCCTTGGCGCCGACTCAGTCTTCCTGGTCGTTGGGCCGCCCGGAACAGGAAAAACAGAATTCATAACCGAACTAGTGCTTCAAGAGCTGCAAAGAAAACCTGACATTCGCATCTTGCTCACCGCTCAAACACATATGGCCGTCGATAGCGCCTTGACCAGGCTTCGGCAAGCAACGTCAGATATTTCCTTCGTTCGATTGGGTCGGCCAAACGACCGCATATCGCGCGAGTCCAACGAATTTCTGCTGGAGAAGATCGCGCCAGCATGGCGCGCCACCGTGGCTCGTCGGAGCCTTGAGGCACTGGATGCGTATGGCAAGGAGCATGGTGTTGAGGTCGCAAGGCTACGGAGTAGTAGGGCGGCTCAGCGGGCCTTCAATGAAGATCAGGCCTTGGCCGATTGCGAATTAAGACTCGCCGCGGTTAACGACGAGCTTGTAAGGACCCGCGAATTGCAGACGAGCGAATCGGGCCAGCAAACGTCGAAGATCGACGCTCTCGAGGACGCTGTTCTTGCGCTAAAGAGTGAAGTGGCGAGTCAACTGCTCAGGAGCGCCGAAGCGAAGACGGACCTGTACCAACTCGGAGAGGCGGCGTTGAAGGTCTTCGAGGAACTCGTGGAAAAGCGGGGCGAACATGCGGCCACTACAACAAATGAGCAAGTCGACGGTGTACTGACCGTGATTAATGGCTGGCTCCAGCGCCTATCAGCTTCGCAGGAGTTCTTCCCGGCTATCTTGGCCGAGTCGCAAGTGATTGCTGGAACTTGTCTCGGGTTCATCGGCGTACCAGGGACTTCCGAGATTGAGTACGACCTCGCCATTGTGGAGGAGGCATCTCGGGCGCTTCCTTCGGAGGTCTTGGTGCCTGCATCGCGAGCGAAGCGAGTCGTGCTCGTCGGAGATCGAAAACAACTTCCGCCATTCCTCGAATCCGATCTGCAGGACGTGGAATGGCTTGAGGCGAATAGCCTTACCAGGGCTGAGGTGAGTGAAACGCTCTTCGATCGACTGGAGCTTCGCCTTCCCCCAACGTCAGTTGCAAGGCTTAAGATGCAGTACCGAATGGATAAATCAATCGGCGACCTCGTTGGCCGTGTCTTCTACCCCGGAGCGCTTCAGTCAGCCCCTGGGGCTGGAAGCAAGAAAGTCTCGCTCACCCAGCTTGGGTTTGAACGAAACGTCCTTTTGGTGTCCACAAGTCGGGAGCCTGATCGGAAGGAACAAGCCCTTGAGCCCGGCTTTGCGAACCCCGGGGAGGCTCGGGTTATCCGAGCGATAGTGCAGGGTCTCATTAGGAGCGCGCGAAAGCGTCGCAAGGAAGGTTTTTCAATCGTGGTCCTCGCCCCCTACATCGGTCAGACCACCGCGCTTGAGCAGGCAATAGCCGATCTTCGAAGCGAGGCACGAACCATTGAGATCGACGTTCATACGGTGCATACGTTCCAGGGACGGCAAGCCGACATCGCAATCTACTCGTGCGTGCGAACAGAAGACCTCGGTTTCACTTCCGACGCAAGGCTCGTGAATGTAGCGATTAGTCGAGGTCAGGGTGGATTGATAATCGTAGGAGATACTCGTTTCCTAGAAGGAAACCGATCTAGTACCGCGTACAGGGACATTATTAAATACATTCAGTCGAATCCGAGCGCCTGCAACACTGTGGAGGCGCGAAATGTCAGATGACGCGAAGCTTGAGGCCTTCGCAAGTGTCCCTGGGTTCAAGCTCGTCGACTACAAGCGAGTTGGATTGCCGGTTTTTGGCGTCTACATAGACGTGCTGACCGAGGAGAAGCGCTCACTTCACCTAGTCTCTGAATACTGCCTCCGACTGATTGACTCCGGCGTTCATCGGATGACCGATGTGATCGGCTTGCTGGGATTGAGCCCGACGGTAGTTCGAGTTGCATTGGCGGACCTCTTGAGGAATAGGGCAATCACTGGGGATGAGGCCAACCTGCGCATCGCATCGATTGGTCAAGAACTGCTTTCCATTTACGGGGAGATCGTCTGCGTGGAAGGCACATGGTTTGTGCCCTTTGACGGGATCCTGAGAAAACCTTTCCCTTGGTCTCGAGAGAAGCTCTTGACGCCGAAACAGCTGAAAGATGCTGGACATAGCATTGAGCTCGCGCCATTCGGGAATCGGCCGATTACTCGAGAGCTCAGCGTCGACGATGTTTGGCGCGCAGTCTCCGACCTCCGCTCTGACAAATCCGCCGACAGATTGATCTCAATCAGGAACGTGAGGCGCGCCCCACTCCGTTTCGTGCCAGCGATCGCTCTGGCCTACAAGAGTGATACGGGGATGTCCCATGTCGCATTCTTGGTCGACGGACGTCCCATGGATCAGCACGCAGCTGAGTTCGTTCGATCAGGTGGGATGAAGCGTCCAACGTTCCGAAAGCTCGCTGTGTCTGACGACGAAGCCGACCAACTTCGCGCGAAGGTAAAGCGTAGGCTAACCAGATCAGCGGGCGGAGCGCCGGCCGCTGCAGGAACGCTAACTCTTTACGGTGATGCAGTTGGCGAGGCCAACCGACTTTCCATCCCAAAGATCTACGCGTTGCCTTCGATGCTTCGCAGTGCGCTCACTGAAGCGAAGGAGCGGTTGATTATCACCTCACGAGGGATCTCCACGCAGGCAGTAGACGCTCATTTCCTTGCAGCCATTGAGCTCCTACTTGAACGAGGCGTCTCGGTATTTATCGGGCTGGGACCGAATGTTCGGGCTGTAGCTGCCACTGGTGAGAAGTTGGAGAGGCCGCTCGAGCAGCTTCATGCTCTTCAAGGTAAATCGGCCAACCTACAGATCGCGTCGCTCCCGGAACTTTCGTGTACACATTTAATCGTGGATAAGGCGCAGTGTGTGGTCGGCGACTACGATTGGCTTTCACCTGACGGATCAAGCCAACCAACGTTTAAGGACCGCTGGTTTCTCGAAGTACGCCAGGATCGCGCCGTCGAGAAAGAAGCACAAAGGTTTTAAAGACGAACGTGGACCCTCGCCTTTCTGGGAATGTCGCGCCACTCGCCCTGTAGGCGCCTCTGGTGCCGTCTAGAACCGCGAACGTCCGCTTTGGGTCGAAAGCGGACTCTGCGCAGCACCGGCACCGCGATCATCAGCCCCCGGAATCGCAGTCAGCGTGTCCAGCACCCGCAACACTGAGGCGCGCGATGCGGTTGCACGCGATGGCGCCCCCGCGATTCAGGACACTCACACCCACAATTCCAAATAATCCCATTATACCGCGCGTTGGGATGGGCGCACGAAGGCTATCGAGGCTGCCAAGGTCCTCAGCGGATCGCGGATCTGGCGCCATCCTGACGATCTGCCCGTTCTCTACCTTTTGACAATGTCTCGAAGATCCCTGCAGCGGACGTGGTCGTCGCCATGCTGCATCACATCGCGATGGTCGGCGTGGGCTTCGTATAAGCGATTTCCGCATCGCGCAGCGCCTCCAACGCGACCCTCTCCGCGTCGTCGGGCGCAATGTTCCCCAACCACTCGGTCCGACGACCGGCGGGTGATCGCAGCCGCCACGGCAGCAGTGCGCGCAGGATGACGCGCTCGGCCGCGCGTGGCTCGCTGGTGCAGGCAATCGGCCGGAACTGGACGTGCTGCGCGCCGAAGGTCTTCCAATAGTTCCTTTCGCGACCTTTGAAACTGTGCGCTTTGCCGATCTTGCAGTTGATCAGCGTGACGTGCAGGCAGCGCGTTGCGATGCGCGGGTCCTGCGCGTTCACCGAAATCGGCTGCACGTTGCTCAGCGTCACGAGGTAGATGCCAACGTCGTTGCCATACGCGGAGTCGGATGCCGCCGGGGATTCTGGGGACTGGCTCATGGTGTTCGGGATTCTCGTGCGTTGTGGACAATGGTGCGCCCTGCTCTCTTTCGCCGCCATGAACCCGATGTGGATCGGAATTTTCGGCGTCTCGTTCCGTGAGATTGGCCAATGGTCTAATCCTTCCATGCCGCAGGGCATACATCAGGCTCCGCACAGCGGGGCCATCGCAACAGGCGGTGAAGAACGTGTGGGATGGCAAGTGCGGTGCGCCGTCAGCCATAGGGGTTGCCGGTGGGTCTTGGGATAACGAATCGGAGTAATGCATGTCACAGAATCTCGTGTCGTTGGTGTTGTCGGAAGCGCAGTTGAATGCGGTGGATCAGGCGCTGCTGGCGCTGGAGACAGAGCTGAGCGGGTTGGTGGCGTTGACGCCGGCGCAGCGGCGGTCGGTCACGAAGATGGGGGTGAAGTCGGAGGCGTTCTGCCGGCAGACCCTGTCGGTGCTGGGCCAGAATCCGCAGGTCGTGCCGCCGAATATCGGGCTGCCGGATGCGCAGTCGGATCTGGTCGCACTCGATCAACTGCGTCCGCGTATTCACCGTCTGGCGCGGCTGTCCGAACGGGCGGTCGACACGGAATCGGCATTGGGCAGTGATGTGATGACGACGGCGCTGAAGGGGTATGCGCTGCTGAAACTCACGGGTCGCAACCAGGGTCTGGATGGACTGCGCAAGGAGCTCGGGGCTCGCTTCGCGCGAGTAACGCGGGCGCCGGCGGAAACGCCGGCGGTCGAGGCCAAGGCGGCCTAGGCTCCGCACGTCGTTTCCTGTTCCAGGGAAGCCGCAGCAATGCGGCTTTTTTTTGCGTCTCGGGGTTTGGTAAGTTTTTCTCGGAACGCCGGGAAAATGGCTCGGCGCGTGGAGGTATTTTCTCGGCCGGCCGAGTCGCTAACCCGGCATGCCGGCCGCCGAGCTCGGCGCGTCGAGCACCGTTGCTTCCGACGTGCAGAAAATCGCTCGGCACGCCGGGTAGCGAGCTCGGCGCGTGGAGATCGACAGCGCGGCGCGTCGAGCAAATAACTCGGCGTTGCGAGTTCCGAGCCCTGCACGCCGAGCCCTGAGCCCAGCGACGCGACCGCAACGCGCGGCAAGCCGAGCACAGTGCTCGGCGACGCGAGCGCATCGCGCAGCGTGTCCGGATGAAGCCTCGACGCATTGCGCGATGATGCTGCGGGCGCCGAGTTGCGAGCCGCCAATCCATACCATCCGTCGCCGTCGCTGCAGGCGCTGCAGGCACGCGCCTCCTTTGGCACTCGGCGTCGCAGCTTCGGTCGTGCCAGCTCCGGCCGAAACGGCTGACGTGCGATCGCCAGACCCTGCTGGCGCTACCACTCGGGACGGTTGCGTGGCAGGACGATGTCACGCATTGCCCCGCGGCTGCGTATTCCAAGGCAGAACCGATGCCGAGGAATGCCCATGTCGATTTTCCGTTCCCTGCATTGCGCTGCACTGGCGCTCGTCGCGCTGCTGCCGGTGGCGGTTCATGCCGACGACACCTCGATCGACACGCGTTTCAATCCGAACGGAATCGACCCCGGTTGGCGTCGCGCGTACGACACCGTTCAACCGGCCGCGAACCAGCTCATCATCGCCGCGGCGCGTGCGCCGGATGGTGGCTACGTGCTGGCCGGCAGGGTGCCCGGCGGCACAGGCGGCGCATTGATCTTTCTGGCCAAGGTCCGTCCCTCCGGTGACTACGATGTGAGCTTCGGCGGCACCATCGCCACCGGCAACGCGGGCGTCGGTCGCGTGCTGAAGGATGCCAACCTCACCTCGGTCTCGGACATGACCATTGATGCACAAGGCCGCATTGTGGTGGTCGGCGAAACGCCCGGTGCGCTGGGGCAGAGCGATTTCGCGGCGCTGCGTTTCAATCCGAACGGCACCGATGACACCAGCTTCGCCGGCGACGGCAGCACCTACATCGGCTTCGATCTCGACACCGCGCACGGCCGCGCCAGCGACACGCCGACCAGCGTGACCGCGGCGTCCGACGGTTCGGTGTACATCGCGGGCAAGGTCGAGGGCGTCACGGTCGGCGGCGGCTCGCCCACTACGCGCGTCGGCGTGGCCAAGCTCATGCCCGATGGCAGCAATACGAATACCGGCTACGGCACGCTGTCCTACGGTCGGCAGCTGTTCAATTGCAGCTACGGTTGTGAAAACGTACAGACGGTGACGCGAATCGTGTACGACGCACCGCGCAATCGCCTCGTCATCGGTGGCGACTATTCCTTGAGCGCCAATGATACCGACTGGTTCCTCACCACGCAGGTCCTCGGCGCTGCACCTTCCGTGCAGACGACCAGCTACCCGATCGATTTCGGCGGCAACAGCGGCTTCCAAAAGGGCTTCCTGTATCGTCTGGACGTGCAGCGCGATGGCAAGATCGTCGCGCTGGGATTCGCCTACGACGCCAACGAGGATCGCATTCCCGTGGTGCTGCGCGTGCAGTCCGGCATCGTCAACGAAGACACCAGCTTTGGCAATGTGAGCGGGCGCGGCATCATGCTGCCGGGCACCATTGACGCGGTCTATTACGACCTCGCGTTCGACAGCAGCGGTCGGATCTTGCTGGTCGGATACTATTTTGGCTACGACGTCGCCATCGCGACACGCCTGATGCCGAACGGCACGATCGACACCGGCTTCAACGGCGACACAGTGCCCACCGCCTTCGTCGCGACCACCAGTAACGGCAGCAGCAACGCCAGAGCCACCTTTTTCGGCAGGGTTTTCCTGGATGCCGGCCGACCGGTGATCGCCGGCATGGCCACGGACTCCGCGACGGCCGTCACCGATTACGACCTGATCATCACGCGCCTGCAGGCCGATCGCATTTTCGTCAACGGCCTGCAGTGAGGCCCACCCGAATACGCACCGGCGGGCCGAGACCGGCCCTCCAGAATCAATGTGAATTATGTTGCGTAGTGTCTGTGGCTCCTCGGCGGCGAGTACCGCTGCGCGGGACCCGCCCTTCGGCGCTGTGGTGGAGGTTGGTGGTGAACACAGTGAACCCCAGCGCAGAGGGTTTCACGTTGCATCGGCGGCGCCAATGAATTCGATGCACCGTTTTGGGGTTCACTGCGTTCACCGCCAACCTACCCTGACCTGCGACGACCTGAAAAGACCGGCCCTACAACACGACGTCCCATGCGATGGGGATCGGCCGATGGCCGCACAGCTTGTGATATTGTGCATTGATGGCTTTTTATCGATCGGTGCGGGGGTGATGGTGAGACTCGCCGCTGCGCGGTTACGTCGCCACCCTACGTAGATCGATTTATTGCTGGCGTAGGGCAGGCCCCGGACCCGCCGTTGTTGATTATGCATATTTGTGGAGAAGCGGCGGGTCCG
>JBDTLV010000125.1:0-13259 GCA_039934615.1 Tahibacter sp.
GAGCTGCGCGGTGACGCGATGCGCGAACTGCGCAGTGACATCGCCCAGCGCACGCCGGCATTGATCAGCAATGCGCCGCGCTGGCAGAGCGTCGGACCGAACGCGATGACCATGCTGAGCTGGGGCATGGGCCTGGTCGCGGGACGTGTGACCGCGCTGGGCGTGCGGCCCGGCAACGAAAACGTGCTCTACCTCGGTACGGCGGCCGGCGGATTCTGGAAGTCCACCAATGGCGGCACGAGCTGGACTCGCCTTTCCGACGCGCTCGACTCGCCGAGTATCGGAGCGGTGCTCGTCAACGCGGGCGCCGGGTCAGCGCCGGACGATGTATGGGTTGGCACCGGCGAGGCATTCGGCGGCGGTTGCAATGGCTATTTCGGTCAAGGCCTGTTCCATTCGACAGACGGCGGCGCGACCTTCGCTGCACGCAACGGCAGCGTCGCTGCGCCGTTGAATCTGTCGTTCATCAATGCGATCGCGCGCCACCCGACCAATCCGCAGATCCTGCTCGCCGGCGGCACCGGCAAATGTTCACCGAGCGGTAGTGTTGCAGGTACCGGTATCTACCGCTCCACCGATGCTGGCACGAACTGGACTCGCGTCTCGTCCGTAGGCAGCGCCATGGACCTGTTGTTCGATCCGGTCGACGGCAACATTGCCTACGCCTCGATCAACGGCTTCGGTGTATACAAGTCCATTGATGGCGGAGTGACGTGGAGTCAGGTGCAGGCCTCGACCGCCGGGTTGCAGCGCATCGCCATGGCGCCGAGCAATCACAGCCTGCTCTATAGCCTCACCAGCGGCAGTGTACTGGCGCGCAGCATCGACGCCGGCGCCACCTGGACGACGATGAATTCCACCGCCTGCGAAGGGCAATGCACCTATAACCTCACCATCGATGTGCATCCCACCGATCCCGCACGCGTGCTGATCGGTACGATCCGTCCCGCGCTGTCGACCGACAGCGGCACCACGCTGACGATCATCACCACCTCCTGGGGCAGCGCCCAGAAAGTGCATCAGGACACGCACGTCGTGCGCTACTCGCGCACCGATGGCGCACGCTTCTGGGTTGGCTCTGATGGCGGCCTGTGGCGCACCGACGACACGGGAACCAGCTACGCGAATCTCAACACCGGGCTCAACATCACGCAGTTCTACGACGTGGCGCTGGACGTGCGCGACCCTGCACGCATCTACGGTGGTGCACAGGACAACTCTTCCAGCTTGCGCAATGCGAACAATGTCTGGAATGTGACATTTGTCAGCGGTGACGGATTCATGAACGCATCGGAGCCGGCGGCAGGTGCGAACAACGGCAAGAACGTCTACCAGACCAGCTATCCATCCGGAACGCCGAGTACGCCGTCGATCTATCGCTCCGCGAGTTTCGGCGCGCCGAACACGTTTTCCAAGCTGACGACGACCGGTGCCGGTGATGGCAGCGCCTACCAGTGGGTCACACCGCTGGTCGTCACCCAGGGACAGGTATTCACCGCGTCCAGTCTCGTTTACCGCGGCGCCACGAGCCAGACCACCGGCAGTTTTGTATGGACGCCGATCAGTCCGACCCTGGGCGCCGCGACCGTCGTGCTCAGCGATCCGGATCCGGCCGGCGTGGCACCGCTGCGTCTCTATGCCGGCACAACGGGCGGCGGAGTATGGACCACCGCCGATGCGCTGGCAGCGAGCCCGGTGTGGACCGATGTGAGCAGCGGCGCGGGCAGCGGACGCGTCAGCGACATCGCCACACAACCCGGTAATTCCGCGATCGTGTACGCCATCCACTCCACATTTGGTACGGCAAAACTTTACAAGTCGCTAAATTCCGGCAGCAGCTGGAGTGCCGTCGGCGCCGGCCTGCCGGTCGTGCCTGCCAATAGCGTGCTGGTTGACACCCTGGAACCGCAGCGCGTGTTTGTCGGTACCGATATCGGCGTCTACGAAAGCATCAACGGTGGTGTGAATTTCAGCCCGATGATGCTGGATCTGCCACCCGGCACGGTGGTCAGCGACCTGGAAATCTACGCCAATCCGCACGTGCTGGTCGCTGGCACTTACGGCAGCGGCGCCTGGAAATTCAACCTGCTTGCGACCGGCGACCGGATCTTCGAAAACGGCTTCGATCGCTGATCGATGTCAGCGCGCTGGTGCTACGAAAAGGCGTCGTTCGGTATCGAGGTCAGGCGTTCCGCCGGAGTTCCGCACGTGCGCGGCCTGGTCAATCGCGCGACAGATCGCGTATCGCCGCCTCGCTTTCCTCGCGGCGCGTGTCGTCGAACTGGCTGACGTCGACCGCATCGATCGTGGTCCGGTCCAGGCAATGCACGTTGACGTCATAGCCATCCGGATTGGAGCGCGGCACGTAGAACGACTTGATACCGCACACGGAGCAGAAGCGGTGCTTTGCGGTGCCCGTGTTGAAGGTGTATTCGCTCAGCACGTCGGCGCCCTGCACGAGCCGGAACCGCGCGGCGGGCACGATCAAGTGCAGAAAGCCCGTCATGCGACAGATGGAACAATTGCATTCCAGCGCATGGATGCGCGCCGGCGCATCGACTTCGAAACGGACGCGCCCGCAGTGGCAGCCGCCGGTATGACAGACGAAGGTGGAAGTCACGTGCGCTCCAGGGCAGGCAGAAATCGGTTCTGACGATTCTACCGGGCCAAGATACAACGCCGCCAAGGCGATCTTTGCAACGCCCGCGACGTTCGGCACATACGCGGGCAGCGGCATCCGACTAGTCTGCGGCGTATTCCCACGGAGACTGATCATGCTGAGCCTGCGTCACTGCATCGCCACCGCCCTGCTCGCCCTTTCCCTGCCCGCTGCGGCGGTGAAGGCGCCGGCGCAACCGGCCACGCCAACCTGGATCGAGCGCAGCAACGGCTATGCGCAGATCATGCTCAAGGTGTTCGGCGAATTCGGGCCGGAAGGCGCGGCGCAACTCGGACTGACCGGCTACGACGAGGGCATCTTCGACAATCGTGCCGACGTGAATGCGCGCCTGCGCGCCGCGATAATCAAGGCGAAGGCCGAGCTGGTCGCCAAGCGCTCGAGCGAATCCGACGCGCAAGTGCGTCAGGACCTGGACATCATGATCGCTGCCGCCGATCTGGCGGTTGAGAGCCAGGACCTCAACGAAAAGCTCGTCGTGCCGTTCACCGATATTGGACAGGGCATCTTCCAGGGCGAGTTCGCCTTGCTGCAGGACGAGGTCGCCCCGAAGCGCCGCGGTGCCGCGCTGGTCCGTCTCAAGCGCTATACCGGCCTGGAATCGGGCTACACACCGGTGACCGAACTGGCAAAGGCGCGCTTCAATGAAGCGGCTGCGAAATCCCAGGTGATCGGACCGTTCAAGGGCGAGGTCGAGCAGGCGCTGGCGAATACCGGGCAATATGTCGACGGAATCCGCAAGCTCTACACCAAGTACAAGATCGGCGGTGCCGACAAGGCTCTCGCCACGCTGGAAACGCAACTCAAGGACTACGAGGCCTGGGCGCGCGCCACGGTATTGCCGCGTTCGCGTACCGACTTCCGGCTTCCCGCCGAGCTGTATGCGAACAATTTGAAAAATGTCGGACTGGACATTGCGCCCGAGGCGCTGGTCCACAAGGCGCAGTTGGCCTATTCCGAAATCCGCAATGAAATGCGCACGCTGGCGCCGTTGATCGCCAAGCAGCGCGGCCTGACGGTCACCGACTATCGCGATGTGATCCGCGAACTGAAGAAGGAACAGCTGACGCGCGAGCAGGTCGAGCCGGCCTACGCCGAAGTGATCAGCAAGATCGAGGAGATCATCCGCCGCGAACGCATCGTCACCCTGCCGCAACGCGCGATGCTGATGCGCGTCGCTTCGGATGCCGAAACTGCCGCGCAACCCGCACCGCACATGGATGCGCCTCCACTGATCGGCAATCACGGCGAACGCGGCACCTTCGTGCTGACCGCCGGCAATCCCTCCTCCACCGACGGCAAGGCCGCGGGTTACGATGATTTCAGCCACCGCGCCTCCACCTGGACCCTGACCGCACACGAAGGCCGACCCGGCCATGAACTGCAGTTTTCCGCGATGGTCGAACGCGGGGTGTCGCTCGCACGCACCGTGTTCGCCTTCAATAGTGTCAATGTGGAAGGTTGGGCTTTGTACGCCGAGGCCGAAACCAAACCCTACGAACCGCTTGAAGGTCAGCTGTTCGCTCTGCAAGCTCGCCTGCAACGCGCCGCTCGCGCGATCCTCGATCCGATGCTCAACCTCGGTCAGATCACCCCGGAGCGCGCCACCGAAGTACTGACCCAGGAAGTGATGCTGTCGCCCGCCATGGCCAAACAGGAAGTCGATCGCTACACGTTCCGCGCACCGGGCCAGGCGACCAGTTACTTCTACGGCTACACGCGCCTGATGGAGCTGCGCACTGAAACCGAAATCGCGCTCGGCAAGAAGTTCGACCGCATGGCGTTCAACGACTTCGTGATCAGCCAGGGCCTGCTGCCGCCCGAGTTGGTCGCGCAAGCGGTGCGCACGGAATTCGTTCCGGCGCAGATGAAGAAATAGTCGGCGGTAAGCGGCGTAGAGGTTTTTTCGACAGTGTCGCCGGAGCGAGTGATCGCTCCGGCGGTTTCATTTCTGCTGCAGCGATTCGACCTGCGCCATCACGTTCGCCAGGTCCGGCGCAACGGACGCAGCAGCGCTGCCTTCAGCGCCGGCGAATCCTCGCGGTCTCTGGCTGCACAAAGCGAAGCGAGCCGCACCGATTCGCAATGCCGCAGCGACGAACGCATCGGCAATGCCGCAGGCTTCGCGCTTGCGGCGCTCGTTGCAAGGCCACCCAGACAAACTGCCAGAGCGATCACCGCACGAAAGGCGACGTCAGCCCGCCGGCATCACCACATAGAACAGCACTGAGAAAAAGTGCAGGATGCTGCCAAGTAAAACAAAGCCATGCCAGATCGCGTGACTGAAAGGAAGTGAACGCCACAGATAGAACGGCACGCCGAGCGTGTAGGCGGCACCGCCGAGGAACAGCAGCCAGAGGCCGCCGCCAGGAACGTTTTGCAGCAGCGGACCGATCGCCGCGAGGGCGCTCCAGCCCATGCCGATGTACAGGGTGACGGCGGCTTTGCGATAGCGCCGCAGCGGCGTCAGTTCGCACAGGATGCCGATACCGGCCAGTGTCCACATGGCGCCGAAGAATACCCAGCCCCAGTCATCACGCAGGCTGACCAGCGTGTAAGGTGTGTAGGTGCCCGCGATCAGGAGGTAGATCGCGATATGGTCGAAGGCACGCAGCGCCGGTTTGGCGCGCGGACTCGGAATGCTGTGGTACAGCGTGGAGGCGGTGTAGAGCAGGATCAGGGTGGTGCCGAACACCGCGGCGCTGACCACGTGCCAGGCATCGCGGTTGAGTGCGGCGAAGGCCACCAGCACCGTCAAGGCGACGATGCTGAGCACGATGCCAAGTCCATGGATCGCACTATTGGCGATTTCCTCGGCCCGGGGATAACGCGGCGACATTGACGGTGCGTTCAACGCGGGTCTCCGGTGGTGCATCAGGCCAACCCTACTGCAGGGCAAGGCAAACGCCAAACAATCTTCGGATCTTGCGCCGGCGCCGGCAAATTCAAGCGCGGCGTCGCGATTGCTCGCGAATTCGTCGCAGATAGTCGAACAGGCGCAACGGAAGTGAGGCTTCCTGGCGCGGCGTTTCGACTTCGTGGCGGCGTAGCCGCTGCGGCGCGTGCAGCAGTTCGGCGTGGCGTTCCAGGGCCGCACCGAGCGCGCGCCGCAGCAGTTCGCGACCCAAAGGTTTGGGCAGGAAGCGGAACACCTGCCCCTGATTGATCAGATCGATCAGCAATCGTCCGTCGCGAAGATGGGAGCAGGCGATCGTGAGTGTGTGCGGGCTTGCGCGCTTGAGTTGCTTGAGTGCGTCGATCACGTCGTCCTGACTGTGCCGCAGTTCCGCCAGCACCACGGCGTGTTCCAGTTCGGCGAGGCGCGCAAGCGCGCTCTCGACGCTCGTCGCCACGGTGATCCGGCAGTGGGTCGGCAATAGGCTGCGCACGAGCAGCGCGCTGTTTGGATCCTCGTCGAGCACCAGCACGCGCACTTCAGTGGTCGGGCGCAGCGGAGCGCGCGTTTCGGCCGGAATCGACGGCGGTGACAGGTCGGCAAACTCCTCCGCCGCGATCCGCGCCGCCTGCGCGACGGTCGTCAGCAGAGCCTGTGCGTCCCAGGGTTTTTCCAGAAAGCGAAAAATCTCGCCGTCATTGACCGCGGCTTCGACCGCCGCGAGATCTGCGTAGCCGGTCAGAAGAATGCGCATCGTGCGCGGCGCGTGCTCGCGCACCTGGCGGAGCAGATCGACGCCGCTGATCTGCGGCATGCGCTGGTCGCTCACCACCACGTGCACGATACGCTCGCGGACCCAGCGCAAGGCCTGCGCGGCATCGGTGGTCGCGAGCACTTCGTATCGGCTGCGCAGCAACAAGGACAGCGAACGCAGGATGCGTTCCTCGTCATCGATCAGCAACACGCAGGGCTTTCCGGGCGGCAGATTCATGTCCGCCCACCGCTGCTTTCGCCGGCAACCGGCAGCGCCACAATGAAACGGGTGCCGCGGCCGGGTCGCGAGGTCGCGCCGATACGCCCGCCGTGCGACTGCACGATCTGCTGGCAGATGGACAAGCCCAAACCGGTGCCCTGACCGACCGGCTTGGTGGTGAAGAACGGTTCGAAGATGCGCGGCAGGATGTCCGCCGCGATACCCCGCCCGTTGTCCTCGATCGCGACCATCGCGTAGCCACCGAGCGCTTGTGTACGAATCACAATCTTGCCTTCGTCGTGCTCGATGGCCTGGACGGCGTTGCCGATCAGATTGAGCAGCACCTGATTGATCTGTGCCGGTGCGCAGCGCAAGGTGGGCAGGGTGCCGTAGTGCCGATGAATTGCCACGCTGCGTTTCTTCAGCAGGTGCGCGCCGATGCGCAGCGCGCCCTCGATCAGGCCGTGCAGGTCCACCGCGTCGCTGCGCGCCTGGTCGACACGGGAAAAGTCCTTCAGGCTGCCGACCAGATCGGCGATCTGGTGCACGCCGTGCAGCGTGTCATCGAGTAGCGCGACGAGATCACGCACGGTCTCGGCATCGCATGCCGCGCGCGCCGTTTCGAGACGATCGATGCCCGCGGCGAGTCCGGCATCGTCGCCGGATTCGGCGGCGTCATGCACCTGCGCCTGCGCGCGCAGCAGCTCGGCGATGGCCGGCAGCAGATCCCGGGTCATTTCCACATTGTTCTGCACGTAGCCAAGCGGCGTATTGATCTCGTGCGCAAGACCGGCGACGAGCTGGCCCAGGGTCGCGAGCTTTTCCGACTGGATCAGCTGGTTCTGCGATGCCTTGAGTCGCTGGTAGGCCGCATCAAGGTGGCGCGAACTGTCGCCGAGCTGGTTCTCCAGGGCGCGCAGCACGTCCAGCACGATACCGACGCCGACATAGCGATGCTGCGTATCGACGACGATGAAATCTTCAGTAACCGGTCGCCGGATGCGCTCACCGATCGATTGTCCGGCGGCTTCAATGCTCATTGCCGCATCGATCAACAGCGGGTTCGTATTCATCAGGCTGGTGATCGGCCTGCGCGCATGCAGCTCGCGCCCGAACGCCTGCATGTACACGCGCAACATGAGTTCGTGCCGGCTGATGCTACCGATCACGCGCCCTTGCTCGACGATGGGCAGCGACAGCAAGGCGGCGCTGCGCGTTTCGAGAAAGCGTTCGCCCGCCTGCTGGACCGTGCAGTTCGGTGTGAGCGGCTCGACGGGATGCACCAGCGCTGCCAGTGCGGAAACCGGCTCGGAGACGACGGAATTCTGGGCGTTCATGGCGGGCTATCGGCAACCGGAATGACGAGCCGCTGCATGGTAGGACCCGGATGCGTCAGCCTCGTTACGCCTGAACGCCCGGCTGGCCGTGCACGACGCTGAATTGTCGAAATGTACGCGTTGTGGCCAAAGGATCACGCGCATCCGAGAGCATCTGCCAGCGCAGATCCAGTCGTTCGGGGCCGAGATCGCAGTCCAGCCATCCGCGCCAGCGGCTTTCAAAGGCGCGCACATGCGGATTGCGCGGCAGATCGCGCAGCACGGCATCGTGATCGACGTCGTCGGTGGTCAGCGAACCGGTCACGAATTCGCTGGCGATCGCAGCACTGTGCGTATCGTCGAAGTTGCGTTTCAGGTCGTTGGCGTAGAACGCGTGCACGTCGCCACCGAAACTCACCACATTGGGAATTCTTGCCTCGGCGATGCGGTCCAGCAGGCGTTGACGGGTTGCGGTGTAGCCGTCCCAGGCATCGCTCCAGACCTCCTCGCGCTCGTCCGTGTGACTCACGAGCGGGGCGATCAGGGTCTGCTGACCGAGCAGGTTCCAGCGCGCGCCACCAGCGCCCAGTCCATCGAGCAGCCAACCCTCCTGAGCGGTGCCGAGCAACGAGCGCTGTGCGTCATCGCGTTCGACACAACTCACGTCGATCATCGGTGCGTAGCCGCGATCGCGCGGCGCGCAGGGTTGCGGCGCACGGTATTGCCGATCGTCGAGCAGATGCAGTTCGGCCAATGCGCCAAAGCGCAAGCGACGGAAAATCCGCGTGTCGTCCTCACGCAGCGCTGCTCGCACCGGCATGTGCTCGAGCCATGCGCGGTAGGCCGCGGCTCGGCGCAATGCAAACTGCGACAGCGATTCGCCATCCATCGCGAGGTCTCCCGCGTAGTCGTTGCCGACTTCATGGTCGTCCCAGATCGGCAGCCAGGCGCACGCCGCATGTGCGGCCTGCAGGTCCGGATCGAGCTTGTAGCAGGCATGCCGCGCGCGGTAATCATCGAGATTCTGCAGCGCGGCGGTGGACTCGAAACGGCGTACGCGTTCGCCGTAGGATCCTTCGTAAATGTAGTCGCCCAGGTGCAGCACAAAGTCCACGTCGCTGGCCGCGATGTGCCGGTGCGCGGCAAACCAGCCGTGCTCATAGTGCTGGCACGACGCAACCACGAAACGCAGACGATCGGCCGGCAGCAATGCCGCCGGCAGGGTTTTCGCACGGCCGGTCGCGCTGACGGCGCCCGCGCAATGAAAACGGTAGTGGTAGACGCGCCCCGCAGCCAGACCGCGCACGTCGACGTGTACCGCGTGCGCGCGCCGGGTGCGTGCGAGGGTGGTTCCGTTTTTTACGATGCGGCGAAACTGGTGGTCATCGGAAACCTCCCAGTGCACCACGCGATCGATCGGATCCATGCCGCCGCCAATCTGCAGCGGACGCGGCGCGAGCCGGCTCCAGATGACGAATCCGTCCTCGCTGGGATCGCCGCTGGCCACACCCAGGCTGAAGGGATCGTCGCCAAAGCCGGTCGGTGCCGCGACCCTGGCGATGGCGCCGCTCATGCCGAGTCCGGCCACGGCCAGCGCACCGCGCAACCAGCGACGGCGCGCGGGATCGACCGACAATGGACTGCTGCGCTCACGCATGCACCGATACCCTGTCCAGGATGGACAGGGCGGTAGCGTGCGGGAGCGCCGTTGCCGGCAGATGGCGGCCAGGTTTCAGCACGATGAAACGCGGCAAACGCGCCATCCCGCCGCGACGACGTATCAGCGGGGGAAAATTTCCCGAATCTTCAAAGCAACCATGTCCGTGCGCGCAGCGTCACGGACCGCCATCGGGCCCACGTCTCAGCGGCTGATCACGAACTTGCCGAAGTCGATGCCGATGTCGACGCCGCTACCGGTGCCGGCCAGGGCCAGGGAGACTTCACCCTTGGTCACGACCGCGGCGGCCGAAGACTTGCCCGCGCCCGCATGGGCTCCGCCGCTGGCATAGGTGCCGAGCAACTCGCCGATCGCTCCGACCTCGGAGAACTTGCCGTGACCGTCGTCGATCCTCTGCTTGCCGAAGGTGAGACCGCCGCCTTTGGCGCGGATTTTCACTTTCATGCTTTGTCCATTGTTGCAGGTGATATTGCCGCTGCCGCTGGCGGTCTTGTAAAAAACCGACCAGCCGACCAGCGTGTAGTGCAATTCGCAGTCGATCCGTCCCGCCTGCGCGGCGGACGATGCGAGGACCAGGCTGATCGCGGCGAGCCAGTGGATGGACGAACTGCGCATGGGAAGCTCCGGGATGGAATACCGTCACATGGTGCCCGCGATGGAGGCACCTTGGCTAGCCCGAAACACGGATCGGCGTCGGGACGCGAACGCCCTGCTAAGCTAGGCGCATCCAAGAGTCGCCGGGAGCGGCCGATGCGCGCACTCGATGTACTGGTCTACGTGCGACGCTATGACAGCGACGCGCTCGCCGTGCGCGCAGCGCTCGCGCTGGCCCGGCGCCTGGACGTGCGTCTGCACGGCTTGTATGTCGCACCCATCCCGCCTGCCGCGTTTACTTCACCGGAGACCGTGGCGGTACTGGTGCACGAATCGGATCGTCGCTACCACGAAGCGCAATCGGCTGGCGATTGGTGGCAGGCCCAGCTCGATACCGTCCAGGCGGCTGGCGATTGGCGCGTCGCGCAGGCCGATCCGCTCGATGCGATCTGTCATGCAGCGCGCTGGAACGACTTCATCGTCATTGAACGTCCCGTGCAGAATCCGGACGCGCCGCTGGGCTGGGGACTGGCATCGCGCAGCGTCTTCGATGCCGGAATTCCGTTACTCGTCGTGCCCGAGGGCGCGCGCGTCGATGCGCTCGGCAAGCGCGTGGTGATCGCCTGGAACAGCAGTCGCGAGGCGATCCGCGCGGTACACGGCGCCCTGCCACTGTTGAGGGTCGCCGAGGTCGTCCACGTGCTCGATGGCAGTCCCGCGGCTGGCGCAGGAGGGATGCTCCATCTGCCAGCCTTCGACCTGCTCGATCATTTGCGGACCCATGGTATTTCTGCACAGGTGGAAACGTTCAAACCCGGCGCCGAAATCGGAGTCGCCTTGCTCGCAGCGGCGCACGCGGTCGAAGCGGATCTGATCGTGATGGGCGCGTGGGGTCATTCGCGCGTCGCGCAACTCGTGCTCGGCGGCGCAACGCGCCACCTGTTCCAGCACAGTGATCTGCCTTTGCTGGTCGCGCATTGAGTCGGCCGTGAGCAGCATTCCTGTCGACGACATTGTTCACGTCATCCAGCTCTCGGTTGCGCCGGTGTTCCTGCTGTCCGGTGTCGGTGCGCTGCTCGGTGTCGTGACGCAGCGCCTCGCACGCATCGTCGACCGCGCGCGCAGACTTGAAGATCGGCTCGAGCACGTGCGCGACCAGGCACGCGAGGAAGCCCTCGACGAATTGCGCAAATTGTCGCGTCGCGCGCGTCTGATGCACTGGTCGATCAGCCTGGTAACCGCCTGCGCGCTGCTGGTCGCCGCGGTCATCGTCGTGTTGTTCGCCGGCGCTTTTCTCGCCTTGAACGTGGGCACCGTCGCCGCGGGCATGTTCGTCCTGGCCATGCTGGCCCTGTGCGGCGGTCTGATCGGCTTTCTGCGCGAAGTATACCTGGCCACCGTTCACCTGCGCCTCGGACCCGGCTGACGCGACCTCCGTGCCGGACGCTTCGTCTCAGACCCCTTCTGCATCGGCGCGCCGATCGATCACGCGCTCGACGCGCCCCGCTGAAATCCACATCTGGATAAGACGGCCTTTGCGCCGATACGTCCAGATTTCCGGCTCACCGGCAACGCTCGCGGTCTGTACAGTCTCCGGGCTGCCTGCCGCATCGCGCAGACGCTCCACGGGATCGCCGACCGACACGAGGCGCGAGCCGAAGCGTGCGCTCTGCGCGAACGCGACGGTGCTGATCGATGCAAAAAGCAGCAGGCAATACAGAGCGGCAATGGATTTCATCGCGATTCCCGATTCGAGGCCGGCAGCTTCGCAGCGCGGCGTTGCGGGAATTTGACAGGCCTCGATCGGCCAGGCGACAGCGGCGAATACCTGTTCCTCACCCAGCACGGACGTCGCGCCCGCTCACGTCCCTTCTGCGCTGGCCCTGCGATCCACGACCCGTTCCACTTTGCCGGCACTTATCCACAACTGGATCACGCGGCCTTTGCGGCGATAGGTCCAGATCTCGCGACCGGGTTCGGCGGGATCCGCCGGCTCAACCTTCTCGGGCGAACCTGCCACGTCGCGCACGCGCGCGATTTCGTCGCCGACCGACACCAAGCTGGATCCGAATCGTGCGCTCTGTCCAAAGGCGGCCGTAGCGCCCAGCATCAGGCTTAACAGCCATAGGTTCTTCATTCAATTCCCCTGTGCTGCCTTACCAGCATCGCATATTGAGCTGCCGACATTCTGACCACCACGCCCAGTTCGGGGCAACCGTGTTGCAACGCTTGCGCAAGCGCGGGAACTCGCCGCGACCGGCACAGTCAGAATCAGTTCGGACGCAATCGCGAACCGAATCCCTCTACTGCCCGGAGACCGACATGCGCCCACTTTTCCACAAGGCAACGCTCGCCCTCGCCCTCGTCCTGTTCGCGTGCCTCAGCGTCGCCGCGAACGCCGCCCCGCCGCAAAAGGCGGCGCGAGCCCACGCTGCGAAAGCGGAAGTTGTGATGTATGTCATGCCAAACTGCGGCTATTGCGCGAAGGCACGCGAGCATCTGACTGCGATTGGCGTGCAATGGAAAGAAATGGATATTGCCGCGTCGCAGGATGCACATGCCACGTTCAGCAAAAACGGTGGGCAAGGCACACCACTGATTCTGATCGGCGAGGACCGCATCGCTGGGTATGACGTAGCCAAGCTCGATACCGTCCTCGCAAAGCACGGATTGATCAAGCGCTAGCGATTTGTCCTGATAAACACTTTCGCCGGGTCGCCCGGCACCCGCTGCCCGGTAAGCCCTGGGAAAACGCCAGCGCTTTGCGCCCGCTCAATTGAATCCATCCGTATAGAGCGCATCGTCGACCACCACCGTGGTCGGCGCTGGCGCCAGCAATGCGCGCCCGATCCCGAGCTGCCCGAGGAAATCGTCGCCCCAGCATTTCATGCCACCGGCGAACGTGCGGGCACAGACGTGCGGGCCGCTTGCCACCAGCGCACTGGTAATACCTGCCAGACCGATCACGGCGGTCGGCACGAGGCGGCGGGTTCGCGGGAGTCCGCCGTTGCCGAGATCGCCGTAGTAGTCCGAACCCCAGCACCGCGCCGATCCAGACACCACGGCGCAACTGATGTCGTCGCCGCCGATGATCGAAGTCGGGACGCCATCGATGCCGACGACCG
>JBDTLV010000126.1:0-13255 GCA_039934615.1 Tahibacter sp.
GTACCGGCGCGTCGCGTTGTAGTGCGTCGAATCTTCCGGCGTGAATATGACCTTGCCGCGCACGGGGTCATTGCGGACAGTGGCGGGAAATCCCAGATCGCTGAAGATCCAGCGGTTTCCATTCGGCAGCACCGTGTTGACGCCCTGCCCTTCAATAACACCACCAGCCCCGCCGAGAAACGTTTTGCGCACGTTTTGCGTACCAAAGTTTCCACCCAACGTCACGCTATCGCCGTGGTGATAGGCAGTCTGGGCAACCGTGCTCAATGGCAGCAAATAGAGTGCAGTTGCCACAATCAGCGATAGACCGGTTTTAGAAGCGAGTTGGAAAGACAAGGAAAATCCGGTTGTCAGACCTTCGATCGCGCATCGGAAAAATTGCGCAAAAGGCGTCTTATTCCCATGTTCGCATCTGCCGTATGGTGCCGTGCCGCGACCGACGGATCCAAATCCGCCAATTCGAGCCTCGTCCGGATCCGATACCTGCGGACGCTGTCGGAGGGCGGCGGGTGCAATGTCGTTTGTCGTCACGCGGTAGTTCTCGTCCAACGATGGAGTGGCAACGCGACGAATCCTGCTTATCGCCATCAAACCCGTGAACGGCAACCACCGGACTATCTCACGTCACCGTGAAATCATGCGAGCCGGTCTGAACTGATAATTGCATTTTCTTGGCAGGTGGCGGCTAAAACCGTCGCGGCCGGCCCAACATCGCCGCTTTTAGCACCCGAAAGAATCGCCCGCCAGAATAGTCTCGCTGGGTGTTGCAGGTTTACAGGGTCCACCTTCCCTTGGGGTCGAAACCGGTTGTGCTGCGAAGGCCGCCTCTTACGGCAGATTGCGACGGAGCAATCGCGACCCGAATGGCTCGAACGCTTGACCGTAAAGTGGCGTGGAATGCGCGCGATGTGATTACATTGGATGGTTTGCCGCCACTAATGCCTATTGGTACGAAACACGCCACCTCGCTCGGGCGCGCAATGCCCAGTCCGCTGAGAAGTCTGTCTGATCCGGCCACGGGTACGTGATGGGGGGCGTCATGAAGTCCTCCGGTCCCTCCCCCTTGCCATTTCGACGCAGCGTCCGTTCAGCGAAGCGGGACTACTCTGCCAAACGACGCTGAACTGCGTCTTGGAGTTTCAACGCGGCATCTTGACGGGAGGTCAACCATGAAGTGGGCAAGCATGTATCTCGTGGGTTTCATCATCCTTATCGGCGGCATTCTCGCTGCGCTGTGGCAACTCGGGATACTGGCGAGCATCGGTACCACGTGGACCGTCATCGGTGTGGTCATCGCCATCGGTCTCGGAATCATGATCGCCGTCTCCAACAGCGGTTCCAAGGAAAACATCGAGATCAACCGGAACTGACGGTTGCTCCTCGGCGTCGAGATCAAACCCGGACAGAGCGCCGGTGAGTCTCGGATTCCAATGCCGCGGCCGGAAGCAAGTTTCGGCGCGGTACGCGTCCATCGGCGGAATTGATGCCCAAGACCTCACTCGCACCCTGCTGAGTGCGGGCTGCGGCGCTGGGCGGGCTTGCGCGCACCTGTAACTTTTTACAGCTTGCGAACTTTAAAAGCGATGGCGGGCCGATTTCGTCTGCCGCATGGGCTCCTGTGTGCCCAGCCGTTGGCAGGTTCATGGAATGCTCCGTCGCTTCTCAAACCGGCCCCGACACCGACTTGGCTTTCAGTACTTTGCCGTACTGGACAAATCGCCATCTGCAATCGTGCAAAATCCGGTTGCCAAGTTATACGAGTAGCGTTATGTTTGTTGTGAAATCGTGGAGGCTGGGCGATCGGGTGTACAACCCGGCCGCGCACCAAGTCGCGTGCTGCCCGCCGCGATGAAGCTCTGCGGCAGTCCGGGGATTTCTGGAAATCGGGTTTGCAACGCACTGTCGTGACGGCCAGGTCAGCCTGCGCGCGACACGCTCGCTGTCTTGTCGGGGAGGCGAATCAGATGAACGCTCGCGTATCAGTTTTGGCATGCCTGGTTACAGCATCGGTCGCGGCTTTCCTCGTCGGCTGCAGCGATCCGCCGCCGGTGTCAGGCACGGTTTTCGACGAGGCCAAGCAGGCGGGATTGACTGTCCAGCAACTTCCGGCCGCCGACGAAGACTACCTCCATGACATGGACGGAGGCGTCGCGCTCACTCCGGAAGAAATCAAGGGTCGCAACACCTGGGTCATTTGGAGCGCGGGCAACGATCGGTTCTGGGATCAGATTTCCGCAAACAGTGTCGGAACGCTGGACTTTCTGAAGACCCTATCTTCGCATCCGAGTCTCAAGTTCAGCCGCGACAATCGCTGGAACTACCTCGGACTGGTCAACGAGCCTTGTTTCGAGAAAGCCAAAGGTCCGGATCCGCAGCGCTTCGGATTGTGGCTGGACACGCGCCGGGCCGACTGTCCGCCGGACCCGTTCGCGAATGAGACAAAATACCCGGGTGTAAAAATTGGTGCTCGTGGCAAGAATCTACCAGCGGGGTCGTTCTACGGCTGGCCCACGGGAATCGTCGGATTGCGCCTGTTCCCGAATCCCGCTTTCGACGAAGCGGCAGCAAGAGCCTGGGATCCGAAGCGCTACTACGAGGACAAGGACTACTACCTGTCGAAAGCCCTGGTTAAACCATTCCGGGTCGGCATGTCCTGCGGGTTCTGCCATGTCGGTCCGAATCCGCTCAAACCACCCGCGGATCCCGAAAATCCGCAATGGGCGAATCTCAGTTCCAACGTCGGCGCGCAGTACTTCTGGATTGATCGCATTTTTGCCTGGGAAGCCGATACGTCGAGCTTTCCCTATCAGTTGTTCCACACGTCGCGCCCAGGCGCGCTTGACACATCGCTGGTATCGACGGACTACATCAACAATCCGCGCACGATGAACGCCGTCTACGATCTCGGTGCGCGCCTGACGCTGGCCAAACGCTGGGGCAAGGAAACGCTTGCGGGCGGTGGTCTCAACAACAAGCAGTTCAACGACTTCGTCAGCAGCGGTCCGCTGACCGAGTTCTTCGAAAAGCCGGCGACCGTATTCTCGCCGCGAGTGTTGAAAGACGGCTCCGATTCCGTCGGTGCGCTCGGCGCTTTGAACCGCGTATTTCTCAATATTGGTTTGTTCAGCGAAGAATGGCTGCTGCATTTCAATGCGCTGATCGGCGGCAAACCGACCACGCCGATCGAAATCGCCGTCGCACGCAAGAATTCCATTTTCTGGCAAGCAACCGAATCGCAGACAGCAAACCTCGCCCTGTTCTTCCTGAAGACGACCTCGCCGCACAAATTGGCCGACGCGCCGAACGGCTCGAGCTTCATGACCGGAACATCGGAACAGCTCACGCATGGCAAGGAAGTGTTTGCCGATCGCTGCGCGCGCTGTCACTCCAGCAAGATTCCCGATCCCGCGCCCGGCGTGGATCCCGGTGGTTGTTCCGGCGCGGGCTACACCAAGTGTTTCAGCGACTACTGGACCTGGACGAAGACCGACGACTTCAAGCAGCGCATGAAAGCGATTGTGCTCGCCGACGATTTCCTCGCCGGCAATTTCCTGTCGACGGAGTTGCGCGTGCCGGTGACCTTGCTTGAAACCAACGCTTGCAGCCCTCTCGCAAGCAATGCCATTGGCGGCAGCATTTGGGACAATTTCTCTTCAAAGACCTATAAAGACTTACCGTCGGTCGGCACAGTGACAGTTCACCACCCGTACACCGGCGAACCTCGTGGCTTCAAGATGCCGGCTGGCGGACGCGGCTACACACGGCCCGCCTCCTTGATCAGCCTGTGGTCTACGGCGCCATTCCTGCTGAACAACAGCGTCGGTGATTTTGAACCGAATCCGTCGGTCGAAGCACGCATGCGCTCGTTCCAGAGTTCCATCGAGCAGATGTTGTGGCCGGAGAAGCGCGCCAAGGATTCCCTGCTGGGCGACAAGGTACCCGGATTGATCGATCGAACCACGGCGACCAGCTATCTGCGCGTGCCGGCTGGTTTCTTGCCGGAATTCCTGCGCCCCCTGCTCGGTTTCGGCGATCACTATCTGCCATGGCTGTTCGGCGACGGTGGCGTCGAAATCGGTCCAATTCCCGCGGGCACACCGATATCCCTGTTGTCGAACCTGCAATTGGTGTCCGAAGAAACCGACCCGTTGGCACGCGCAGCACACGATCTCAAAGTGCTGAGCTTGCTGACCAAGATCAAGAAAGACCTGAAGGCCCTGCCCCGCCCGGCGACAGACGATCAGGCGCGCCAGGTCTTTGCCAATCTCGTTGACCCGCTGATCGAGCTCAGCACATGTCCCGACTACGTGGTGAATCGCGGCCACTATTTCGGCACGGACAAATTCAGCGAAGAACCGGGTCTGAGTGATGATGACAAGCGCGCCCTGATCGAATTCCTGAAAACTTTCTAGGATCGCAAGCATGAGCGACGCACAAGCGCAGACGGGGTACGACTACATCGTCGTCGGATCCGGCGCGGGTGGCGGCACAGTTGCCGCCCGCCTCGCCGAAGAAGGATTTCGCGTCATTGTGCTGGAGGCAGGCGGCGATCCTCGCGCGCTCAACGGCGGCGATGCGATCGATCCGAACGGCAATCGTCTGCCGCAGGATTACGACGTGCCGGTGTTCCACCCGATTGCCTCCGAAAACAACGCGATGAAGTGGGATTTCTTCGTGCGCCACTATGCCGACGACGCGCAGCAACAGCGCGATCCGAAGTATGTGGAAAATGTCGAAGGCCAACGCGTCGACGGAATTCTGTACCCGCGTGCCGGCACACTCGGTGGCTGCACCTCGCACAACGCGATGATCACCGTGTATCCGCATAATGACGACTGGAACAACATCGCCGAACTGACTGGCGATTCCAGTTGGAGCGCGCAGTGCATGCGCGACTATTTTGTAAAACTTGAGAATTGCCACCACCGGCCGCTGTGGCGTTTCCTGAAGAAGCTGCTGGGGGTCAATCCAACACGGCATGGCTTCGATGGCTGGCTGCAGACGGAAGTGTCGATTCCCGAGGCCGCACTCGACGACAAGGATCTTGATGATCTGATTGCCGAATCCGCAGCGCTGGCTTTCCACGATGAAGGCATGGAAATCGAGCGCCTGAAAGCCCTCGTGCATAGCAAGGGCGATCCGAACGACTGGCGGCTGGTCACGCAGAATGCCGAGGGCGTTCGATACGCGCCATTGGCAACGCGGGACCATGCGCGCGCGGGAACGCGCGAGCGGTTGCTCGATGTCGCCAGGCGATTTCCCGATCGTCTGCATATCGAGCTGGATGCCCTGGCGACGCGCGTACTGTTCGATGGCACCCGCGCCATTGGCGTTGAGTACCTGAAAGGTGCACGCCTCTATCGTGCGCATGGCGGTATCTCAGGCGGCGCTGGTGAAACCCGTCAGGTGCATGCGACACGCGAAGTGATCCTGTCGGGCGGGGCATTCAATACGCCGCAATTGTTGATGCTGTCGGGCATTGGTCCCGCAGAAGAACTCGCCAGGCACGGCATTGCGGAAAAGGTCGACTTGCAAGGCGTCGGCCGCAACTTGCAGGACCGCTACGAAGTCGGCGTCGTCAACCGCATGAACTTCGACAACTGGTGGGTGCTCAAGGGCGCCAAGTTTGCCAAGGGCGATCCGCAATACGAGCAATGGGAGAATGGACGCAAAGGCGTCTATACCACCAACGGCGCCGTGTTGACCGTCATCAAGCGATCATTTCCTGACCGGCCGCTGCCCGATTTGTTCTGCTTCGGGCTGCTCGGCTTGTTTCGCGGCTATTTTCCGGGCTATTCCAAGCTTTTTCCGGAGCACCTCAACTATCTGACCTGGGCAATCCTCAAGGCGCATACCAACAATCGAGCAGGGCGGGTCACCCTGCGCAGCACGGACCCGCGTGACCCACCCGATATCAATTTCCACTATTTTGGCGAAGGCAGCGATGTCCCCGGCGAAGATCTCGAATCCGTAGTCGCGGGCATCAAGTTCGTGCGTACCTTGACGGCCCCGATGCGCAAGACTGGCTTGATCGCCGCGGAAGAGCTGCCGGGCGACGCCGTGCAAACCGACGATGAACTGCGCGAGTTCGTGCGGAATCAGGCCTGGGGTCACCACGCCTCGTGCACCTGTGCCATCGGAACGCGCGAATCCGGCGGTGTGCTGGACAGCAAATTCAAGGTGCATGGAACGCAAGGCCTGCGTGTGGTCGATGCGTCGGTGTTCCCCCGAATTCCAGGCTTCTTCATCGTCAGCGCGGTCTACATGATCGGCGAGAAAGCGGCCGCCACCATTATCGCTGACGCAAAACGTCCGTGACTTCCGGAGTGCTGCGATGATCGCGACGCTGCTGAAACGCCTGCTGCAATTGATTGGCCTTGTGCTGATCATCCTTGTCGGAATCGTTGGTGTGTCCTGGTATATCGAGAGCCGCCCCGTTCCCAAGGAGGAAGAAAGTGCGCTGATCGAATCGACGATTCTCGAGCTCACCGACATCCTGCATCACCAATACGACCACGCCAGCATTGGCACCGACGAAACCTGGCGCAAAACCAAGTTTTTGCGCGACACGCATCCAAAAGCCAATGCCTGCGTGCGCGCAAATTTCAGCGTGGAACCGAATCTGCCGCCTGAGCTGGCGATCGGTGTGTTCAAAGGGCCGTCCGACGGATCAGGCAAATACAAGGCATGGTTGCGTTTTTCCAATTCTGCAAACATGGTCGCCCCTGACGCCGACGTGGATTTTCGAGGCATCGCTATCAAGCTGATGGGTGTCGACGGCGAACGTCTGCCGGTCCCCGGCGATGAGCAGCATACGCAGGACTTCCTGTTTATCGGCAACGATGCGTTCTTCGCCGGGAATATTCGCCACTTCCACGATTTCTTCGCCGCCTGCAAACGCGGCGGCTATGCGTGCACCCCAACCAGTTTGCCGTTTGTCTGGAACCTGCTGATTCACCCGCACGGGGCCTACAACCTGCTGACCGGTCGCAAGGCATTCGCCGCGATTTCCGACATTTTCTGGTTCTCCGTGGCGCCGTATACTTTGCAGGAAACCGGCGGCCCATCGAGCATCATCAAGTACGGTGCTTTTCCGTGCGACGGCAAGAAGTCGCGCTGGGATGCTCCAGGCACGTCACCGAACTATCTGACCGAGCGCTTGGCTGAGGAACTGGATCCGGCAAAACCCGATTCCGGTGTGTGCCTGGACTTCATGGTGCAAATCCGTGCCGACGACAGCCAGCCTATCGATACCACGCTGGTTGCCTGGGACAAGAAAAAATCCCCTTGGCACAAAATCGGCAGACTGGATATCTACCCGCAGGCGTTTCAGTCTCCCGAACAATGGGCCTTCTGCCAGAATCTGACCTACAACCCCTGGCATGGCTTGGCGGCACATACGCCGCTCGGTGACATCAATCGCGCGCGACGCGACGTGATGAAAGCCATGCAAGACGTGCGTCTGCGCGAAAACGGGAATCAGCGCTTCGAACCTACCGGAAACGAAGTGTTCTTTCACGGCGCCGAGCACCCTTGGTTGACGCCGGCGCCCTCACCTTCCGCGAATTGAACACGCCGCGACCAAACACAATCTGCGCGTGAAGCAAATGCTAAGTCATTGGCAACGGTGCCTTGACGGGCGATGCCGATGCGCCAGCGACTGACGCGTCCTGTGCAGCCCCAACATAGCGCGCGGTCCACTCGATCAAGTCGGCCAGGCTGTTGAACGTGCCACCGCTGCTGATGCCGTCGACCGCATGTGCCCCCAAGGCCCGATAGCTCTCGAACTGCGATTCGCTGAACCATTGGTCCGCCGTCGATTCGTGCGGAAAGAGGGCGACTGATTCCGCATAGCTGTATACGTCGTAGGGAATCGGACGGCCGCGTGCGCGCAACGTGGGTTTCAGGTAGATCAGAATGCCATCCTGCGCTCCTGCCCCGTCGACGGCGCTGTAGCGCACACGCGCCGTCGCGCAATACAGACCGCCCGGTTTACCCGAGCGCGGCAGGATGTCGATCGCCTGGTCGAACTCGACCGGAATGCCGAAGTCGATACGGATCTTGCGGATCGCATTGCCGAGATCGCCGAAGCCGAATTTCGGATCCTGCCCGGCGTCGCTGACGACGATATAGCGGCAGCGACGCAGCACCACTTCGTACAAACCCAGATTGTCAAAGTGTCCACCATCGGAAAGGTTCACATAGCTGCTGTCAGAGGTGGTCTGGCCAAACAATTCGGCCAACAGCGGAAATGCGGCGAGGCGCGGCCCGGGCAGCCGGTACGTCGTGTTGCCGTGGCGATTGGTATTGCCGAGCCATGCCCCGAGTCGCACATTGAACAGCGCGAGCAGAAAGCCGATCGTCGGGGATGAACTCGATCCCATGTTCGGGTTGGCGGCCGCCCCCGAGATGGTAACGGCGGTACCGAGGGAAATTCCATCATTTCCGCCGTATTCCTTTGAGCGCCGATACCCTTCGTGGAAATTGCCACAATACAGCGGGCTCATCGAAAACGATTCGGCCTTGCGCTGTTGCCAGGCAAGTTTGTCGCCGGATTTCACCAGGTTCAGCGTGGTGTTGATCAGCGATAGCGGTCGCAAGGAAGGAGCACGGCTGCCCAGCACGTGCAGTGGCAGATCGTCGCCGGTCGCGAATCCGCTGAACGGGTCTGGCTGGCGATCCACGTCAGAGGCCCCCAGATAGGCGCGAACCAGACGATTTCGATATACGCCGTGCAGGGAGAACCGGTTCACATTGACGACACGTCCCATCGCCAATGCAAACACGGCCAACAGCAGGGGCAGGATCAGGAACTGCAGGCTGGTCGTCAGCGGCAAGGCATTCTCTTCCCGATGCAAATCGGACGGCATCTTGAGAATATCGTTCGTGCCCAGCAGGTAGTCCCCCAGCAGAGCGGTCCCGCGTGCGATCAGCAGGAATACGCAAATTGCGAACAGCGGCGCTGCGATCGCGAACAGGACGTCGCGCACGCCGCTGCTCTTGGCGGGTGCGTCGCTCGCCCCCGCGGTGCTCATGCCACCCCGCTGCAACAGGGCAGCTGCCAGTCCGGTCGCACCGCTCATCAATAGAGTGATGTGCGTCGCGAAGCGCGACTCCAGCGTCATCAGGAATTGACCGCCCAGCAGGCACAGGCCGGCAGCGACCGCCCATCCCACGGCAGCCATCAGGATCCAGCCTGACAATCGGGCCCACCACTCCCGATCGGCATCGTCGCTGGCATCGCGGCGAGGTGCGCCACGACTGCTTTCGCTCAAACTTGCAAATGCCACAAATAGCATGCGTGAGAGCAGATAGATGGCCAACAGGGTCGGTGCCGCAAAAATCACGTACAGCACTGGATGGTTGTAAAGAATAGGCAGCAGAAGATGCGTTGCCATCACCATGAGCAACGCGGCGACAAGGCCCGAAATGATCAATCCGCCAAATTCGAATACTGGCGAGGCGACTTTTTCTTCCGCGCTATGCGGTCGAGCCCAGAGGCGCAATTCAGACGGCAGCCAGCCCAGCAGCGGAATGACCACACACCAGAGCACACAGAACTGCCACAGCCCGGCTTCTTCGGCATCGCTCGCGACTTTTCCAACATGATGCCAGGGCAAATCCAGTCCCAATACCGCCGTTGAGAGAAGTGCGGTGGCCACGCAGGTCGGGGCTGCGCAGGCCCATACGAAATAGCTTTGTGACAGCGTATAGTTCTTGCCGAAACGTCGCAGCCAGTGGGTCGAAATGCTTGCGCCGATCGCGACGAGCTGCGCAATCCAGAACATCGGCATCGCCATGCGATCGTCGAACTGATGATTCAGCACCACGAGCAGCACGAACTGCGGCACCACCGTAATCAGGCCCAGAAGCGGCAGTATGACCAGCCAGTTCAGGACCAGATTGCGGATCAGAATTGCTGCAGCTGACCAGGTGTCCGGTGACAGCAGACCGAGGTGGGGCGTCAGGTAGTTGCTGTATTCGCGCAGTCGGTCAACCGGACCGGGTTCCGGTGCCAGAGGGTTCGGCGGCAATTCGCTGCCAGCCAGCTTCTTTTCGACGACCTCCACTCCATCGCGATGCATCCACGCGCGCAGCCAACCCGCGATGTAGCCGCCACCGGATACGCTGGACAAGTAGTCGAAGCGGCTGAGCAACCCTTTGCGGGCCAACCCCTGAATGACACCGAGATTGAACGTCGCACTGCGAATACCGCCACCCGAAAAACACAGGGCCGACAGCCCTCGCCTGTCCTCCGGTGCGAGATTGACGTCCTGCTCCAGTTTTTCGATCGCCGCGTATAAGGTTTGCAGATTGGCAGCGCGAGTCGGCTTGTCGGCTGACTGTGGCGCGGCGATCACGCCGCCCAGGCTGCCCTGTCGGACGGACCGAACCTCGTCCAGCAACACTTCGTTGAAACTCTTCGGTTCACCGGTGTCGGCGGGATTGCTTTTCATGGGTTGCTCCGTCGCTACGCACTATTGCATCATAGTGAATGTGTCTATTTGTCTCAAATCGCCTTTTCGAGTTGCACGGTGTCCCTGCAGACGTTCCGTTATGCACTGCTTCCCGGGTGCCCGGTGGCGAGCTGAACCGAGTGCAGGTAGGGCCGCGGGTCGGCAATCGATTCGTGGGTTGCCTCGTTTGACGGCGGAAGTTTCGAGTGCTGTGGTTGTTCGATCGGGCACGATGCGAAGGTCGGATCGGGACGGTCCCGATCCGATCGTTCATCGTGTGCCAGGTGTCGTCACCCGATGCAGTACCCAGTTGTACCCATGAGCAAAGAAAGACTTCAGGCTGGCAATGCTTCAACGCTTCCACGCCGCACGGCGGCCGCGCTCGGGCCTGACGACGCAGGCACCAATGGTTCAAGACCAAAATGACGCGTCAGCACCAGATCCGCCGAGCGCAAGGCGCCGTTGACCCAACCCTGCTGGTCCGAGAAGGCTTCGCCGCAGGTGTAGAGATCCAGATGTGCAAATGGCTTGACCATATACTCGATGACCGACCGATCATCCGCACCGCGCGCCCACTGATGGTACGCATAGCCGAATTCGGCCTCGTCACCCCAACGCCGGTAGCTGGTCAAAACCGGTGCGGGCACCGAGACTGACGCGAAAACGTCTTGCAGCTGCCGGCGCATTTCGTCGACGAGGGCCTGGGATGCAGCAAACAGGACTTGGGGAACCTCGACGTCGTAGTGACTCTGCAGCGGCGACGTGAATTTCGGACCGATCTCCTGCCACTCCTGCCAGAAGTCGGCATTGTTGAAATCGCAATAGAGCGTCAGCGCGGCGGGACCCGTAGCGGACGTTCCGACGATGGGATCGAACACATAGAACGAGTCCGCCGGGAGATCGGTGAACGACGGCCCGTCCGCAATGGGGAGTCGATTCGTGCTGCCATCGCGCCACCACGCATTGTCAAAATAGAGGTTGACCTTGCTCAACACCATGCCCACGGCCGCGTCGAGGTTCTTGCGCAAACGGGCATAAGAACGGGCGTCATGATTGAGCAGAGGCGATGCGGCGGACAGTGACTGCAGGGCGTTCTTCGGCAGGGCCAGAATCACCTGCTTCGCGCTGACATGCCCGTGCGCTTCCGCGCCGGGAAACACGCCTGGCGTGGAGTGCCAACTGGCGCGGATGCGACCGTTCGATTCGCTTTCCAGCGCGCTCACGGTAGCGCCAATGCTGATCGACGTCTTGTCCGGAAGGATTTTTGCAGCGAGTGCGTCGATCAACGTGCTGAAACCCTGATCGAACGCATGAAATTTAGGGTCGCTCGGAAAATCGAGCAAGATCTGCAGCGCGTCGCCTGCATTCGAGGACGAATGGAATGGGCCTGCAAACCCCAGCACCTCACTGAGCATCGCGATGCATTCCTGCGAGTATCCATAGCTGCGCAACAGCGACCACAAACCCCACTGGTTCAGTCCGACGCCGTTGTAACTGAAGTCATTGCGAAAACGTTGCCAGAATTCCGGTGTAGGGTTGGCCGGCGGATCGCAACGGTTCTGGGCCAGAATGGCCCGGTACACGCCGTCGATCAGTTGGCCAGGACTCAAGCCCTGTTCGTTGACCGCAAGCACGTAGAGCTCGCTCCATATCGCGTTGTCATTTGCGGCAGCTTCGCCCACCGTAAATGCGTGACCTCTCACGTAGTAGCGGTTGTTGTCGTCACCCATGCCAAACGGCACGATGCGCTGGTCAAGTCCGAGGCGGCGCGACAACTCCAGCAATTCGGTCATCTGGAAATTGAAGCGCATGCCGCCTTCTTCATCTTTGGTCTCGACCGGTTTGCCGCTGTCGTCGACGATCACGACGTGATCGGTATCGAGACGACCGCCGATACGTCCAATCTTTTCCACAACGCAAATTTTGAGCGTAGGCTGCTGCTCGAGCAGCCGATATGCACAGTAGAGGCCGGAAACGCCGGCACCAATGATGAGCACGTCAGCGTGCTCTGGCGGGCGAATAGGATGGGCAATCGTCATGGCGGGACTCCGGTTGCAGGCGCTGGGTACGGCTTGTTGACGACTGCCCACGGAACCTGCCCCGTCGCGGCACGATGCGCGGGGCTGGTCCAATGTGCAGGTCGCGCTACTTACCCTGGTGGATGTCCTGCGCGATGGGGAGCCGCTGTGCGAGGAGGAAATCGATCACCGCTTGCTGATCTTCAGCGCTCAGCTGCTTGAACGCGTCGATCACCGGATTGGCTTCGCTGCCGGCGCTGGAATGAAATTCGATCGCTTCCTTCAGGTTGCGGGCACGACCGTCATGCAGCCACGGTCCTGTATCAGCCACACCCCAGAGCGGCCGGGTCAGGAAAAGTTGTGGCGGAATGCTGATACCGGTTACGTCGGCGCCTTGCGCTGCGACGTCCTGCAAGCCGGTACCCATATTGTGCAGGCGCAAGTCGCTCAGCAATGGCACGTCGACCGGCGAGCGATCGGTTGGCACAACCAGGCGCGGGAACACATACGCGGGCACGTCGCCAGGGTTGGTCAGATTGATGCGCAAATCACCGCTGCCCAGGCTCGGGATGGGCACGCTGTCGACCATCGCGCTGACTTTTGCAGCCATCGTGTTCGAATCCATTTCCATAAGACTGGACATGTTCACTTCACTGCGTCCAAGAATTTCCTCGACACGTCGTTTGACCTGTTGCGTTGTGGCATGGTGAGAAGGCGGTTCGGGATTGATCAGCAGCGTTTCGCTCGGGCAGTCCGCCAGCGACTTCACGTCGGCGATAC
>JBDTLV010000127.1:0-13180 GCA_039934615.1 Tahibacter sp.
CTCCTGCTGCGCTTCAATGAGGCTCTGGCAGCCATGAGCGCCGAACAGTTCGTTGAAGACGTTCTCGTCGCAAGGTTGAGCGCGCGCGAAGTCATGGTTGGAGCAGGCTTTCGCTTCGGTCATGCCCGCGCGGGTGATGTGGAACTGTTGAAAATGCTCGGGCGGCAGCATGGTTTTCGCGCGGTCGAAATGGGTGCTCTGGGGGCCGGTGGTGAACGGATTTCCAGCTCGCGTATCCGGCAATTGCTGGCCGGCGGCGACTTCGATGCTGCCGCGCGTCTGCTCGGGCGGCGATTTTCCATGGGTGGTCACGTAGTGCGGGGCAAGCAGTTGGGCCGCAAGCTCGGCTATCCGACAGCGAATCTGCGCCTCGGCAAGCGCCTCTCGCCAGTGCAGGGCATATTTGCGGTGCGCGTAACCGGGGCCGACCCATTCCAGGCTGGCGTTGCACTGCCTGCCGTGGCGAGCTTGGGGGTGCGGCCTACCGTAAATGGCAAGGAGCCATTGCTGGAAGCGCATTTGTTTGAATTCGATGGCGATCTCTACGGTCGACGCATTGAAGTGGAATTTGTGGAAAAATTGCGGGATGAAGAAAAGTTTGCCGACCTGGACAGCATGGTCCGGCAGATCCACCACGATGCCGCGCAAGCGCGGCGCATACTTGGCGTTGCCATGCCGGCAACGACCGGGGCCTGACGGGACGATCCAAACGTGACGATCGACTACAAAAGCACCCTCAACCTGCCTGAAACGCGTTTCGCGATGAAGGCGGACCTGGCCAACCGCGAGCCGGGCATGCTGGCTGAATGGGAGAATTCAGCACGCTATGCCGCGATCCAGCAACACACGGCAGGACGGGAACGGATGTTCCTGCTGCACGATGGTCCGCCGTATGCGAACGGCGTGATTCATATCGGGCACGCGGTCAACAAGATTCTCAAGGACATCGTGGTCAAGTCCAAGTTGCTCGCCGGCTTTCGTTCGCCTTACGTGCCGGGCTGGGATTGTCACGGATTGCCGATCGAGATCGCCGTCGAAAAAGAAGTCGGCAAGGTCGGGCAGAAAGTCGACGCCAAAACGTTTCGCCAGAAATGTCGCGAATTTGCCGCGAAGCAGATCGATCTGCAGCGCGAGGATTTCAAGCGGCTCGGCGTACTCGGCGAATGGGAAAATCCGTATCGCACGATGGATTTTCGCTACGAGGCGGACATGGTGCGCGCCTTGGCGAAAATTGTAGCCAACGGGCATTTGCTGCGTGGCTCCAAACCGGTGCATTGGTGCTTTGACTGTGGTTCGGCGCTTGCCGAAGCAGAAATCGAATACGCCGACAAGAAGTCCGACGCGATCGACGTGGCGTATGACGCAATCGATGCTGCTGCGTTGGCCGCGAAGTTCGGATTGCACGGTGCCGCCGGTGCGATCGTCGCAGTACCGATCTGGACGACCACACCCTGGACCCTGCCTGCGAGTCTCGCGGTAACTCTGGGTGCCGAGCTGGATTATGTGCTGGTTGCAGGTCCGCCGCGGGAAGGTCGCCGTGTGCTGCTGGTCCTGGCTGAATCGCTCGCATCGCGTGTGCTGGCCCGTTACGGCATCGAATCGCCACATATTTTGGGTCATGCCAAAGGCAAGGATCTGGAATTGTTGAAATTGCAGCATCCATTTTATGCGCGCGAGGTGCCGATCATTCTGGGCGATCACGTTTCAGCCGAGGAGGGCACCGGTGCTGTGCATACGGCGCCAGGGCACGGCGTCGAGGATTTTCAGGTCGGAAAAGTCTATGGCCTGGGCGTGCTCAATCCGGTTGGCGGCAACGGCGTCTACCTGCCCGAAACGGAACTGTTTGCCGGTTTGCACGTGTGGAAAGCCGCCGAACCGATCATCCAGGTGCTGCGCGACCGCGGCGTGTTGCTGGCGCACCAGTCAATAACCCACAGCTATCCGCATTGCTGGCGCCACAAGACGCCCGTCGCGTTTCGCGCCACGCCGCAGTGGTTCATCAGCATGGATCAGGCGGGCCTGCGCGCGCGCGCGCTGCTGGCGATCGAAACGGAAGTGAAGTGGTACCCCGCCTGGGGGCGCGAGCGGATCGCCGGCATGGTCGATGGACGTCCCGATTGGTGTATCTCGCGCCAGCGCACCTGGGGTGTGCCGATCGCGCTATTTGTCCACAAATCGACTAGTGAGCCGCATCCGCGCACGCAGGAACTCATGGAGCTGGCTGCGAAACGCATCGAACAATCGGGCGTGGATGCCTGGTACGAAATGGATGCGGCGGAACTGATCGGCGCAGACATTGAACACTACGAGAAAGTCACCGACATTCTGGACGTGTGGTTCGACTCTGGCGTGACCCACTACGGCGTGATCCAGGCGCGCGACTATCTGCGTCCAAGACCAGGCATCGACAAGGTGATCTATCTGGAGGGCTCCGATCAGCATCGTGGCTGGTTCCATTCCTCCTTGCTGACCTCGATCGGCATGTATTCGCGGGCGCCGTATGACGAGGTGCTCACGCACGGTTTCGCGGTGGATGCGCAGGGACGCAAGATGTCCAAGTCACTGGGCAATGTCGTCGCGCCGCAGTCCGTGATCAAGACCCTGGGTGCCGATATCCTGCGCCTCTGGGTGGCGTCGACCGACTACCGCAACGAGATGTCGGTGTCTGATGAAATCCTCAAGCGGGTGGCTGATGCGTACCGGCGCATTCGCAACACAGCCCGCTTCCTGCTGGGTAACCTGCATGGATTTGATCCGGCGCAACATTTGCTACCTGTGGAGCAATGCCTCCTGCTGGACCAGTGGGCGGTGCAGCAGGCGCACGACGTGCAGCAAGCGGTGACTGGTGCCTACGAACAGTACGATTTCCCGGAAATCGTGCAACGCATCCAGAACTTCTGCACCAATGAACTGGGTTCCCTGTACCTGGATATCACGAAAGACCGTCTGTATACGATGCCGACGGACAGCCACGGCCGACGCTCCGCGCAAAGTTCGATGTATCGGATTCTCCATGCGATGGTGCGCTGGATGGCTCCCGTGCTTTCGTTTACTGCGGAGGAGATCTGGCAAAGCATGCCGGGCGTTCGCAGCGATTCCGTGCTGTTCGAAACCTGGTATACGGAACTTGCGGCGACACAATCGACTCCAGAACGACGTCGTTGGTGGAGCGACGCTATCGCGATCCGTGCTGCAACATCGCGCGTGCTGGAAGGCATGCGCAATCTGGGCGCAATCGGGGCCTCGCTGGAAGCCGAGGTAACCTTGTATGTCGATGCCGACTTGCTCGGGCGCTATTCGGAAGTCGTCGAAGAACTCCGGTTTTTCTTCATTACTTCACAACTGAACTTGGCAGCCCATGGAGATCGCCCGACGTTTTCCGTCGTGGCCAGCAAGCTCGGTTTCGACGCGTATGTCGACGACGAGGCGCAGCCGACCGCGCTTGCGGCAAAGGTCGACCTGCCCGAACACGATATCTGGGTGCTCGCACGCAAGAGTGGCGCTTCCAAGTGTGTCCGGTGCTGGCACTATCGAGCGGACGTCGGCGCGCACGCCGCGCATCCGGACATTTGCGCGCGTTGCGCGGAGAATGTCGCGGGCGTGGGCGAGTCACGTCGATGGTTCTGACGTCTCTTCGAATGCCCAAAAGCGTCATCGCGATTTTGAACGACGCACTATTTCGTTGTTGCGAGGCGCTGACATGACGGTGAGCCAAGGTTCACCACGTGCGTTGATCTGGCTGCTCGTGTCCATGGCCGTGATCGTGCTGGACCAATGGACCAAGGCCATTGCGCTCGCCAGTCTGCAGGAAGGAGTACCGCAACCGGTTATCGCCGGATTTCTCAATTGGACGCTGGCCTTCAATACCGGCGCAGCGTTCAGCTTTCTTGCCGACGCAGGCGGGTGGCAACGGTGGGGATTCTGTCTGCTTGCCGCGATGGTCAGTGTGAGCATGGGCGTGTGGCTTGCGCGTACGCCACGCGGGGACTGGCGTACAGCGCTTCCGCTCGGATTGGTGATCGGCGGAGCACTCGGGAATCTGGTCGACCGGGTGCGCTACGGCCAGGTGACGGATTTCATCCAGGTCTATCATCAGCAGTGGGCGTTTCCTGCCTTCAACGTGGCAGATTCGGCGATCAGCGTCGGCGCGGTGCTGCTCGCCTGGTTCAGCCTGAGTCTTGGAAAATCTCGCGTTGTCGCGTGATAGTCGCGCAAGACGGGCGAAGATCATCCGCAACCGAACGTGAGCGCAGGGAAAAAGGGAGTCATCTTCGTCGCAATTTCGGGACAAGTATTTTTATCCACTGAGGCGCTATGGAAGTCTTGCTTGCCAATCCACGTGGTTTCTGCGCTGGCGTCGACCGTGCGATCGAGATCGTTGAACGGGCGCTTGAAGTGTTCGGTGCACCGATCTTTGTGCGGCATGAAGTTGTGCACAACCGGTTCGTTGTTGATAGCCTGCGTCAGCGCGGCGCGATTTTCGTCGATGAGCTGATCGAGGTTCCGGACGGCTCAACCGTAATATTCAGTGCCCATGGCGTCTCGCAGGCAGTGCGCAGTGAAGCAGATCAGCGCGGCCTGCGGGTATTCGACGCGACCTGCCCCCTGGTGACCAAGGTGCATATGGAAGTCGCCAGCCATTGCAAGGCGGGCCGCGATGTGGTGCTGATCGGCCACGCCGGCCACCCGGAAGTCGAAGGCACCCTCGGACAATGGAATCGCAGCGGAGCGCTGGGCGAGATATACCTGGTCGAAACGCCCGAAGACGTTGCACGTCTGCGCCCCGGACATCCGGATAACATGGCTTACGTGACCCAGACGACACTGTCGGTCGACGACACCAAGGCAGTCATCGAAGCGCTGCGCTCACATTTCCCCAAAGTACTCGGCCCGCGTCACGACGATATCTGTTACGCCACACAAAATCGTCAGGACGCCGTGCGGATATTGGGACAGCAGTGTGATCTGGTTCTCGTTGTCGGATCGATCAACAGTTCCAATTCCAACCGTCTGCGCGAACTTGCCGAAAAACAAGGGATTCCGGCCTACCTCATCGACGGCGCGCAGGATATTCGCGATACCTGGCTAGTCGGCCGGAAGCGAATCGGTGTGACTGCCGGCGCGTCGGCGCCGGAGCAACTCGTGCGCGACGTGATTGAGCACCTGCAGCTTGCCGGAGCCGGCACCGTCACCGAGCTGCAAGGCGAGCCGGAAGGGGTAACCTTTGCCCTGCCGAAGGAATTGCGAATCCAGTTGCTTTGAGGACCAGGCCGCCTGAAAGTGCGCTCAACCGCGCACCTGCCCGAACCACGGGCCCCCGGGCTGGCCATTCATCTGTGAATTTCTACCTCAGACCTGCGCGTCATTGCGACGCTTGCCGGGTTCGTTTAGCGTGCGGACAGTACCGATCAAGCATCCGCCTTGGGGATCCAATGAGAACGACGGAAACGACACAGCGAGTGGGCCACGGCGGCGGAGTCAGCACGCCGGCGCGCGGATTCACCATGATTGAACTCATGATCACCATTGCGATCGCGGGGATCATGCTCGCGCTGGCGATGCCGGACTTTCGCGAGTTTTCGGTTCGAAACCAGGTGACGCAGTCGACCAACGAATTGATCGTCGATCTCAATCTGGCACGCGCCGAGGCCGTCAAGCGCGGCGTCCGGACGCGTCTGGAGCAGGTTGGCAGCTGGACCAGCGGCTGGAAAGTCACGGCCGATACTGGCAACGACGGAACCTTCGCGACCACCTTGAAGGAACACACGGCGATGCCGGTCGGGTATGGAGTGAAGGGAACAGCGGCGGCATCGCCGATCGAATTCGGACCGTCCGGAACGATCGCGAATGTCGGTGGTGTGGTGCCTGCCGCGCCGACCGCGGTTGAGTTTCTGGTTTGCCGTCCCGACAAGAATCTGGTCAAGGCCCGGCGCATAACGGCATCGCTGGCGGGCGTCGTGACCTCCTATCGAAACAACAGCACATCAGCCCTGGTGTGCACCTGATGAACGCGAAAGGTTCCCTTCCTATGGTCTCCCGACATCGTGGTTTCACGCTCCTCGAAGTTCTGGTTGCCCTGTTGATTTTCAGTCTGGGTCTGATTGGCATGGCAGGCCTCACAGTACTGTCGGTCAAGACCAACCATTCCGCGTTCCTGCGTACACAAGCGAGTTTCATCGCCCAGGCGATGGAAGACCGGATGCGGGCGAACATCATCGGTGTCTGGAACGATGATTATGACGCGACCTATCCCAGCGGCGTCGGCGCACTGACCTGCGATGTGGCGCCAGGATGTACTCCTGCACAAATTTCACAACGCGACAAAGCTATCTTCGACGCGCAGCTGGCGCGTTCCCTGCCTGTCGGTGCGACCGCCACGATCGCCTGCACCCGGTCCGGCGGTGTCGCGGCTCCCGCTGCAGCCGATCTGTTGCGCAGACCGCCGTATCAGGGCAATTGCACGATGGATATCGTCTGGACCGAATCGAATGTCCAGAATGAGCAGGCCGCGGCCGCGCAACAATTCACCTGGGCATTTCAGCCATGAGCCAATCTTCGGCCTACGCAAAGAACAGCAAGGGTTTTACCCTGATCGAAATCATGATCGCCATCACGCTCGGCTTGTTGCTGACGGTGGGCATCATGGCCTTGTTCAGTAGTGTCAGCCGCGTCAATCGCGCGGAAGAAGGCCTTGCGCGGCTCCAAGAGAATGGTCGATATGCAATCACCCGCGTCATCGACGACCTGCGCATGGCAAATGGACAGTATTGTTCCAATTCGGGAGGCCTTGCCCAGCCGAATACCTACGTGCTGCAAGACACCCGCCGCGCGCCCACGGTGTTCGTCAACGGCCTGACCCTGCCCGATATGACGGGTACTCCAACTCCACCGAC
This sequence comes from Tahibacter sp., assembly GCA_039934615.1. Classification (GTDB taxonomy): domain Bacteria; phylum Pseudomonadota; class Gammaproteobacteria; order Xanthomonadales; family Rhodanobacteraceae; genus Tahibacter. The sequence goes on from JBDTLV010000127.1 coordinate 6,894, forward strand.
CGGATGGCCGGCGAACACGCCATATCCTTTGTCGCCTCGCTATTTCATCCAGGGATATGAGTGCACCAGCGGCACCTGTACACCGGCCGCTCCCGCTACGTTTCCTGCGATCGGCGTCGCGGTCAACAATCGTGCCCGCGGCTCGGACTTGCTGACCATTCGCGGCATACGCTCGAATGGTTGGTCCTTGCGTGCGAATGGATCGCAGCAGGTCTGCGCTGGTGCCAATCTCGTCCAGCTGACCGTGAATACGATGCCTGCGCAGGCAGCAGCGCCGCCGTTGCCGGCGGTTCCCGCCGATCCGCCACTGAATTTCGTTGCCGGTGATCGGGCCATGCTGTCGGATTGCTCTGGCTCCGAAATCATCAGTGTCAATGTCGGAGGCACGGCGACCTCAGGTACTTTTACTCCGGTCGGGAATTTCAACGACACAACGGTGGGATGCGTCGGTATCTCAAGCGACACACGTTTGTTCAATTTCAGCCGCGATTTCCAGACAGTGAGCTACTACCTGCGGGTCACGGCGAATGCCGATCCCGATGACCTCGGCCGCTTGGCACCGAGTCTGGTGCGTAGCGTCAATGGTGGCGCGCCGCAGGTGATAGTCGATGGTGTGGATCGCCTGGATTTTCGCTATGGCGTTGAAGACGTCAACGGTGCGACCTTTTTCCTGACGGCAAACCAGGTTGACGGCAATACGCTGGGATTGACTTGCCCGCCGCCACCAGTGGGATTCGATTCGGGCGGTCCTGTCGACACCGCCTGTCTGTGGCGTTCGATCAAGAGTATTGAAGTTTCAATGCTGCTCAATACGGTCAACAGCTTCGACGTTTCCGCCGACGAAGAAAAATTCTTCTATAGCCCGATCAGTGACACCGTGGCGCAGACGCCTGCTGCAGCGACACTGCCGACGACGCTGCCAATGGGCCACATGATGCGTCGGGAATTCCGCGCGCTCGTCGCGATTCGCAACTACAGTCCTTGACAAGTGAAATTCTCCATGAATAAACACATGCAGGTTCCCGTCCCCAAATTTCCGTCCGCCCAGCGCGGTGCGGTGTTGTTTGTGGGTCTGGTGTTTCTGGTCTTGCTGACCTTGATCGCCGTGACGGCGACGAACACGTCGATCATGCAGGAGCGCATGACCGGTGGTCTGCGCAACGCACAGCTGGCCATGAGCGGCGCCGAAAGCGCGATGCGGGAAGCCGAAACCCGATTGTGGAACGCAAGCGTCGGCAGTTCGCCGTTTTCCGACTGCGGAACTGAAGGCCTGTTTGGATGTTACTCGTACGTTCCGGAAAAATTTGTCATTCCGGCGGTGCGCGCGTTCCGGGAGAGCAGGGTCTGGACCGACACCGGCGCCACGATTTATTCGACCAAAGATTTGACGGCGATGACGGGCCTCCAGGCTACCGGCAACCTGTCCAGGAATCCGGCTTACATCATCGAAGACCTGGGGCTGGACCTTCCGCCCGGGGCTTCAGGTTACGAACAGAAGGGTCTCGATCCCTATCAGACCGACAAGAATGCAGGCATCAAACACCTGTACAGGACTACTGCGCGCAGCACCGGCGGCAACGATGGTGTGATCCGTGTGGTTGAAAGCACATTCGCCGCGAAAAGCAACTGACGCTACTGCGAAGGCAGGAAATCATGCATACAAATATACAAGCAAGAAGTTCAGGTCTGCTGATCGCCGCGTTTGCCTTGATCACGGTCTGCGCCGGCATATCTCCGGTGTACGCGAATACCGTCGATCTCAGCCGGACTCCACCGGATCAGACCGCATCGGTGGATCCGAACATCGTCGTGACATTCGACGACTCCGGATCGATGGCGAGTGACTTCATGGGTGACACTCGTCCGTTCGACAACGGTGCGTGGGGCAATCCCTGGCGGTGCGCGGGTGTGATTGATCCGCGCCCCGCCGTATTGACCGATTCGGCGAAGCTGAATCTGCTACGCACGCATTCGATGAACGGGGTTTATTACAACCCAAACAATGTATACTTGCCGGCAGTCTATCAGGACAACATCCCCTTCAGTGCGGGCAACTTCAATTCACCGGGCGCGCTGACCAAGGTGTGGAACGACGGTGTCACCGCGAATCGTCCGGTGAGCCCGGGTGGCACCACCAGTTTTACGGATTTCACCGGGGTCAAATCCGGAACCACGGACAAACGCTGGAAATGTCCCGGCGACACCGTGAGCCCGCTCGATAACGCGGGTGGTCCTTACTACTATCGATTCAAGACGGGCATCAATTTTCTGCTCGGAACCGGTCTGCCCGATCCTGCAATTCTTTACAATGCGGCAAATTGGGAAGTGGTCAAGGTGCTGCCGGCTGAATACAACAATTGGGCCAACTGGTACGCGTACTATCGTACCCGCAACCTGATGACGCGGACTTCTTTGTCGCGCGTGTTCGGCAAGCTGGCGGACAATGTGCGCGTGGCGTATCAGAACATCAATGACGGTAGCTACCTGCTGCCGGCGTCGACCATCATCACCAAGCTCAACAACTCCAATACCCTGGCGCCGAATTACCGAACCGGTTTCTTCAACTGGATTTTCCAGACCGGTGCTTCCGGCACCACACCCGATCGCGCAGCGACCATTCGTGCAGGCGATTTCTTCAAGCGTGGCACTCCGACGCAATTCGATTTGAAGAACCCGTATTTCGAACCGGCTGCAACCGGTACCTCAAACACGGAATTGTCCTGCCGCCAGAATTTCCACATGCTGGTCACCGATGGTTTCTGGAACGAATCCGATCCAACGCTGCCATCACCGATGCGTCCGCAGAACGTGAGCGTCACGTTGCCAGATGGCAAGGCGTACACGATTGGGACTCCAGGAACGGGATCGCCGGCACCGAAAGCTTCGAGTATTTACTGGAACTTGCTTGGTACCAATTATGCGTCGTCGCTGGCCAATATCGCGTTCAACTATTGGGCATCGGATTTGCGCGCGGATCTGGCGGATAACGTTGCGCCATTTTTCCCTGACAAAACCACAGGCACCACTGGCTCAACGGCGTTGCCGCTCGGTGCAGATCCGCGATCCAACGATGAAATTTATTTCAATCCGGCGAACGATCCCGCCAGTTGGCAGCACGTGGTCCAGTTCATGATCACGCTGGGAGTCGACGGGAGCCTTGAATCGCCCGAGGATCTGCCAGCGTTGCGCGGCGGCACCAAGCAATGGCCAAAGCCGATTAACAACTCAGTACAGGCGATTGACGACACCTGGCATGCCGCGGTGAACAGTCGCGGTTCGTACTTCAGCGCAACCGAGCCGCAGGCGCTGGTCGATCATTTGACCGATATTCTCAACAGCATTTTGTTGCGGCGTGGCTCCGCATCCGCCCTGAGTGTCAGCGCGAGCGTGCTCACGAGTGGCGCCTTGGCGTATTCCACCGGCTATGACACGACTGACTGGTCCGGCTACGTCAATGCGTATGTCTTGAATCTGGACGGAACACGCGGGGCGGTGAAATGGGATGCGAGCTGCATCCTGACCGGCGGTCCCTGTCTTGCGTACGGCACGCCGGCGCCGGTGTTGCCTGCTCGAGATCCTGCGACGCGAGAAATCCTGACGTCCAAGACTGCTGCTGGCTCGGGTGCGGCGTTCCGGTGGGGTTCGCTGTCGGCGGCGCAACAGGCTTGGCTCAATATCAATCCGGAAACGCTTGCAGTTGATGCACTCGGACAAAAGCGTGCCGACTTCATCCGCGGCGACCGTACTCAGGAATCGGCGACGCCACTGATGCGCAAGCGAACGTCGGTGTTGGGTGCCGTCATCAACTCCTCGGCAATTTTTGTGGGAGCGCCCGCATCCGGTATTCGCGATACGTTCCCTGCCGGTTCGCAGGAAGCGCTCGCCGATGCGCTCACTCCGCGCCGCTCGTACGAACGATTTGCCTTCGCGAACCGAAATCGCACGCGCATGGTGTATGCAGGCGCGAATGACGGAATGCTGCATGGCTTCCGCGCGCTCGACGGCGTGGAGATGTTTGCGTACGTTCCGTATGAGGTGTCGAAGAATCTCAACACACTGACGCGCTACAACAATTTCAAATATCTGCCGTTTGTGGACATTGTGCCGAAAGAGTTCGATGTCTTCACGCCCGATCCAACGGATTCGTCAGGTTCGGCGACTGTGCTGGCGACGACAGCAAAATGGCGCACCATTCTGGTCGGCTCTTTGCGCATGGGCGGTCGCGGCGTTTACGCGCTTGATGTCACCGACCCCGCAACCGTGACGGAAGCCAACGCGGGTTCCAAGGTGCTGTGGGAATTCTCATCTTCGATATCGGGCGGAGACAACCTTGGCTATACGTTTGGAACGCCAAATGTGGTTCGTTCGGACAGCGGCAAATGGATCGTGCTGGTTCCGGGCGGATACTTCCCGACCAAGAACACCGCCACGCCGGACGATCCGAACAGCCTCGTTCCCGCGGCAAGCAACATCTACAGTTCGCTGTTTGTTCTCGATGCGCAGAATGGTAAATTGATCAGGGAGATCAAGACCCCGGGCGGCATCCTGAGTTATGGCCTGTCGACGGTGGCCGTTGGTGACTACACCGGTGACCAGATTGCCGACTTCGCGGTAGGTGGCGACCTCGTGGGTAACCTCTGGCGCTTCAATCTGGGCACAAAGAATGCCTCCAATGTGGTCGACTGGACGGTGGAGCGGATTTTCAAACCTGCGACGAATGGGGCCCAGCCGATCACGGTGATGCCGCAGACGTTCCCCGATCCGATTTCGCGTCAGGTGATGGTCGTGTTTGGAACGGGCAAGTATCTGGGACTGGAAGATCGTACAACGGTGTCCGTTGCGCCGGTTGCTGATCCGCAAGCATTCTACGGAATCCGCGAATACGGACTCGCATCGTCGCAGTACCCGGCGATCCTGAGCGACCTCGTAAAGCAGACATTGACGATCAACACCACGACCACTTATCGCAGCCTCACTGACCTTCCGGTCCCGGTGACCAAGAAGGGCTGGTATTTCAATTTGACCCTTGCTGGCGAGCGGAATGTGCTCAAAGCGGCGCCATTGGTCAGCACGTTGCGCGCTGTACTCGTTACTATGATTCCTGGTGGTAACGATCCCTGCAAACCGGATCGGTCAGGGGCAGTACTCGTGGTCGACTCGCAAAACGGTGGCCCTGCGGACGGCAGACCGCCGGTGGGTACTGGTAGCGCGTTGCCGCCTGGTTCTACGCAGGTCGTTGGAACGCAAGTCGCGTTCCCACCCCTGGTGGGCGATATTCCGGTGGTTACCGAAATTGGTGGTGGCAGCCCGGTACTGCCTGGCTTGACTCCGGATGGTGTGACACCCATTTCGATCACGGATAGTTACTGGCGCCGTCGCGCTTGGCGCGATCTCTTCGACGACCTGTAGTCTGGCACTATGCGTTATGGACAAGACGGCATATGCCGTCTTGTCCACTTGATGTCTACGGCGCGCTGAAGTCTGAGCAAATTTTCAGCGCTGTAGTGGGAAACGGTTGGTGATCGCCGCTCCGTAAGCGGTCAATCCGGCTGCAACTCATGTCTAACTATGGGACTCGACGGGATGAAATCCACAAAATCCACCGGCTTCACCTTGATTGAGCTGGTCATTACGGTCGCCATTCTTGCGATTATCGTGGCGCTCGCGTTGCCTTCCTACACCAATTACATGTTCCGGATCCGACGCGCCGACGCGAAGGACCTCATCCTGCGCATTGCGGCGGCTCAAGAACGTACATACACAAACTACAATCGTTACGCGAACACGGTGACGGGTGCCGCACCGGGCGGTCTGGGATTCAGCGCAGGTGGTGACAGTACAAAGGATGGAACCTATACGGTGGCCATCGAAGCCATTGGCGCACCCGGGACGCCGCTCGCTGCGCCGTTTCAGACGTACCAGCTGAGCGCGACTCCGACGGGAATTCAGGCCCCTGACAAATGCAAAGTGTTGTCGGTCGACAGCACGGGCAAAAAAGACAAGACGGGCGACGAAACGAACGGCAAGTGCTGGTAGAAGCCGCGAGCTGCGTGTGCAAAATCCTTTTGTGATCCCGGCGCCCACTGCCCAGGTTCGGCGCGATGCGATCCCTGGGTGAATGCTGTGAATGGCGTGGACGAACGTCGAGCCATGCCAGGCAGAGCACTGCGAAAGCAAACGCTATTGTGCCGATTTCGTTCACCGCCTATACTCCGCGGCCCGCAAGGCCGACGTAGCTCAGTTGGTAGAGCAACTGATTCGTAATCAGTAGGTCGGAGGTTCGACTC